>CALFIT010000099.1 GCA_937877465.1 uncultured Bacteroidales bacterium | reverse complement strand
GGACGAGCAGAGCTTGGTCGCCAACGGCGACTTCGAGGGCGACGAAATCAACGACTTAGTGGAAACCTTCATGGGCGACCTTGTGGGCGATTCGGTGTTCGACCAATACGGCGAGCAGTTCCCGTTGCTGCTGAAAATCATCGACGCCAACGACTGGCTCTCGGTGCAGGTTCACCCCGACGACGAGTTAGCCGAGAAACGCGGCTTGGGCAACGGCAAGACCGAGATGTGGTATGTGATGCAGGCCGACAAGGATGCCGAACTCGTCATGGGCTTCAACCGCCCATTGACACGGATGGATTATGCCAATGTGTTGAAAGACAACCGACTGCAATCGGTGCTGAACCACGAGCAGGTGGCGAAGGACGATGTGTTTTTCATCCCTGCGGGTCGTGTCCATGCGCTGGGTCCGGGCATCATGGTGGCCGAGATACAGCAAACATCCGATACGACTTACCGTATTTATGATTGGGACCGCATCGACGTGGCCGGAATGCGTCGCGAGCTGCACATTCCGCAGTCGGTGGAGGCCATCGACGGCACCATACCCGACAACTATAGAATCGAGGTGCCACAGGTGATGAACAAAACGGTTAATGTGGTTGATTGCCAGTATTTTGTGACCAATCTCCTCCAACTGCAAGGCGAGATGGAAAAGGACTACTCCAACCTCGACTCTTTCGTGATTCTGATGCCTTTGGAAGGAATTTTTTCGTTGGTGTGGGAAAATGGCGCGATATTTGTAAATGCCGGAGAATGTGTCCTGATTCCAAACGTCGTCAAGAAAGTTGCCATCAGGGCCGAAAAATATTGCAAGCTACTCGAAATCTATTGCCAGCTCGAAGAATCTTGAAATCTGAAATCCTGAAATTTGAAATCTGAAATCTTTAAATCTAAAATCAATATGAAAAGACTAACAGCGTTTTTAATGATGGCCTTGATGGTGTCGGGGCTTTATGCGCAATCGAAATCGGACCTGCCGAGCGTCACCTTGAAGGACCTGAACGGCAAGGATGTGAACATCTCCCAGCTGTCGAACAACGGCAACCCCATCGTTCTCACGTTTTGGGCCACTTGGTGCGGACCGTGCATCAAGGAGCACAATGCCTTGAACGACGTGTACCAAGACTGGGTGGACGAAACCGGTGTGAAGCTTTATGCCGTCAGCATCGACGACTCGCGCTCAACGGCCAAGGTGAAGCCCGTCGTGGAAGGCAAGGGCTGGGACTTTGACGTCCTGCTCGACGTGAACAGCGACCTCAAACGTGCCATGAACGTCAGCAACCCGCCTCACACCTTCCTCTTCGACGGCAACGGCAAACTCGTCTACCAGCACACGGGCTACATCGAAGGCGGCGAAGAAGACCTCTACGAAGAGATTCTGAAAGTCGCGAAGAAGAAAAAGTAATCATTTGACGCGAGACTACGAGACTGCGGGACACGAGACTTGGGTTTGTCCCGCAGTCGCGCAGTCCCGTGTCTCGAAGTCAAAATAGACACATTTATGCGTAAACATATACTCTTATTAAGCGCACTCGCTCTGGCTTTGAGTCTCAGAGTGAGTGCCCAGTCGTTCATCGAAAACAGCCAAGTGAACGGCAGCTTCCAGACCGATGCCCAGTATTACATGCTCGATGAGGGTATCGACATCACCGACCTCAACGGCAAGAAATTGGGTATCAATGGTTTCGGTAAGGTGGGCTACACCAACGGCCACTTCTCGGCGGGTATCCGTTTCGAGGCTTTCTTGCCTGAGATGAACGGCTTCCGCAGCGAGCTGAACGGCGTGGGCGTGGCCAATTTCTTCGCCACCTACGACAACGGCTTCATCGGCATGACCGTGGGCGACATCTACGACCAGTTTGGGAGCGGCCTCGTGTTTCGCACCTACGAGGAGTGGTCTTTGGGCATGGACAACGCCCTGCGCGGTGCCCGCGTGGTGGTGCGTCCCACCCGTGGCGTGACCTTGAAGGGCGTGTATGGCCGCCAACGTTACTTTTGGGCACCTTATCTTGAGCGCGACTTCGCCGCCGACGACTATCGAGGCATCGTGCGCGGCGTTGACGGCGAATGGAACCTCAACCAAAGCATCGCCTCACTCAACGACTCCAAGTTCAGCATGACGATTGGCGGCAGCTTCGTCAGCAAGAAACAGTACGACCAAAGCCTGTTCTACTACATCCCCGAAAACGTGGGCGCAGCGGCTGCCCGCATCAACTTGGGCTACGGCAACTGGGCCTTCAGTACGGAATACGCCTACAAGATCAACGACCCGTCGGCCATCAACAACTTCATCTACAAGGAAGGCCGCGCCATACTGTCGTCGCTGAGTTATTCGCAAAAGGGCTTCGGTGCCGTCCTTCAAGTGAAGCGTGTCGACAACATGAGCTTCAAGTCGATGTACACAGGCAAGCAGAACGACTTGGACATCAACTTCATCCCACCTATTAATTATACGCACACCCACAGCCTGCCGTCGATGTACACCTACTCGACCCAACCCAACGGCGAGATGGCGGCACAACTGCAAATCAACTACACCATCCCGAAAGGCACGGCCCTCGGCGGAAAATATGGTACCAAATTGGCCTTCAACATGAGTCAAGTGAACGACATCGTGCGCGACTCCATCATGGCCGACGGACAGATGGTGCTCAACAAGAAAGGCACCTTGGGCTATACGTCCAACTTCTTCGCCGTCAGCGACCACCGCTTCTTCCGCGACATCAACTTCGAGATAGACAAGAAGATCAATAAGGACTGGCACATCACGGCGCAATACATCAACCTCTATTACGACATCGAGACCATCGAAGGCCATGCCGGCGCTCCCGTGGTGCAGGCCAACATCGGCTTCATGGACGTGACCTACAAGATCAACAGGAAACAGAGCCTGCGCCTTGAGCTTCAAGGACTTTGGGAAAAGGAGGTACACAAAGGCTACGAGTACGACGAGAGCGAGGTGAAGGACTACCAGAAGCGCGGCGACTGGGCGGCGGCCTTGCTCGAATACAGCATCAACCCGCACTGGGCCTTCTCCATCGCCGACAAGTGGAACTACGGCAACCCCGTCGAGGAGTACCGCGACCATTACTTCACGGGCACGGTCACCTATATCCACGATGCCACCCGCGTCATGCTGAGCGGCGGTCGCCAAAGCGAAGGCGTGGTGTGCGTGGGCGGCGTGTGCCGCACGGTGCCTGCATCATCGGGTGTCACTTTAACGGTTTCAACATCATTCTAAATCGGTAAAAATGAAGAAAATATCCATAATCACAATAGTAGCGGCCCTGATGTTGGCATCGGCGAGCTGCGACAAAATCGACAATCCGCACAAGCCTTACACGCCTACGGGCGGCAGCAAGACGGTGCTCATCAAGGACTTCACGGGCGTGCGTTGCGTCAACTGCCCCGAGGCGGCCACGGCTGCCCACGAGTTGCAGCACCGCTTGGGCGAAGACCGCGTCTTCATCTTGAGCGTCCACGCCGGCTTCTTGGCCATGCCGGTAGGCGGATTCCCCGACTTCAGAACGGAAGAAGGCACGGAGTGGTACAACAACAACTCGTCGAACCCACTGTTTGCCGTCGACCATGTGGCCTTGACTGACGGCAACACCCTTTATGTCGAGCAAATCGACACGCCGGTGGCCGACGCCCTCGCCGAAGCCCAGACTTTCGACATCACCATCAGCAACAGCTACGACGAGGCGACACGCCAACTGAAAGTGGAGTCGGATGTGGTGGCCACCTCCGATGTCGTCGGGCAACTGTATGTCAGCGTGTGCTTGGTGGAAGACAGCATCGTCGGGAAACAGACCGTTCCGGGTGGCGTGGACGACAACTATGTGTTCCGCAACGTGTTTCGTGGCACGCTGAACGGCTTCGACGGCGACTTTCTGAGCGAAGGCCAAGTCTTCGTCAACGACGAGTTCGCCCTTCAGCACACTGCCGAGATTGACGAAGCCTACAATGCCGACCAATGCTATATCTTGACCTATGTCTACGACAAGACAGACGGCAAGATCTTGCAGACGGCGGTGGAGAAAATTAAGTGAACGACACCACTTCGACCACCTCAAGACGGTTTCCGTCCACCTTGAAACGGACATCAAAAGCGTCGAAACGAAGGCCATAGATTCTGTTTGGGTCTTCATGGTACTGAGGCCTGGGGTCGTGCGCAAGCACGGCTTTCAGGCCTTCCCTTTTGTCGAGCGGTATTTTCGACAGCCATTCCTCCGCAAAATCCACTTCCAAAAGATATTCCGCCGGTGTCGTGGCGAATCCGCTGACGGCTTCGGGATGGCTGTCGGTGTAGGCGATGTAGGGCTTGATGTCGTAAATCGGCGTGCCGTCCATCAGGTCGATGCCTGAAACGCAAACGACGGGGCCGAGTTGCGGGTCGATTTCGATGCGTTCCAATTTCACCGACGACAGCCCGATGGGATTGGGTCGGAACGGCGAGCGCGTGGCGAACACGCCCATGCGCACGTTGCCGCCCAAGCGGGGCGGACGCACGGTGGGCGACCAAGTGTCGCGCACGGCCTCCGAGAACTCCCACAGCAGCCAGAGGTGCGAAAACGCCTCCAAGCCGCGCACGGCCTCCGCGTTGCGGTAGTCAGGCTCAAACACGATGCGCCCTTGCAGCGAGGCCACGATGCCGCTCTGCCTTGGAATGCCGAACTTGGTCGGGAAGTCGGTGTGGATGCGGGCGATGGTTTTCATGCCGCAAAGGTAACGAAAAATTTGGCTTCAAGCGAAAAAAAGCCGTACCTTTGCACCCCGCAAGAAAACGCATACGTTATGCAAAGCAAAGAAGAAATTTCCATCTTGGTGCTCTATACCGGCGGCACCATTGGCATGATGCAAGACCCCACGTCGGGTGCCTTGGTGCCTTTCGACTTCGACAACATCTACGCCCACCTCCCCGTGTTGAAGAACTTCGGCTATCAGATTGACTTCTATTCCTTTGACCCGCTCATCGACTCGTCCAACATGTCGCCCGACTTCTGGATCCGCCTCGCGACGAAGATAGGGGAGGAATATGAGCATTACGACGGCTTCGTGGTGCTTCACGGCTCCGACACGATGGCCTACACCGCCTCGGCACTGAGTTTCATGCTCGAAAACCTCAACAAGCCCGTCGTGCTGACGGGTTCGCAGCTGCCTATGGGCGTGGTGCGCACCGATGGCCGCGAGAACTTCCTTGCCGCCATCGAGATTGCCGCCGCCAAGGACGACGAAACGCCCATCGTGCCCGAGGTGTGCATCTTCTTCCAAAACCAACTGCTGCGCGGCAACCGCGCCACCAAGTTCAACGCCGAGAACTTCAACGCCTTCGCCTCGACCAACTATCCGCACTTGGCCGAAGTGGGCGTCCACATCAAATATAATAAGGAGCGCATCCTGAAGCCCAACTTCAAGAAACTGAAGGTACACACCAACATGGACCGCAACGTCGGCATCCTGAAGCTCTTCCCCGGCATCTCCGAGGACTTCGTGCGCCATTCGCTCAAGACGCCCGGCCTGAAGGCCTTGGTGTTGGAGACCTTCGGCTCGGGCAACGCCACTACCGCCTCGTGGTTCCTCGACGCCTTGAAGGAAGCCATCGACGGCGGGCTCATCATCCTCAACATCACGCAGTGCAAGGCCGGATCGGTGGAGATGGGACGCTACGAGACCAGCCTCGACATGGCCCGCATCGGCGTGCTCAGCGGCTACGACATGACCACCGAAGCAGCCGTGGCCAAGCTCATGTACCTCATCGGCGAAGGGCTTCCGCAAGGCCGAATCCGCGAAATCCTGCAAATTTCCATCCGTGGGGAAATGACCGTTTGACGCTATGATTCAAGCATTTGAGAAAATGTTGGAAGAAAAAATCAAATATTTTTGTTTGCCAATTGAAAAAATGCGTACTTTTGGCAACGATTTCAGATAAGGTCGAGGGGAATGGAGAGGCACTGGAGAGATGTCCGAGTGGTTTAAGGAGCACGCCTGGAAAGTGTGTGTACTCCAAAAGGGTACCGCGGGTTCGAATCCCGCTCTCTCCGCAAGAAATGATGAAAGAATCAGAACATAGTAATTCATAAAGTAATAATCAAATCATTCAAACTCAACTATGAAAAAATTAATTGCTTTCCTCATGGTTGCTGGCCTTATGACTTTCGGAGTCAGCAATCTCGTCGTTGCTCAAGAAGAGCAAGCGCAAACCGAGCAGACGGAGCAGACCGTTGCTCCCGAACAGACTCCCGCTGTGGAGACCGTTGAAGAAGCCACTCCCGTGCAAACGGAAGAGGCCGCCCCTGTCACTTTCCGCGAATCCATCAAGAAGCAGTTCATTGATGGTGGTCCCGGCTTCATGGGCATCGTGTTGGTCATCCTCCTCATCGGTATGGCCATCTCCATCGAGAGAATCATCTATCTGACCTTGGCTTCTGCCAACTCGAAGAAACTTCTTGCCGGCATCGAAGACAAGATGAAGAATGGCGACGTTGAAGGCGCCAAGCAACTCTGCAAAGACACTCGCGGCCCCGTGGCCAGCATCTTCACCCAAGGCCTCATCCGCTATCAGGACGGCCAAAGCCTCGAAGACGTCGAGAAGTCCATCGTTTCCTACGGTTCCGTCGCTGGCGGCAAGCTCGAGAGCGGCCTGAGCTGGATTGGCCTCTGCATCAGCTTGGCTCCTATGTTCGGATTCATGGGTACGGTTATCGGTATGATTCAGGCTTTCGACGACATCGCCGCCGCTGGCGACATGAGCCCCACGGTTGTGGCCTCAGGTATGAAGGTCGCTCTGTTGACCACCGTGTTCGGTCTGATCGCAGCCATCATCCTTCAGATTTTCTTCAACTTCATCGCTTCTAAGATCGAAAGCATCGTCAACGACATGGAAGACGCTTCCATCTCGTTCATGGACATCCTCGCTAAGTACAACAACAAATAAAACAAGTATTAATCATGAACGGTAAGCTTTCTAATATCGGTAAATGGGTATTTGGCCTGTTGGCATTGATCACTGTGGCCCTTGCAGTCTATTTCTACATGGACCTCAGCAGCGATGCCCGCACCAATATGCTCTTGAATTGGGGCTACATCTTGGTTATACTTGGCATTGTTTTCGCATTGGCTTCCGTTTGCTTTACCGCTGCCGTCAACGGCGTCAACATCAAGAAACTGTTGATTGCAGTGGTCGCAATCGCCGTCATAGCGGTTGTGGCTTACATGATGTCAAAGAGCAGTTTCGATGTGCCTTACCAAGCAGGTGAAATCACCTATTCGGGCAAAACCCATGGTTGGGTCGAATTCGGCCTCAACTTCTTCTATGTAACATTCGTAGTCAGTCTTGTCACCATCCTGTTCTCAGTATTGTACAAGGCAATCAAAAAGTAAATCAATTCATCATGGCAAGAAAAACTCCTGAAATCAATTCCAGTTCGCAGGCTGACATAGCATTCTTGCTGTTGTGTTTCTTCCTGATGACGACCTCCATGGACGTGGACTACGGTATCACCCGTCGTCTGCCTCCTCCCGTCGAGCAAAACGACGAGGACGTGAAGGTCAAGGAGAGAAACGTGATGAATGTAATGGTGAACAAGAGCGACAGGTTGTTGGTCAACGGCCGTCCGTCCGACATCTCCATGTTGAAGGACTTAGCCAAAGACTTCATGACCCCTCGTCCGGGCGACGAAACCGCGCCTGAAGTGGAAACCAAGACCTTCGACCTCGTGGGCGACGTGCTCATGTCGAAGGGCGTGATTTCGCTCCAGAACGACCGCGGTACATCGTATGCCATGTATATCAGTGTGCAGAACGAGTTGGCCCGCGCCTTCAACGAAATGAAGGAAGAGCTGGCATGGAAGAAATTCCACAAGCATCTCGACCAACTCACCGAAGATCAAACCAAGGCTATCAACGAGGCCGTGCCCGTGCGCGTCAGTGAGGCCGAGCCTGTTGAATACAAAACCAACTAAAGGAGGATAGAGATATGGGTAAATTCAGAAAAGAAGGAAAGAAAGAAGTGCCGCAAGTGAGCACCTCGTCCCTGCCTGACATTGTCTACATGTTGATATTCTTCTTCATGATTACGACTTCAATGCGTGATGTCGAACTGAAGGTGAAGACGGCCATGCCCAAGGCTTCCGAGATCCAGAAACTCGAACGCAAGGCTTTGGTCAGCTCCATCTATATCGGACCGCCGCGTGACTCGAAATTGGGTACCGAATCGCGTATCCAACTCGACGACGCCTTCGCCCGTACCACCGACATCGCCGACTGGATCCAGAAGGAACGCGACTCGCGCAGCGAGGCCGACCGTCCCCTGCTGACCACGGCCCTGAAGGTACACAGAGATACCCGTATGGGTGTCGTCACCGACGTGAAGCAAGAGCTTCGTAAGGTGGGTGCCTTCCGTATCAACTACACCACGCTGAAGGGTAGTGCTTTGGAAAACTAAGTGTTAGTGATTCATAAATTGGAAGTGCGGCAACGCAAGTTGCCGCACTTTTTTTAAGGATAAATGTTATGGACCTCATCGACACCCATACCCATATCTACGACCACCAGTTCAGCCTCGACCGCAACGCAACCGTCGAAAGGGCTTTGCAGGCTGGCGTAGGCATGATGCTTCTGCCCAACGTGGATGCGTCGACCATCGCGCCTATGCTCCAATTGCACGAGCAGTTTCCCGACTGCACCCGCGTGATGATGGGCTTGCAACCCGAGGAGGTGCGCGAGGATTACAAGGAGGTGCTTTCGCAGATGGAAAAGGAGTTGAGTGGAGCTGGTGCCGCGTCCCGCGTCCCGCAGTCCCGTGTCCATTATGTTGGAGTAGGGGAGGTGGGCCTCGACTTTTATTGGGACGCAACCTACGAGAAACAGCAACTCGATGCCTTTGCGACCCAACTCGATTGGGCCAAACAACTCGGTTTGCCGCTCTCCATCCATTGCCGCAACGCCTTCGACAAGATGACAAGAATCCTTGAGCGGAAACAAGACGGCGGCTTGCGCGGCGTGATGCACTGCTTCACGGGTACCGAAGACGAGGCCAAAGCCTATCTCGGTTTGGGCTTCCACCTTGGCTTGGGTGGCGTGACCACCTACAAGAATTGCGCGGTGAAAGATTTCCTGCCCAATCTACCGCTCGATCGGATTGTCCTCGAAACCGACGCGCCTTATTTGGCTCCCGTTCCTTGTCGCGGCAAGCGCAACGAACCGGCCTTCCTTGTGCATACCGCGCAGAAGATTGCCGATGTGTTGGGGATGCCGTTAGATGAAATCGCAGCGGTGACGACTGAAAACGCCCGGGTTTTATTTGACTTATAAGGCTGTCACATCGTGGCAGCTGCACAAAAATAGGTCGCCAGCGCAAAAGCGCCAGCGACCTGCCATTATGAAGATAAAAAACAACTGTTGTTTTCGTTTTTGGGTTAGCCGCACTTCGAGTAACCACAGTTGCGGCAGTGCTTGCAACCATCCTCGAAGATGAGCTTCTCGCCGCAGTTGGGGCATTTCTCCTTCTCGTCGACGAGTCCGTCGGGGACGTATTTCTTCAAGGCGCGGGCGATGCCGTTCTTCCATGTGTTGATGTTGTCTTCCTCCACGTTGAGGTTTTGCACCAAGTCGATGACGTATTGGATGGGCATGCCGTGGCGCAAGATGCCCGAAATCAGCTTGGCGTAGTTCCAGTATTCCTTGTTGAACGAGCGCGAGAGGCCTTGCATGATGACCTCGTAGCCGCCTTTGTCGGTGTAGCGGAAGTCGTAGCGCGAGGCTTCGCCTTTGTTTTTCTCGCGGACGATGACGCCTTTCTCGACGTAGGGCGGCAGGAAGAAGTCTTCGGCCTTGCCGAGGAAGATCTCGTAGGGCTTGTCGTGGAGTTTGCCGACGAAGGCAATCCATTTCTCGTAGTTGTTCTGGAAACGCACCACGTCGCATTCCAATTCCTTCGGACGCTGTGGGGCGGAGGTCTCGTGGATGTCGTTGGGGCGGCCTTCTTCCTGAGGTTTCGGGCTTGCTTTCTTCTCGTCCTTGGCCACGAGCACGCCGTCGCGCGAGCCGTCGCGGTAGATGGTCATGCCCTTGCAGCCGCTTTCCCATGCGGTCATGTAGATCTGGCTCACCAATTCCTCGGTGGTCTCTCTCGGCACGTTCACCGTCACGCTGATCGAGTGGTCGACCCATTTCTGCATCGAGCCTTGCATCTTCACCTTGTTCACCCAGTCGATGTCGTTGGCTGTGGCCTTGTGATAAGGCGACTTGGCGATGACTTCCTTGAGCTGCTCGTCGTCGTATTGCATCACTTCGTCGACATTGTAGCCGTTGACTTCCAACCAAGTGAGGAACTTGTGGTGAAACACGTTGTATTCCTCAAACGAATTGCCCGTGGCGTCGGTGAAGGTCACATGCACGTCCTTGTCGTTGGCGTTCACCTTGCGGCGGCGTTTGTAGGCCACCATGAAGACCGGCTCGATGCCCGAGGTGGTCTGGGTGCAGATGCTGACGCTGCCCGTCGGGGCGATGGTCAGCATGGCGATGTTGCGTCGTCCCACGCGGGTCATCTTCTGGTAGAGGTCCTCGTCCAAGGCACGCATCCGTTTGATGAAAGGGTTGTTCTCCTCGCGTTTGGCATCATACATGGGGAACTTGCCGCGCTCTTCGGCCAAGTTGACCGACGAGCGGTAGGCGTTGTAGGCTAACAGTTTCTGTATCTCGGTGGAGAAAGCGATGGCTTCGTCGGAGGCATAGCGTTTGCCCAAGGCGGCCAGCATGTCGCCCTCGGCGGTGATGCCGATGCCCGTGCGACGTCCTTGCGTGCATTTCTCGCGGATGTTCAACCAAAGGTTCCTCTCGGTGCGTTTCACCTCGTCGTCTTCGGGGTCGGAGGCGATCTTGGACAAGATGGCGTCCACCTTCTCGATTTCGAGGTCAACGATGTCGTCCATCATGCGTTGGGCGATGGCCACATGCTTCGAGAACTTCTGGTGGTTGAAGCGGGCCTCCGCCGTAAACGGATGGTCGACGTAGCTGTAGAGGTTGATGGCCAACAGCCGGCAGCTGTCGTAGGCGCAGAGCGGAATCTCGCCGCAGGGGTTGGTGCTCAAGGTCTTGAAGCCAAGGTCGGCATAGCAGTCGGGGATGGACTCGCGGATGATGGTGTCCCAAAACATCACGCCAGGCTCGGCCGACTTCCAGGCGTTGTGGATGATCTTGTTCCACAAGGCGCGGGCGTCGATTTCCTTGGTGTATTTCGGGTTGGGCGAGTCGATGGGGTATTGTTGGACGAAGGGCTTGCCTTCCTTGACGCATTGCATGAACTCGTCGGTGATGCGCACCGACACGTTGGCGTTGGTGATGCGGCCTTGGGTCATCTTGGCGTCGATGAAAGCTTCCGAGTCGGGGTGCTTGATGCTGATGCTCATCATCAGGGCACCGCGCCGACCGTCTTGGGCCACTTCTTTGGTCGAGTTGGAGAAACGCTCCATGAACGGCACCACGCCGGTGGAGGTGATGGCGCAGTTCTTCACGGGGCTGCCCGTCGGACGGATGTGCGACAGGTCGTGGCCCACGCCTCCGCGCCGTTTCATCAGCTGCACTTGCTCTTGGTCGGTCTTCATGATGCCGCCGTAGGAATCGGAGCAGCCGTTGTTGCCGATGACGAAGCAGTTCGACAGCGAGGTGATTTGCAGGTTGTTGCCGATGCCTGCCATGGGGCTGCCTTGCGGCACGATGTAGCGGAAGTCCTTCAGCACCTCGAAGATCTCGTCTTCCGTCAGCGGGTTGGGGTAGCGTCGTTCGATGCGGGCCACCTCGCGGGCGATGCGGTGGTGCATCTCGTCGGGCGTCAGCTCGTAGGTGTTGCCGTCGCTGTCCTTGAGGGCGTATTTGTTGGCCCACACGTCGCCAGCCAACGAGTCGCCGTGGAAGTATTCCTTGGCGGCGGCCTTCACCTCGTCGATGGGGTAGGCGTGGTATTCCGTCTTCGGCTGTTCCTCTTCGACGGGCTTGGGGGCCGGAGCGGCTTCGGCTTCGCTTCTCCCGACCACCTGAACCTCGTCTTGCCCTTCAAGTTCCTCAGGGGTGAAAGTGGCGTTTTTGCGCGACTCGATGATTTTGTCATACGGGTTGGCCTCCGGCTGGGGCGTTCCAGGCTCCATCAGGCTGCTAAATAGGTCTCCTTCAACTTCCATTTGTGTATGGCTTGATTTCATATTGCTGATTTTTAAAATGTTATAAAGGAAAACAAAGGTGTTTTCTTCTGCTTCGTTCAGATTGCGAAATTATAAAAGAAGCACTAATAAAGCCCCGAAAAAATGCAATTAATGGGCCTGTTTTTTTCAACAATAGTTGTTGATAAATTTTTTGGGCTTGAATGTCAAAAAACTAGGTTTTATAAGACTCGTTTTAGCCAAAGCTTCAATACTGGGTCACCGATGACGATGCCGTCGGCGGTCAATTCCAACAATTCCTTGTCAATAAGCGAATTCTTTAGCCTAACAATGTTGGAGGGGCTGCCCAAGTTAAAGGTTTCGCGCACTTGCATTTTGCCAAAATCGGTGTGAGTGCCTGCCATGACGGCCCGAAGGAAATTGAGCTGATAGCTGGTCAGCGACTGGGTTTGTTCGATGAACACGATGGAATTTTGGTCAATCAAGTCGTTAAGCGCTTTCCTCAAAGTCGGTTCGTCAACTTCTTGCTCGGTCAAAAGTAAGGTGTCATAAGCCAATTGCTGAACGTAAGACGACTGATAATCAACACTATCACACAGTTTTTCGACCATGTCTTCCGAGATTTTCTTCCCTTCTTGGGCAAAGCCTTTGATAATGTAGGGTGTCCACGTTTCCAAAGGAATATTCTTGAGATATTGTATTTCGCCAAACTTGTAGAAAGGATAGCTTTTCTTTTGGAAAAGATTGGTCATCATGTGCATTTTGCTTCCATAAAGGCAATACGAGACGTTTTTCTGGTGCTGCCAAACGGTTCTCATGCGTTTTTGCACACTGAGCGAATCGGGGAACTCACCCACTTGTTGGAATTCGTCAATGCAAATGACAATGCGGCAACCTTTGCGCTTGGCTATCAGTTCAGGTAGGTCGAGTACCTCTTCTGGTTGGTGGGTTTTTGAGGTGATGCCCAACGAAACGCCGTATTCGGTTTGCCCGTCGAGCGACATGGAAAATTTTGGGACAAGCCGTTCAATAAAGCCTTTGGCGAGGTCCTTCCATTCTTCAATCCTTGAGGCAGTTTGCCGCAGGATGGCCTCCGAAAAGACATTGTAGAAATCATAATCGTTTCGGCAGGAAAAAATATCCATCCGCACCACGACGATTTCCTTTGACGACACTTCTGCTGCCACTTTGTTGACCAATGAGGTCTTGCCCCAACGGCGGGGCGAAAGCAAGATGGTGTTGACGCCGTAACGGAAGTTGGCAGACAGACGATCCATCTCGACTTGCCTACCAATGAAATGCGCATCCTCAACCGGCGTTCCAAACATAAAAGGCTTGTTTTCCATGACGTTCAGATTTTGCCGCAAAGATACACATTTTTTCTCTTTCACAAGCCTGTGTCACACAAATTTGTGTCACACAAACTTGTGAAAGTTATAATTTGTTTATAATCAACTTATTAAATTATATCTTTTTTAGCTGTTCCATAGCGTATGCATAGGCGCCGATGGCCACCGCCGAAGTGGTGCCGAGTTTGGTGATGCCCACGCCGACACGCTTCGTCGGGTCGTACCAGGCCATCTGGTCGCTGAAGGGAACCTTGACCATCTTGCCCTGCTTTTCCGTGAAGCGGATCATGTCTTGCGGGTCCATCAGGTTGTAAGCCACGGTCTCCATGCGGCTCAGCGACTGCCCGTTGAGGCTGGTGAAAGGCTCGTTCATCTTCCTGATGAGGGTGGGCATGAAGACGGGCCAGGCGCCCGACAGTCCGCCGCCGATGACGATGATGCCGTCGATGAGCGAGATGGCGTTGGCCAAGACGTCGGCCAAGGCGGTGGCCAACTCGTCCCACGATTTCAGGGCGGCTTCCTTGTCGCCGGGTAGCTGTCCCATGGCGATCTTGTAGATGTCGTAGGGGTGCGGCGTGTCGTCGAAGGCGATGCCTGCCTCGCGGCCATACACGCGGCGCACGGCGCGGATGCTGATGCTGTCTTCGGCGCTGGTGCCGTGGTAGACCGGGTTGCGGTGACGGTTGATCTCGCCGCCGGCCGAGTTGTCGCCGTTGAGCAACACCTTATTAATAACTATGCCGCCGCCGAAACCGGTGCCGAGCGTAACGCCCAACAGGTTCTTGTAGCGTTTCGGGTTGCGTTGCTGCTCCAGCAGGTTGTTCACCTCGGGCAGCAGGCCGCTTAGGGCCTCGCCGTAAGCAAACAGGTCGCCGTCGTTGTTGATGTAGACGGGAATCTGGAACTCGTTTTCGAGCATGGCCTTCAGCGGGACGCCGCCCTTGAACGAAGGCAGGTTCTCCAAGTCGCCGATGATGCCGTTGGGATAGTCGGCGGGGCCGGGGAAGCAGAAGCTGATGGCGGCACCTTTGGCGCCACAGCGCGTCTCGCATTCGTGGAAGCCCGTGATGATTTTCTTCAACACCTCTTCGAGCGTGGGCGCAGCCGAAGGGATGGTGAAGGGTTCGATGATTTCGCGCGAGTCTTGCACGGCCGAGAACTTGAAGCCCGTGCCGCCCGCGTCGAGGATGAAGATGACAGGTTGGTTGTTCATGATGTTATGATTTTGTCTTTGTTGGCTTGTTATGGAACTTCTCCTCCCAAAGCATCCACATGAGGAAGATGACCAAGTAGAAGAAGAGCTTGAAGATGTAGTCGTGGGCAAGGTGGAAGGTGTTGATGTCGCCGCCGAAGAGGTGGATGTGGATGTCGGGCCAAAGGATTTGCATGATGAGGATGCCGCAGATGCGCACCACGTTGGTCCACTCGATGACGACCAAGCCGGCGGGGATGTACCACAGCTTGTGTTTCCACGGGCCGGGGAAGAGGAGCATGAGGAAGAGCCAGTGCATCCATTGCTTCAGGCTGGCGCATTCGGGCGCGATGATGACGCGAGCCCAGCCGCCGGCCTTGTCGATGGCCGCGATGAGCCGTTGGCTGCCAAGGGTGGTGATGTCGATGCGCAAAACGCGGTCGAGCACCCAACAGGATTGGCTGTAGACCATGTCGACCGACCAAACCATCAGCCGGTAGACCTGTTTTCCCAATGGCCAATAGCCCAACGCCTGCCAACCCAAATAGAGGAAGTGGAAGCTGATGATCAGCACGATAAACAGCCCTACGTCGACAACGCTTCGGTTCTTGGGGTCTGCGCAATATGCCTTGGCTTTCGAGATGTCCATAAAAAGAATTTGGCTGCTAAAATAAGAATAATCGAAATATCCTTACCTTTGCAACCCAAAAAAAATCGAAAATGATGGAAAACGACAGCATCGTGGGCGGGGTGAGCCACGCCATACAAGACACAACGGCTCTCAGCAAAATGAACCAAGGCATCGAAAGGCTGACGACCACGCCCGTCAGCGAATGGTTGCCCGAATTGGTCCATACCTATCTTATCCCCTTGGGACTCAAGATTGTGGCGGCCATCATCGTGTTCCTCTTGGGACGCTGGGTCATCAAGTTGGTCAAGAAATGGATGGCCAACGGGCTGATGAGCCGTCATGGCGACGCCACGTTTCACGGTTTTGTGTCCAACTTGGTTTCGGTGGTGCTCTATTTCATCCTGATCATCGCCATCGTGGGCATCTTGGGCATCAACACGTCGTCGTTGGTGGCGTTGTTGGCCTCGGCGGGATTGGCTGTGGGCATGTCGTTGGGCGGCACCTTGCAGAATTTCGCGGGCGGCGTGCTCATCGTCCTGTTCAGGCCTTTCAAGGTGGGCGACTACATTGTGGCCCAGGGCATGGAAGGCGTGGTCAAGGAGATCCAGATCTTCAACACGCACCTGCTGACGCTCGACAACAAGGAGGTCATTCTGCCCAACGGCATCTTGGCCACGGGCGTGATGACCAACTTCTCGAAGCAGGAGACGCGCCGTGTCGACTGGGTGTTCTCCATCGCCTACGGCGACGACTACGACAAGGCCAAGGCCGTCTTGCGCGGCCTTTGCGACGCCGACCAGCGCATCTTGCAAAGCCCCGAACCTTTCGTCGAATTGGGCAAGCTCAACAATAGCTCGGTCGACCTCACCGTCCGCGTGTGGGTCAAGTTGGCCGACTACTGGCCGGTGTTTTTCAGCATGAACGAGAAGGTCTACAAGGCTTTCGCCCAAGAAGGTCTCAACATCCCATTCCCGCAAGTGGATGTGCACATGAAGAATTAATGGTGATGATGCCCGTGCCCATGCTCATGGTCGTGATGGAAATGCAGACCGTTGGCACGGCGCCATTCCACCTCGGCGTCCATCTCCTCGATGGTAGGGTCGCGCACCTCCACGACTTCGCCCCTCACAAAAAGGCTGTGCCCAGCCAAAGGATGCCGGTTGGCCTCACTCGGCAAGCCGAAAGCCTCCTCTGGCGGAATGGTGAACACAAACGAGTCGCCAGCCTCCAAGTCGCGGAGCGCGTCGGAGAAGCTCTTCATGATGCGGCCCACGCCAAACATCATCACGCGGGGCTTCTCTGGTGTGGCTTGCTCCAAAACCGGACCGTTGGGACCGTCGGATTGGATGGTATAAATCAGTTTTGCGACCTTTAAATCCTCGATTTTCATGGTTCTAAGGGGTTTGTTTGGGCTTGCAAAGATAGGAAAATAAGGCATTTCCGAATTTTTTTGACACAATTTTCGCGGAAATGGTTGACGAAACGAAATTTTGTGTACTTTTGCAGTCCGTTAGAAAAAAGACAAGTATAATATAAAAGGATAAAGAGTCATGTCAAAAGTTTGTCAAATTACAGGAAAAAAGGTCATGCACGGCAACAACGTTTCTCACTCCAACAAGAAGACGAAGAGAACGTTTGAACCGAATCTGAAAATCAAGAAGTTCTATGTTCCGGAATGGGACGAATGGGTTGTGCTGAAAGTTTCGGCTGCCGGGTTGCGCACCATCGACAAGAAGGGCGTCTATGCCGCCATCATGGAATCGGCCGAAAAGGGTAACCTTGAGCGTTGGTAATCCCAATGTGGAAACGATATCGGAGCTGCTGTGCCTTGCGTGCGGCGGCTTTTTTCGTTTGCGGCTCTCCCTATTTTGAAGCCACAGGATAATATTTCCGGCCAAATTCAGTTATCACTTCATGCGTGTCAGGCTTTTCATACTATTGACGCTCCTCTCGGTTTCGGCCATGGCCCAGCAGCTGCCTACGGGCAGGGTGTATGGCAAGGTGACCGACGAGCAAGGCCATCCCATCGAGATGGCCAACGTGGTCGTCACCGAGCTGTTGACGGGGCAAACGACGGATGCGCGAGGCTACTACGAGCTGTCGCTCTTGTCGGACTCGACGTGGACGATCCATTTCTCCTACATCGGCTATGAGCAGAAGCAGGCTTCGGTACGGCTGAGAAACGGCGAGAAGAAGAAATTGGACATCGTGCTGACTTCGACGGCGACGGTGCTGCCCGATGCCGTCATCAGCGACCGTGCCACTGACGCCTCCAGCCTGACGCGCCTCGATGCAAGGCAGGCCACCTTGCTGCCCACGATGGGCGGCGGCGTCGAAACGCTCATCAAGACCCTGCCGGGCGTGGTGTCGAACAACGAACTCAGCTCGCAATACCGCGTGCGCGGCGGCAATTTCGACGAGAACCTGATTTATGTCAACGGCATTGAGATTTACCGACCGTTCCTTGTCGGGACGGGGCAGCAGGAGGGATTGAGCTTCGTCAACTCGCAGTTGGTCAACAATATCGAGTTTTCGGCAGGCGGCTTCGCGGCTGAGTATGGCGACAAGATGTCGTCGGTGCTCGACGTGACCTACAAGACACCACGCGAAACGGCCGGCTCGCTGACTTTGAGCCTCTTGGGTGCCGAAGCCCACGTGGAAGGCACGACGAAAAACGAGAAGTTCAGCTATCTAATCGGCGCACGCTACAAAAACACGGCTTTGGCCCTCGGCATGATGGACACCAAAGGCGACTATCGGCCCCGATTTGCCGACGGACAGGCCTTGCTCAAGTACCAGTTCGATGCGAAATGGGATCTTTCGTTTTTGGGCTATTTCTCGCAAAACCGTTATATGCTCGTCCCGCGCGACGCAAAGATCAATTTCGGCACCATCGATCTGCCGCTGCAACTCAACGTCTATTTCGACGGTCAGGAAGTGGACGACTACACCACGGGCTTGGGGGCCTTCACCTTGTCGTACAAACCCAACAACGACTTGAACCTGAAATGGATAGCCTCAGCCTATTCCACCTACGAGACGGAAACCTACGACATCCAAGAGGAGTATCACTTTGGCGTGCGCAACACCTCCTTCGGCTCCGACGATTTTGGCGAGGTGATTGAAGACCACGACATCGGGACGCTCATCAAGCATGCCCGAAACGGCTTCTATGCCCAAGTCTACAACCTTGACCACAAGGGACTTTACGCCTACGACAACAAACTGCTGAAATGGGGGCTGCGCTTCCAGCATCAGGACATCGACGATGTGGTGGACGAGTGGCAGATGTTCGACTCGGCGGGCTATTCCTTGCCGCATCATCCCGACGTAATCGGCAGCTATCCCGACGTGCTTCCCGACGTGGAGATGGATTTTGCGCACAAGTCGAACAATCTTTTGTCAATCAATAATTTGGATGGCTATGTGCAAAACTCGTGGACCATTCCGTATCAGGAAAAAGGTGAGTTCGTGATTACGGGCGGCCTTCGTGCCAATTATTGGGGCTACAACAAGAAAGTGTATGTCAGTCCGAGGGCGGGCGTGGCCTATAAGCCTGAGAATCATAAACATGATGTGGTCTATCGCTTGTCGGGCGGTGTCTACAACCAAACGCCGTTCTACCGCGAGATTCGCAACCGCGACGGCAGCCTCTACAAGGAGGCCAAGGCCCAGCAGTCGTATCAGGTGGTGGCGGGCCACGACTTCAAGTTCCACGCATGGAACCGGCCCTTTATCCTGACCTCGGAGGCTTATTTCAAGTATTTCACCCACGTCATCCCCTACGATGTCGACAATGTGCGCATCCGCTATTATGCCGACCAGTCGGCACGAGCCTATGCCACGGGACTCGATTTCAAGGTGAATGGCGAGTTCGTGAAGGGCATCGACAGCTGGGCGAGCTTCTCCATCATGCAGACCAAGGAGGACATTCGCGGCGACTATTACTTGGTGGATGCCGACGGCAACCGCTTGGCGTTCTACAACCACACCGACGACCAAGTGGCCGACACGGTGGCCTTGGGTTGGCATTATCGTCCGTCGAACCAGCTGCTCAATTTCTCGCTGTTCTTCCAAGACTACATCCCCTTTGCCCCGACATGGCGCGTCAATCTGACCTTGACGTTTGGGACGGGCCTGCCTTATAACAGCGACAACTCCGACTTTTACGAGCCGTCGGGACGCTATCGGCCCTATCGCCGTGTCGACATGGGCTTCAGCAAACAGCTCATCAGCGAAGCGAGCAGTTTCAGCAAAGGCAATCCGCTGCGCTACATCCGGAACATGTTCGTCAGCGTCGATGTCTTCAACTTGTTGGACATCCCCAACATCATTTCCTACAACTGGGTGAAATACATCGACAACCTCTACTATGGCGCACCGAACTACCTGACGCCACGCTATGTCAATGTAAAGATGGTGATGGAGTTTTAGTAAAAAAGGGAGGCAATGCCTCCCTTTTTTGTCAATACAACCCTTCTTTCTTGATCCACTCTCGCCCTTGGGCGCACATGTCCTCGACCTCGACGACGGTCTTCGGAATCGGCCTTCCGAGGATGCGGCAGCCGTCGGCGGTGATGAGCAGGTCGTCCTCGATGCGGATGCCACCAAAGTCCTTGTAGGTCTCCAACTTGTCGTAGTTGATGAAGTCCTTGAACTTGCCTTCGGCTTTCCACATGTCGATGAGCGTGGGGATGAAGTAGATGCCCGGCTCGTCGGTGACCACGAAGCCCGGTTTCAGCGTCTTGCCGCAGCGCAGGCAGCTGAAGCCCATCTTGGTGGAGCGCGGCGTGACGTCGTCGTAGCCGACGTAGGTCTCGCCTAAGCCTTCCATGTCGTGAACGTCCATGCCGAGCATGTGGCCGAGGCCGTGAGGCATGAAGAGCCAGTGGGCACCGTTCATCAGGGCCTCTTCGGTGTCGCCTTTCATCAGGCCGACGCCTTTCAAGCCTTCAATCAAGGTGCGGCAGGCTAAGGTGTGCATCACCATGTAAGGCATGTAGGGGCGCGTGTTGGCGGCCACGGTCTGGTTGGCTTTCAGCACGATTTCATAGATTTCGCGCTGGCGTTGGTTGAACTTGCCGCCCACGGGCGTGGTGCGGGTGAAGTCGGAGGCGTAGTAGTGCTCCGTTTCGGCACCGGCGTCGCACACCATCATGCGGCCTTCCTTCAGCACGTTGTGGTGGCCGTGGTTGTGCAGGGTCTGGCCATCGACGCTGAGGATGACGGGGAACGACACGGGCCCTCCGCCCGACAGCGAGAGGCCTTCTACCACGCCGGCAATCTCCTGCTCGACCATGCCGGGCTTGCACAACTTCATGGCGGTGGTGTGCATGTAGTAGGCGGTGTTGGCGGCGCGTTCCATCTCGGCGATTTCGAGCTCGCTCTTGATTTCGCGCATCGAGATGACGGCCTTGATGAGTTCCACGCTGACGTATTCCTGCACCTTATTAACATTGCAGCCGAGCCAGTTGGCGCATTGGATTTGCGTGTCGCCGCGATAGGTGGGCAGGATGTGGATTGTCCTGCCTTTGGCGATGGCCTGTTGCAGGTAGTCGCCGAAGCGGTTGAAGTCGCGGCAGTCGGTGATGCCGATGCTGTCGCCTTGTTCCTTCAGCGAGGGCAGGGGGCCGCACCAGATTACGTCGTCGATGGTGACATCGACGCCGAAGAGGATTTCCTCGCCCGTCTCAAAGTCGATGACGCCGACCATGTCGGGGTGGTTGAGGCCGAAGAAGTAGGAGAAGTTGCTGTCCTGACGGTAGATGTAGGTGTTGTCAGGGTAGTTGAAGGGAGCCTCGTTGTTGGCCGGGAAGAAGGCGATGCCCTTCGTGAGTTTGGTTTTCAACGTGGCGCGACGGCCACTGTAAATGTCTTTTGTGAACATATTTGTTGTTGATTTGTTGATTGTTGAATCGTTGAATTGTTGAAATGCAAAAATAGACATTTTATTGCATCGCCGCCTCGATTTCTTCGATTTCCGTCGGCAAGCCTTCAAACAAATTGATGGGTTCGCCATCGGTGACCAAAAGGTCGTTCTCGATGCGGATGCCGATGCCTTCCTCGCGGATGTAGATGCCAGGCTCGCAGCTGAGTATCATGCCGGGTGCGAAGGGCTTGAACTTGTCGATGCTGTCGTGTACGTCCAAGCCGATGTGGTGCGCCATGCCGTGCATGAGGTATTTCTTGTAGAGTGGCTTGTCGGGGTCTTGCCGTTTCAGTTCGTCGGCGGTGAAAAGGCCGAGAGCCACCATCTCCTGCTCCATGAGCTGGCCCGTCGTCTTGTTGATTTGGTCGATGGTGCCGCCCACCTTGTATAGTTTGGTGATTTCCTTCATCACGCGCAGCACCGCGTTGTAGCACTCTTTTTGCCTTTCGGTGAACTTCCCGTTGACGGGGATGGTACGGCTGAGGTCGGAGGCGTAGTTGTTCAGCTCGCAGCCGATGTCGAACAACAGCAGGTCGCCGTCGTTGAGCAGGCTTTGGTTCTTCGAGTAGTGCAGGCAGCAGCCGTTCTTTCCGCCCGCGATGATGGGCGCATAGGCATGTCCCGTGGCGTTGTTTTGCTTGAAGACGTAATCGATTTCGGCCTGCACTTGGTATTCGTACATTCCGGGCTTCACGGTCGCCAAGCAGCGGCGGAAGGCCTTAGCGGTGATGTCGCAAGCCTGCTGCATGACTTCAATCTCTTCCTTTGATTTCACCATGCGCAAGGCGTTGAGTATCGGGGCGGTGCGACCAAATTGGTGCATCGGATAGCGTTCCTTCACTTGCTTCACGAAGCGTTGTTGGATCGTCCTCACAGCGCACTCGTATTTCGGATATTCGTAGCTGTTCAGGAAAATCGTGTCGCCGTAGCCGGAATAGGCAAAGTCGTTCAGGGTCATCCAAAAAGCGTCGCTGCCCTTGACGGTCTTGATGCCCGAAAGCTCGGTGGCTTGCTTCGCGTCGAGCATCTCGCCTTGCCAAGTGGCTTTCACCTCGTCGTAAGGCTCGATGAAAAGCACTTCGCGCATCGTTTCGTCGGGATAGTCGGGCGCGATGACGAGGAAGGCATTCTCTTCATTGATGCCTGTAAGCCAATAGAAATCAGACTGTTGTCGGAAAGGGAAGAAGTCGTCGCCGTTGCGCGGCATGGCTTCGTTGGCCGTGAAGACGGCGATGGACTTGGGCGGCAGCTGGGCCGCAAGGTTCGCCCTGTTGCGGACGAAAAGTCGGTTAGGAATGGGATTGTTCATGATGTATGGCTTGTGAAAAATGCCGTACAAAGGTAGAAATTTTCATGGATTTGGCGTAGCTATTGAAAAAAAGACTACTTTTGCCCTGTAATTCTAAAATCTACAACAATGAAAAGAAATCTACTTGTAATTGGCCTCTTGTTGGCCATGTCGCTGAGTGCTTCAGCACAGTACAAAGGATTTTCCTTTGGTTTTAAATTGGGTCCCAACTTTGGTTGGACCGGTTCAACAACGGGTGCTGCCGTGAGTGAAGGCGCCCGCACGGGTTTCGACGTGGGTGTGGTGGCTGAATACTATTTCGCCAACAACTACGCCATCGTTTCGGGTGTCAATGTGGGCTTCCTTGGTGGCCACTACAGCTTCGACAACGCATGGATGGATACTACTAACCTGGTGACCTATTCTGTCGACAGGGTTTACAAATCGACGGTTTACGAGATTCCGTTGATGCTTAAGATGGTCACCAACGAACTCGGCAGCCTGCCGCTTCGCGCCTATGCCGAAGTAGGTGGCGGCATCGGCTTGGCCGCCAAAAAGGTCAAGGTGAAGGATGACGGTGCCGAGAACTGGACGACCACCAACAAGGAGTTCAGCAACCTGCGTGCCTCTTTGAAGATTGGCGCTGGTGCACAGTATTCACTTGACGAGACCACCCGTATTTTCGCTGGTGTCTATTTCTCGCACGACTTCATTAATATGATCAACTACATCAGCCCTGACTACTGCGGCAATTATTATGACGCTGAGGGTAACAAGATAGGAGCCCGCGACCTTAAGTTGAATGTCCTTCAAAACCGTATCGGCATCGAAGTGGGTGTCCTCTTCTAATAACGCCTGAGATACAAAACAAAAAGAGAGCGGCTCGTTCGAGTCGCTCTCTTTTTTGATAATTGTAAGGGATCAAAGCAGTTTGACGCCCACGGTCACCATGAACATGTTTTGTCTGGTGTTTTCGGTGTTGCCGAAGTCGAAGTAATTGCCCAATTCGGTATTGTTCAAGTTTTTGAACATTTTGCTTAGGCCGAAGTTGTAGTTGATGTCCAAAGTAATGCGCTTCAGCACGTCGACGCCAAGACCGGCTTGCAGGCCCCAAGAAATGGTTTTTGTGTCGAACATGTTGTCGTCAGTATTGTAATCCCCTTCTTGCGTGATGGTAGCGCCTTCGTCGTTGGTGGCCGAGTAGGAATAGTCGACCAAGGTCTTTGACTTCAGGGTGAAGTTGGCGGTGGGGCCCACTTGCGCACGCAGTGTGACGATGTCGAGATCAATGATGTTGACGCCAATCATCACGGGGACTTGAAGGTTCATTTGGTTAAGGGTGAGGTTTACATCGGCACCAGTGGGGATGTTGAACAGATTGCCGGTCCCTGTGCCTGTAACATCAACGTCAAATACGTTGGAGGTCTTGAAGTAGAGCACTTCGGGCTGCACATAGAGGCGACCGATGGTGACGCGGCCAAACAAGCCGGCGGTGAAGTGGTTGGAGAATCCCGACTTGATGTCGGCCTTGTCATAGGAGAGTTTCGCGGTTTGGTAACCCACTTTCGGGCCGATGGCGAGGTCGAAGCCGCCACCTGCGAATGCTGCGCTGCCCATCATGAGCAGGGCTGCCATCAGTAAAAAGGTCTTTTTCATTTTTAATGTGTTTTAGTGATTGTTTGAATGATTTGAGCGCAAAATTAAGAATCATTTTTGAATTTTTGGGGAATGTCGGCAAAATAAATTACCTTTGTAGCTCAAAATCTTATTGTTATGAAAAAGACATTGTTGATTATCAGCTTATTGGCTGGAATGGTTATGAGCGGGGAAGCTCAGACCAAGAACATGAGGTTTGGCCTCAAGATGGGTCCGTCTTTCGATTGGGCCAGTTCGGGTTCAACGGTCGTGAACAACTATGGTTTGCGGCTTGGTTATGGTGCCGGTTTGGTTGTCGACCGTTATTTCTCCGACCAAATTGCGGTCTCTTCTGGATTGGAGCTCAATTACTTGCGTATGCGGTATGAATTCACCGACCATAGGAGGGTTGAGGACTTTTTGGAGGAAACCGATGTCGTTGTGATGCGGAAAATCAAGGCGACCAATTTGGAGATTCCCATCAAAATTAAAGTGTGCAGGGAGGTTATGGACATCTTCAAGGCTTATGTCGAGGCGGGTGTAGGCTTAGGCGTCAACCTACAGGACCGAGGCATGGACAGTTACGATTTTTACTGGGTGTCATATGAAGGCGATTCGTATGTTGATTGCACAGATCAGTATCGTTTGCTCCAGGTATCAATGGTTTTCGGGCTGGGTGCTGAATATGAAATCAATCGGAACTTGTCGCTATTTGCTCAGTTGAAGTTTGACCATGCATTCTCCAATGCCTTCAATAGTTCGTTTGAAAAGCAGACAGGTAGCGTCTTGCGCAACAATTTCTTTGGTATCGAAGTGGGGGCTCTTTATTAAAGGGATGCTCTTGCGAGAGGAAAGAAAAGAGCCTGGCGGAATTCCGTCAGGCTCTTTTGTTGCTGTTATGTAAGGCTCTTTAGTTTTTCGGAGCTTCCTTGACAAGTTCAACCAACACGCGGCGGTCGAATTCGGTCGGATCAAGCTCTTTCACGCCACCCACAGGGGCGAGGATGATTTGGCTCTCCGGGATGCCCATTTCCATGAGTTCGCTCATGATCTTGCGGCAACGGTTCTCAGAAAGGGTTTGGTTGTAAGCCGGAGTGGCAGTGGCGCTGTCGGCCGAGCCTCTCAGGCGGATCTTGAAGTTGTTGGCCTTAGCTACATCGGCAATTTCTCTCAAGTTGATAAGGTCTCTTCTCGACATCAACTGATAGGAGTCGCGATTGAAGAAGATGGAGAAAGGATAGCTGATGATGTCTTCGGTTTGAACATTGACGAATTGGACAACGGTGTCGCCCGGAGTGGGTTCGGGAAGGTTGGCGAGCTCATCTTCAAGTTCCTTGATTCTTTCCTTGAATCTCTCCATTTCCTCGCAGCAGTTGGCGGGCATGTCGTACTCTCTGCTGAAGTAGTAGGTGAGGCCCAAAGAAGCGGTGTAGAGGTTGTCGAATCTCTTGGGACGGATGCCGTTTTGGTCGAACTCATAAGTCCAGGAGTCGATGGTCCACCTTTGGAACGTCCAGTTGAGGTCGAGGTTGATGTCGAAATGGGTGCCAAGACGGAAATTGTTGCACAAGCCCAAACCACCAGCCAATTCGAAATTGTTGCCGTTGGCTTTGACGGATTCGTCCTTGTTGGCTTTATGGTTGTCAATCATTGACTTGATGGCGAAGAAGTCGCTAGATGTGTAGGCACCACCGGCGCTGACATAAAGGACGGGGGTCCAAACCCTGTTTTCATTGTAGTAGCCTTGGAAGAAGTCGATAGGGCTCACCATGAAGTCGGCCATGAGATTATGGTATCTCATAGAGGTCTTATAAATCTCGTTATTGCCTTCGCCTTCGACAGGGGTCGGATTGTCGCCATAAAGGAACTGGAGGTGGTCCAGACCAATATGTCTTCCGTGGATGTAGCTATTGATCTTGGTGTTGTCGTATCTCAGCCTGACAGCTGTTTTGTGGTTGATCCACTTGCCGACATTAACCGAGAAGCCAAAAGTGGGGCTTCCCCATTCAACAGCAGTGTAGCTCTTCGTGAATCCTTCAGGGGTTCTCATACTGCCTTGCCACCAGTTAACAGTGCCATCTGCAGAGATGAACCAGTTTTTCCCGGCCTTGGTCGTCAGATAACGAACCGAATCCACGTGACCTGCCGCCATCATCGTGGATGACATGGCAAGAAATGCAATCATTGTGATAAATACTTTTTTCATTGCTTTTTTAGATTTATACTATTATTTATTTGTGTTTAGTGCATGGTTTGAATTGGAGCGGCAAAAATAGGCATTTTTTTTCATTCAGAGATTGATTTCGGGAAAAAAATTTCTTTTTGTCTGTTTTTGTTGCGTTAATGGGCCGATAATCTTTCCAAAGTGTTCAAGACGAGCTTCTTCACATAGGGATGATATTCGGTGGCAAACTGTTCGGTCACGCGGTTGGCCACCACGACGCAGATGGTCAGGCAATTGTGCCCCATCATTTTGCCGAGTCCGTAGAGTGCCGACGACTCCATCTCGAAGTTGCACACGCGCCAGCCTTGGTAGTCGAAAGCCTCGATTTTGTGGTTGTTTTCGGGGTAGGCGAGGGGCATCCTCAACATGCGGCCTTGCGGACCGTAGAAGCCGGGAGCCGTGGCAGTGATGCCTTGCGTGTATCCTTCCGCGAGACGGTCGAAAAGCTCTTTCGAGCCTTCCACAGCGTAAGGCATGGGCAGGTCTTTCGGGTAGTCCATCTGCTTGATGAAGGCATCGCGCATGGCGTTGTCGCACACCTCGTCGTGCTTCCCGTAGAAGTAGATCAGGCCGTCCAAGCCGATGGCATAGCGGGTGGCCACATAACTGTCGTCGACGGGGATGTCGGGCTGCAAGGCCCCGCAGGTGCCGAGGCGGATGAGGTTCAAGGAACGATGTCCCTCCTTGGGCATACGGGTCTTCAGGTCGATGTTGGCCAAGGCATCGAGCTCGTTCATCACGATGTCCAAGTTGTCGGTGCCCATGCCGGTGCTGAGCACGGTGATGCGCTTGCCGTTGAAATAGCCTGTGCGGGTCACAAGCTCGCGGTTTTGGCGTTGCACCTCGATCTTATCGAAAAACGAGGCAATCATGTCGACGCGACCGGGGTCGCCAACCAAGATGACATCGTCGGCCAACTGGTCGGGATGCAGGTTGAGGTGGTATATCGCACCCTCGCTGTTGAGGGCGAGTTGCGATGCAGGAATGGGTTGATTCATATTGCTTTGATTTTGAGCGTGCAAAGATAATAAGTTTTGTTGAAACGAGAAAATTCTTATTTTTGCGCAAATTTGTTGAATATGAATGAAGTCATCATCAAGAATATCTCCATTGGCGACGAACTGCTTATAGGCCAGGTGGTTAATACCAACGCGGCATGGCTCGGCGAGCAACTTTCAGCCGTAGGTTTCCAGCTCGATTCCGCCTTGACCATCGGCGATTCCGAGCAAGCCATCCTCAACGCATTCAATGCCTGCATGGATGCCGACCTCGTTTTGGTCACGGGTGGCCTCGGCCCCACTGCCGACGACATCACCAAACCCACCGTGTGCAAGTTCTTCGGCACCGAATTAGAGTTTTG
>CALFIT010000098.1 GCA_937877465.1 uncultured Bacteroidales bacterium | reverse complement strand
CGCCTTGGGCAAACACCAACTTGAAGCGCGAGGCGTAGTCCGTCGTCTTGGCCTCGAAGGTGTAGGAGGGCGCAGGAGATTGCGGGTCTTCGCCCGCAATGACGGCTTCGTGGTTGGGGTTGGCGTTGGGGTGGAGCAGGTCGACATCGGCACCCGTCAGGTTGTCGATAAGGTGCAGGTAGCTGAAGCTCACTGCCTCGGTGTCGAAGCTCAGCGTGTAGGTGCCGTTCTTCTCGGCCTTGAAGTTGAGCGGCATCTCGCCTTGCTTGTCGCTGACGGCGATGGCGTAGTCCTTGCCGTCCTGCGGGATGTAGATGTTGGCATCTTGCTCGCCGAAGTAGAACTTGCCGAGCTGGTCGCCTTCGTTGAAGCTCACGATGGCGTTGTCAATCTGTTTTTTCACGGAACGTGCTGCTGTAGTTGCCAGCATCCGTCCAGTTGCCCGAAGTTGTCATGTCGCCAACAAATTCTATGTTTTGTGCATCACCAAATTTGCTTTGGTAGGCAGAAAGATAGGTGTCGTAAACATGGATTCGGGTGGTGCTTGGGTTAGTGCCATAGTCAAAATCATCGTTGCTGATGTTCCATGTCAGATTATCCGGATGAGGGTAGCTGTTCACACTGAGCAAATTTGGGCAAAAACCAAACGCCTGCCCTTCAATATAGGTAACTTAAAGATTTAAAATTGTGTGTTTTTTTGAGGGCGCAAAGGTACGGAAAAATTCCTTTTGAGCCGATACCTAAAACTTTGGTTTGGAAAAAAATATAAAATGCTTGGACTGGAATTGGAAAAACGGAAATGTTTACACAGCAATTCCTGTCCGCATCACATCGTCATAGAGCGGTGACCAACGGTCCTCGGCCATAAGGACTGGCTCGATGAGGAAACTTACCTTGCGAGTGTCGCGCCAAAGGCCTTTTGCGATTTCAAACTTGTGGTCGCCGTATGTGGGCACAATGACGGCCACGTCAATGTCGCTGTCGGGGTTGGCATAGCCTTTCGAGTAGGAGCCAAACATCAATACACGAGGCTCCACATCGAAACGTGGGGCGATGACCTGTTTGTAAAGCCTGACGAGGTTCAGTGCTTCTTCGATGGTCAAGACCGTGTCAGTTCGTTTTTTATCCATTGTGTCAGTTGTTTGGTTTCGTCAATCAGTTGTCTGCAAACCTGCGGTGACAAGGTTCGTGCCAAAGCCTCTTTGTCCTCGGGATATCGAGCCTCAATGTTGTAGTTGGTTACGAGGTCGAGAAAGTCTTTTTGCTCGTCGTCCATCTTGTCGTAAAGGCCACAGCCTTCAGCTAAGCGCATGTGGTGGTGGGTATAAGGCGGGTCGTTGGGTTGTGTACCACACCAATAGGCTTTCAAGGTCTTCTCTATTACTTGATGGCACATAAAGGCGACATACAGCCAGCGGCCAGTCCTATACATGGCCTCGGCGGTTTCAAGGTCGTAATCGGCAATGTCAATCCAATATGTAACTTTGTCGGTTGCCATATAGGTGCGGTAATTAATTGAATGCAAAAATACGAAAAAAGTGGTTTGCGGAGAAAAAAAACTTTTTTTTCGGCAAAACGCCTGCGTTATGCTTCCCTCTTGCAAAAAAAGAGAGCGACCTTTTTAGTCGCCCTCTCGTAGTATCAGCACTGGAATTCCTTTCCTGACTTTGACTATGCGCCACCCAGGTTTCGCGCACGCGTGCGCATGAGGCTCACTCCTCCAGCAACGGTCGTATTTTCTCCTGCTGAGGCATCGTGTAGAGGCGTTCCGAGTAGGATTCTCCGTTGGGTAGCCTGAAGCGAAGCGTCGGTATGGTCTTCGCATAGAACAGCACCTTGTCAACACTCATGCCAATGCCGAGTTCCCTGATGTTCCGTTCCAGCTCCTTGTACACCTTGTAGGCGACGAAGCAGATGCAGATATGGGCCTCGATGCGCTTGGGCGTGAAGTGGAACATCGGCCTCATCTCCAAGTTCGACTTCCCGATGCGGAAGGCCCGTTCCACCACCCAGAGCCCGTGATACTGCCTGATGACCTCCGCCGGGTCGAGGTCCGTGTTGGTGACGTATCCTTTCAGCCCATCCCAACGGGTATCCTCTGCTATCTTTTCGTAGTTGATGCTGACGGTGACGTCCTTGCTGATGTCGAGGAACTTGTTGTAGCCCCGCTTGTTCACCTTGTCCTTTGTCAACGTGCCCCTGGCATAGGCCTTCTGTAGCCTCGCGACACCCTTCTCCCGGTTGTGGGCGTTCTTCTTCGCCCTGGACTCGGAGTAGCTCACGACGAGCCGCCGCCCGGCTCCTTTCCCGTATTCCTCGCAGCGTCCGTCCCTCCAGTCGATGCCGAGCATCCATTCCTTCACCTTCGGCGACTCGCTCCGTATGCGGGCTCCGAGGATGTACTTGTAGCCGGCATCGTCCAGCAGACGGACGTTGGCCTCGCTCATCAGCCCCGAGTCGGCCACCACGATGAAGTCCTTCAGGTCGAAACGCTGGACGAAGTCGTCGATGACGGGTATCATCGTATGTCCTTCGTACTGCTTGCCGTTGAACACGGAGTACGACAGCGGGTAGCCGTCCTCGCTCACCAACAGCCCCAGCACAATCTGCGACTCGGCGGTCTTGCCGTCCTTCGAGAAGCCGTCCTGACGCAACTCGTCGGACGGGTCGGGGGCGGACTCAAAGTACAAGGTGGTGACATCGTAGAACACCAGGCCGATGCGGCCGCCGAGAACGTCCATCGTGTGTGCGACGCTGATTTGCTGCACCTTCTCCTGACGGGTGTTGTGCAGCTTGTCCATGTACCGGTATATCTTGTGCAGCTTCACGTCCTCGTCGAAGTATGACTTCAGGTACTCGACCGTGGCCGTCTTGCTCATCGGCTGGCACACCCGAGCGATGGCAAGGTGGCGGAGGATGTCGTCCCCGATGGCGTTGAAGCCTATCCGGTCATAGACGCGGTTCAGGATGGCCTGGGGCGCGTCCAGCATGGTACGCTCGACGAGAGCCAGCGCACCTTTCACCCCGGCAAGGGCCCGGGCGGACTCACTGAAGTCCATTTCCTGCTGGCCACCGAACTTGGATATCCATCGGCTGGCTTCAAGGCAGATCCTGTCAACCTCGTCAGGGTCAATGGAGGTGCCGAAGGCCTTTATCTCACGGTACTTCCCCCTGCTCTTGTCAACGACAACAATACTGATTGAACCACTTCGGTTCCGCTTGCGGCGCACATACATGCCACAAAAGTAATCATTTTTCAGCTTTGCGCCACCCGCACCACCAACAATGTTTTTGGTTGTCTTTGTTAATCAATAAGTTATATGATTAACAGTTTGAAACTGTCAAAGTCAGGAAATGTGCCAAAAAATTGGAGATTTCCTCACTTTTGGGTTTATTTTTGGAGG
>CALFIT010000097.1 GCA_937877465.1 uncultured Bacteroidales bacterium | reverse complement strand
ACACGCACCTTATTAATACTATGGCAGCAGTCCGACTTGGGATAGCCCGACTCGGCGCACACCTCAATTTCGATGCTTTCAGAGGTGTTGGCGGGATAGAGGTAGCTGTCGTTGAGCTTGCCCACCATGTCGAACAGGATGGGGGCCGCCACGCCCACGCCCGTCAGTCCCGGACGGCCTTCGCCGTCGGAGTTGCCGACCCAAACGCCCACCACATAACGGTCGGTGAGTCCCACCGCCCAAGCGTCCTTGAAGCCGAAGCTGGTGCCCGTCTTCCACGCCACCTGGGCCGACGAGGAGAAGCCCCCCCACCCTATCTGGCTCGTGGGGCGTGTCAGGCCGAGCATCACATGGAAGGTCTCGGCGATAGCCTCCGCCGAAAATGGAGATTCTTTCTCATCTATCTTTTCATCGAAGCCCTCATTGACGTATGAGGCCAACTTGCGCCCCATCTTGGCGTAGGCGTTGGTGATGTCGAAAAGCGAAGCCTCCGCCCCGCCCACGATGAGCGACAGGCCGTAATGCTCGGCATCGAAGACGATGCCTTTCAGCGGCAACTGCTTCAGCAAGGCATGGAAACGCGGCTGGCCGTATTCGCGCAGCAGGTGGACAAAAGGCGCGTTGAGCGAGTTTTGCAGGGCCTTGTCGGCGGACACCGCACCCCAATACTCGCCGCTGTAGTTCTTCGGCGTGAAACCCGAGAGGCTCATGGGGATGTCGGGCAAGACCATCTGGGGCAAGAGCGTGCCCTCGTCGAGCATGGCGGCAAAGAGGAAAGGCTTGAGTATGCTTCCTGTAGAGCGTTGCGCCTTCACCATGTCGACCATGGCGGCATCGGCGGCGTTCATGTTGTTGCCAACATAGGCTACGACTTCATCGTTCAGATAGTCAACCACATAAACGGCGGCATTGTCGATGTTGTTCATCACATTGGCCTCGTGGTGGCGATGCATGATGTCGGTAACGGAACGCTGCAAGTTGTAGTCCAAGGTGGAGGCGATTTGCGTCCCGTGGCGGCGGCTGTCTTGGTCGGCGAGGTAATGATAGGCCAACATCGGCATGTCGTAAGGCTTGTCGGGGATGGCTTCCATCATGGCCAATTCAGCGTCCTCGGCTGTGAGTCTTGGCACGCCGAAACGCTTGGGGATGAAGACATTGGCATCGGGCAGACGCTGGAGCAACTCGTTGCGTTTCTGTTCCAAACGCTCGCGTGAGCGACCCAAATGGATCAGCGACGGCGCGTTGGGCAGCACCGCGAGGGTGGCCGCCTCACCCCACGAAAGCGCGTCGGGCGTGGTGTGGAAATAACGCCACGCCGCCGCGTCGATGCCCACCACATTGCCCCCGAAAGGCGCGTTGGCGGCATACATATTGAGGATCGACCTTTTGGAATAGCGCAACTCGAGGCGCATGGCCAAGACGACCTCCCACAGCTTCTCGGCGTAGGTGCGTGGCGGGTTGTTGCGCGACATCCTGACCACCTGCATCGAAATGGTGCTGCCTCCCCTGACGACCTCGCCCGCCTTCATGTTGTCGACAAACGACTTGACAAACGAGACGGGGTTGAAGCCCGGATGGAGGAAAAACCAACGGTCTTCATACGCCAAGAGGCAAGCGACGTATTTCGGCGAGTAGGCGTTGGAGGCCGGGAAGCGCCACTGCCCGTCGTCGGCGATCCTTGCGCCGAGCAGCTCGCCGTCTTTGGCGGTCAGCACGGTGGAATAAGGCTTGTCGAACCGTGGCACGGGGATGCAGAGGAAGGCCACGAAAAGGGCCGCGAGAGCTATTAGAACAATCTTTGCTTTTTTATGTTTTATGGGCTTTTTCATTTCATCGTTTCATTGTTTGTTGTTTTCCGAATTACAAATTCTCATACTCACTGTGGGCGAATTGCAAATTCGCCCAAACTAAAGGCAAAACTAAAGAATTGAAGTCCAAAGATGTTTGGGGTTCAGCCGCATTTGCAATGCGGCTGTTTCGAGTATAAGGATTTGTAATCCGATTCACAAAAGCTCAACTTATCAATTCAACATTCAACAATCCTTTTTCGCCTGCATAATTCAATGCCGAACTATATAAATAATCCTCTGGCTTCGCCACAATTTCGGCTCTGACTGGATTTTGGTGAATGTAGTTCAACTTTTGCATCAGAAATTCCATAGTATATATTTCCTCGACATAATTACCTTCCTGCCAAAACCTGTAGTTCTTGATGCGTTTATCGTTTGCCCCTGCAAACCAAAACCTGTCAAGAAGCCATTCTCGCCGACTTTCATGCTCGTCTTGTTCCAACGCTTTCAGTATCTTTTTGTTCGTGAACTTCTTGAAATCACGCATCACGTCGCCAACAGTAGTGTCGTCGTTGGTATCAACTATCATGTGGAGATGATTCGACATCAACACCCATGCATAGATATTCAGTCCTTTGTGAGTTTGGCAATAGGAAAGAGAATCGACAACGATGTGCCGATAGATTGGACGAGTGAATATGTCAACCCAATCTATCACCGTCGAAGTCGTGAAATATAGTACCCTGTTCAAATACATCTTTCTTTTAGTTGTTAAGTGTTCCCACTATTTTTTCGAATTACAAATTCTCATACTCACTGCTGGCGAATTGCAAATTCGCCAGAACGGCTCTGCTACAGATTTGTCCACAACTTGTGGACGATTTTCATCGGCCAAACCGTCCACAACTTGTTTCCCATACTCACCTCTGGCGAATTGCAAATTCGCCAGAGCCCAAGAAGATTGGTTTAGAAGTTCAGCTGCATTTGCAATGCGGCTGAGGTAATCACTTCACCACACACCCCCTCGCCGGCACTTGGTAGTAAATCTCGTTGCTGTACATGTCCTCGCAGCGCACAGCGGGAATCATGTAGTTGCCCTCGTAGGTGGCGTTGGCCTTCAGCGTGAAGGTCTTCTTCGCGCCGGGGTTGAGGTCGAAGTAGAAGCAAGCACGGTCGTCGCGGAGGTCGATGTGCTTGGCGCCTTCGTTGCCGGTCATGTCGCCGCTCACGCGGTCGTTGACCAACTCCCAGCCCGAAGGCAGGTAGTACGACAACGCCAGCTCCGTCACCTGCCACTCGCTCGGGTTCTGCACCGTCATCTGCACGCGAAGGTCGGTGCCGGCGGTCAGGTTGTTGAGGTTCACCGCATTGCCGTTCTTGTCGAAGTAGCTCACCGTCATCGTAATCAGGTTGCCGCCTTCCTCCATGTCGTACTCGGCCACCGAGGTCTTGGTGAAGAGGTTGGCCACCACCTTCTGTTCTCCGTTGTTCTTGATTTCGAGCGTGTTGCCACCGAGTCGCGGCACAAAGGCATAGCCCACCGAGGCCATGTTGGTGTTCAAGGTGCGCTCCTCGCCGTTCACTTTCACCGTGGCAGAGAGATTGGTCTTTTCAAGGCCTTGTTTTTCAGCGTATTTGCCCAAGACATAGAGTGCGAAGGCGGTGGATTGCGTGTCCATCCAGCGGTTGCTGCTCAGCATCCCACACACCGAGTTGACGTTGTTCTGCACCGTCTGTGCATCCACGCCGCAAAGCATCTGGGTATAGGTCAGCATGGCGAGGTCGCGGGTGCGCGAGCCGAATGAGGTGTAGTAGTCCGAAATCCGCTCGTTCTCCACGCCTTGCGGCAGCAGGTTCTGCGCGATGGTCGTCTTGCCCGTCAGCGCGAAGGCGGCGGCAGCCAAGGCCTTGCTGAGGTCGTAGTTCATCTCCAATTCCTTGAAGCGGTTCATCGCGCCCATCTCGGCCTTTCCGGCCAAGGCCAGCACGAAGAGGCGGTAGGCTTGGATGGTCTCGCCCTGCTTGTAGTCGGGGTTGTTCTTCCACTGCTTGGCGCGGTCGCTCTGGTAGCTCAGCAGGCCGTCGATGAAATACTGCGGCACGTTGAAGCCTTGCTTTTGGGCTTCCACCAAGAAGTGGAGGGCGTAAACCTCCGTCCACGGGTTGGTGTAGTTGCCGCCAATCCAGTTGGTCATCGAGTTGTCCGACTTCTGGTACGACTTCAGGTTGGTGATGGCGGCCTCGATGTTGTTGCGCATCTCCGCTTTCTCCTTGTCGTCGAGTTGGACGAAATAGTTGAGATAAAGCTGCGGGAACGCCTTGGAAGTCAGCTGTTCGAGGCAGCCGTGGGGATAGTCCATGAGGTAGTCGATGCGGCCATAGAGGTCGACGGGCAGCAGGCTCGACACGGTAATGCTTCCCTGTTGCGTGCCCGTCATGCCAGCCAATTCAAACGGCAGGTTCAGCGTTTGGCCAGGCTCTATCTCCCGAGTGACGGTGTTGCGACGCTCGGCGTAAGGCATCCTGATTGGCATCACCGTCGACGACTCGGCGGTGTAGCCCTCGCCCGTCACGCTGACGTTCAGCTCGGCATTGCCCAAAGTCTTGGGGATGCTTGTCCTGACGGCCACGATGCCCTCGCCGTTGCCGTCAATCTTGACCGATGTGGGCAGCGACTCCAAGGCATCGAGGTTCTTGTTGTCGAACTTCACTTGCAGGGTCTTGTTCTTCATCGTGGGGGCTTGCACCTGCACCTTGAGGTTGAGTTCGTCGCCGGGAGCCACCACACGCGGCGCCGACGGATAGAGGTTGATCGGGTCCATGACTTTCATCTGCTTCTCGGTCGAGCCGAAAGCCTTGCCGTTGCCTTTGGCCACCACCATAAAGCGCAGGGCGCCAGAGCATTGCGGCACCTCAAAGCTATGCGTGTTGGTCTCGCCAGCCTTCAGCTCGAAAGGTCCGAGGGTGACGGCGTAGGCCTTGAAGCGGTTGTCGAGCGTGATTTCCTGGTTGAGGATGCCGTCGCCGCCGATGGCGTAGACGGAACCCAACTCGCCGCTGAACGCATCGACGATGTTGGCGTAGTTGTCCCAAGTGCGCACACTCAACGCCTGCTTGCTGTTGAAGTAGCCGTAGGGATTGGGCGTGGCGAAGTTGGTCAGGCCGAGGATGCCCTCGTCGACGACGGCCAAGGTGTAGGTCATGGCTTGCTTGTTGGCCTCGCCCACCTTCACCTCGACGGTCTTCTTCGTGTTGGCCGTTTCGGGGGCCGTGACGGTAGGCTGCAACTGCAATTTCTTGTCTTCCACCTTCACAGGCACCACGCCGTAAAGTCGGATAGGCATGTCGTTGTCGGCATCATGAGGCTGAATCAGAGCAACATAGACATACACATTCGGAATCATCTCCTCCGTGGCGGCGATTTCCACCTTGCCCTCCTGACCGAGGTTATCGACTAGTATGGTTTGCAGCACGCGGTCGTTGGCCTCCACCGTGACCAAGGCCTTGGCCTTGTCGTTGGCGGGGAAGGTAACCACGATCTTCTCGCCCACCTGATAGCTTTCAGCCGTGGCTTTCATCGACAGCTGGGCCGGAGCGCCAGAAGCCGACGACGCGTGGCCGTAGCCCCAGTCGAAGCTGATGACCTTGGCGAAGGTGTGGCCGCCCTGCTTGTCGCTGACGACGAAGAGATAGCTGCCCCATTTGTCGTTCGGGATGTTGAAGGTGACGGAGGTCGTGCCGTTGCAGGTCAAGGTGCCGTTCTTCATGGGAGCCTTGTAAGTGCCTGAGGCATAGCGTTGCAGGCTGTATTCATCCTCGCTCGACCACCACCAATAGGAATCCAGTTTGTAGAGCGCATAGTTGAGCGCGACCGACGACTTGCAGGCCGTTCCGTCCTCGTTGACCATGGCGATATTGAACTTCCAATCCTTGTCGGTATCGTAGTAACTGCCGTATTTTGAGGATGTTTCGGGCAAATCGACACCCACATAACGCTCGTAGGGCGAGAGTTTCGTCTTGAACGAGGCGATGCTGAAGTCGCCGCCCTGCTCGAAGACCTTCACCGTGAAAGTGCCGTTCATCATCTGCGAGGCGTAGACGTCTTTCAGCGGACCGAAGCCCACATTGGCGATGCCTTCCGAATTGAGTTGGCCACTAAAGAGCGAAAGTTCTTGAGGCTCAAAACTTTGCGTTTCGTTGACGAAAGAATAGTGGGCAAAGTTCTTGAACGAGGTCATGCCGCCACGAAGTTTCACGTCCACCTCGGCCTTCAAGCCGTTGGCTTTCATGCCGTTGAGCCATCTCGAAACGAGGTTGACGCGCTCGTTTTTGCTGAGGCTGACCACCTCGGGCAGCTCAAACTTGATTTCCAAGCGGTTGGGCTTCACGGTCTCCACGCGCAGGTTCTTGGTGATGGTGCTCGTGCCCACCTTGAAACGTGCCGTCCAAAGGCCGGTCTCGTCGCTGACGTTGGTCGGCACGGTGAAGCAATAGATGTCGTTCACGGGCTTGTTGTTCACCTGCTTGGCATAGAGGCGACCCGTGGCGTCAATCACTTCGAGGACGACGGGGTAATCCTGCGGGATGCTCGACTCAAAGTCGTTCAGCATCAGGTTGAGTTGCAGCTCGTCGCCCGGACGCCACACGCCACGGTTGCTATAGGCGAAGGCCGCCACGCCTTTCTCGACCGCCTCTCCAGAAATATCGAAACGGCTGTAAGAAAGCGCGTTGCCGTCGCTCAGCTTGATGACCGACTTGCTACCTTTTCGGTCGGTAGCCACCACGAAGGCGGGACGGTTGGCGCACTGCAACTGCACATGGCCTTGACCGTCGGTGCTGCCTTTGGCTAACTCCTGTTTCTGGAAGTTGTAGGCCACCACCTGCGCCCCCGATGCGGGATTGGCGTCGGAGATTCGGTAGACATAGGCATCCACCACATCATTGCGACCCATCTTGGCCGTCACCGCGAGGTCGCTGACGACGATATTCTTCTTTGCCTCAACATAGTTATAATAGGTGTAGTCGTTGGGGTCGTCCCAATCGCCGTCGTAGTTGTATTTCCTATAGTCGTAGGCTTGGCCGTCCCAATAATTGGCTTCACGCGCCTCGTCGTCCACCACGGCATCCCTCGTCTCGTCGGTGACGAAGGTGTAGTCGGCAGGCCCGAAATTGAGGCTCAGCTGGTACATCGCGCCAGGGACCACGTCAATATAATCGGAAAGCACGATGGGAAAGGTCTTCCATTGGTTGGCATAGGGGTTGTCGATGGCCAGACGCACCTTCTTTTCCAAGCGGCCCGCCTTGCGCACGCCGTAGGTCTCGCCGAGTTCGTTGTCCTGCAAGAACGAGAGGATGTTGTCGTCGAAGATGCGTACAATCCTCAGCGTCACCGAGTTGAGGCAGATAGCGTCGAAATAGACGGTGGTTTCGTCCACGTCGGGGATGATGATGCCGTCGTCGGTCCAGCGCACCTTGGGCAGGTTGTCGGTCAGGTCAAACCCAAACGAATAGTCGGTTTGCAGGAGCATCCCGTTGGCCGAGCGGATGCCGCTGCCCACGGTCATCTCCAAGTCTTCGAGCTGGTAGGCGTAAAGATTCGACTTGTCGAAATAGAAGTCAATGCGGTTGCCTTTGATGTCGGCCTTGTAGCCGAGCTTGCGGTTGAAGTTGACGAATCCGTTGAGGTTTTGGCTCTCCTTCAGCGGCTGCGAGAAGCACAAAGTGCCCTTGCTGGCGGCCTTGTCGACGTCGAATGTCACGGGGGCGAAAGTGTCCTTGGCATACACCGTCAGGCTACGCTCGATCTTGGCCTTGCTGTCGACGGCCTTGCCATCGAGAACGATAGGCAGCTGATAGTCGGCTTTTTTCCTTTCAACGCCTTGAATATCAAAATCATAGATGTTGTTACCTTGGTAGGTTACCTGCACGGGATGGCTTTTGCGGAAAGCCTCGTCAAACAAGTTGGCCACTTCGTCAGGGTCGGCAGGCACAGCGAAAGCCACGCGCAAAAGGTAGTCCATCGCCTCATTTGAGGTGCAAACAGGTTGCGCCATGACAAGACTGAAATTCTGCCTGCGCACGCCGAAGCCAAACTCAAGGGTTTGACCGTCAGGTACTTCCACGAAGTCCGACACCTTGAACTTGCACACATAGTTCTGGTTCTTGTCGATGTCGTCATATTGGAATCCCACGGTGTTCTCGTCGATCCAGACGGCCTTGCCCTTCAAGGCGGGCGTGAAATCGAAGGCCTTGGCAGGAAGCGCCTCGCCAAACTTCACCTTCATCGTCGCAGGGCTGTTGAAGCGCACCACGATGGGTTCGCCTTCAGCGATGACGCCCGATGTGTAGCTGTCCAAGAAAGGCAGCAACGCCTCGCTCACGGGGGCGATGCGCTCCACATAAGCCGCAGGCTCGCCCACGGTCGCCGTTCCCTTTTTGCCGCACGACGGCAGAAGTCCGAGCAGCAACATCATGGCAATCAAGCTGATGCCACCGATTTTCTTCATTTTTTGTCTTGTAGTCATATCAATAGGATTTTGAATTGTTCGAGAGTACAAAAGTAATAAACAAGACGACACGAAACAACAAATAATTCGCAACGGAAGCGCATTTTCTCCCAACAAGGCGACAAGCGAAAGCCGCTTTCGTTGGAAAAAGTGTAACAAACTATAGATTTTTCCCTTGAAAAAGTGTAACAAACTGTAGTTTTTTCCCTTGAAAAAGTGTAATAAAAACCGAACTATTCGTTTGAAAAAGTGTAGAAAAAACAAATTTTTCCCTTGAAAAGAACCAGCAACTCGGCAAAAACTCCATTCCTGTAGGATACGAAACCATAATGGAAATGTATCCACTTGATTTTGAAGAGTTTTTATGGGCAAACGGCATCAGCGAGAAGATTATAGATGTGCTTCATGATTGTTTCCTAAAGGAAGAGCCTGTTCCCGCAGGAATCCATTATTCGATGACACAACTGCTCTACCGCTACATCGTGGTCGGGGGCTTGCCGGCAGTGGTCAACAAGTTCCTTGAAACAAAGCATATCGGACAGGTGGCTGCCTTGGCGAAGTCCGTCATCAGCGAGTACGAGGACGACATGGTCAAGTAAGTGTTGATTCGCCTCGTTTAGCCAGTTGAGTTTTTTCCAAAATCGTGAAATTTTGTCGATTTTGGAAAAAACTCAGGGACAAAAATTTTGGATTATGCAAGTAAAAAGAGGAAATTTTGCGGAAAATCTTTCACCAAAGTAGGAAACGCCATCGATAGCCCCCCATTTCCGCCAAAAAAAAACGAGTTTTGGGGATTTATCGATGCGATAATCCCCCATTTCTATCAAAAAAAAATGAGTTTTGGGGGGCTATCGAACATATTTTTTGTACCTTTGCGGCTGAATTTCAGACGAAAAACAAAAAACATGGAAAAGGATTTCATCGGACGGCAAGAGGAAACACGGCTCCTCAAAAAACTGCAACAATCAGGGAAGCCAGAGTTTGTCGCGGTTTACGGAAGAAGGCGCGTGGGCAAGACCTACCTCATCCAACAGTTCTTCGAGAACAAATTTGCCTTCTCCGCCACAGGCATTATCGATGGGAAAAAGGAAGACCAACTGTTTGCCTTCACGAGCGCCTTGGTCGTGGCTGGCTACCGAGGCAAAAGGCCGAAAAACTGGCTTGAGGCCTTCGAAATGCTCAAAACGACATTGGAAGCGCAAAAACGCAAAGGCCGGTGCGTCATCTATATCGACGAGATGCCTTGCTTCGACACGCCCAAATCGGGCTTCGTCAAGGCGTTGGGGCATTTTTGGAACACTTGGGCATCGCTGCATAAAGAAACGTTCCTCATCGTTTGCGGGTCGGCCACCTCGTGGATGGTGGACAACATCATCGACAACCACGGCGGCTTGCACAACCGCATCACGCGAAGCATCTACCTAAGACAGTTCAACCTATGCGAAACGGAGACCTACCTAAAAAGCAAAGGCATCCAGTGGCCGAGGCAAATGGTTGTGGAAACCTACATGATGCTGGGCGGCGTCCCCTATTACCTCAGCCTTTTGGACAAGCAGGAAAGCCTCGCCCAGAACATCGGGCGGCTCTATTTCCGGAAAAACGCCGAGCTCAGCCATGAATACGACCGCCTCTACGCCTCGCTTTTCAAGTCGCCGGAACCTTATCTGCGCATCGTAGAGACCTTGGGGAAAAACAAGCAAGGCATGACGCGCTCCGAATTGGAGGAAGCCATGAAAACCCCTTCAAGCGGCTCTTTGACCAAACAATTGGACAACCTCGTCCATTGCGACCTCGTCAGGCGTTACATCACCAAAGCGAATGGGAAGCCCAAGATGAGAGACGCCTATTACCAATTGGTGGACTTCTTCTCGCTGTTCCATCTCACTTTCTCCAAGAAACTCGCCACCGAGGACTATTGGGAGCAACACCTCAACACCCCCGTAACCAACTCTTGGTTAGGCCTTGCCTTCGAGCGGATTTGCATTGCACATCGATACCAAATACGCCACGCCTTGGGGCTTGACCGCATCGCCGTGGAGTTCTATTCTTGGCGAAACAACACTGCGCCTAAAGCCCAAATCGACCTCATCATCGAACGCGCCGACCATTTGATCAACCTTTGCGAAATCAAATACACCTATTCGGAATATACCATCACAACGGGAGAGGACAAGAAGTTGAACGCTCGCATTGCTGCTTTCGGCAACGCCTCCAAAACCAAGTGCGGCATCATTCCCACCTGGATTACGCCACACGGTCTGTTCGAGAACGAATATTCCGTTGCCGTGCAATACCAAGTGACGATGGACGACCTGTTTTACGACCTCCAAAAATAAACCCAAAAGTGAGGAAATCTCCAATTTTTTGGCACATTTCCT
>CALFIT010000096.1 GCA_937877465.1 uncultured Bacteroidales bacterium | reverse complement strand
CCAATCTTGGCGTCGTCGCCCGTGTCGGTCAAGGCAATGCCGTAGATGGTCGGGAACATCAGGCTCATGCAGGCGGAGATGGCCACGAGGCAATACATTCCGGCGCGACCGTCGAGGAAAATGACGCCGAGCACCAACGCGGCTCCGGCTATGCCCAAGTAGGTCAGCAGCTTCGACGGGTGGATGTATTTCAGCAGGAAGGTGCAGATGAAGCGGCTCACGCAGAAGATGGCCATGGCGACGATGTTGTAGCGTTGCGAAAGCACCTCGGCGGCTTGCTCGGTCATGCCTTCGTTCATGAAGACGCGCGTGCCGTATTGGATGATGAAGGTCCAGCACATGATTTGCACGCCGACGTAGAAAAACTGCGCCACCACGCCATAGCGGTAAGGCTTGTTTTGCCATAGGCGGCGCACCGTCGGGCCAAACTTTTGGTCGGTGCTTTCCTCGGTCTTGGCTTGGTTTTTCACCAACAGCAGGATGACGACGAAAAACACCACCAACACGGCTCCTATGACGATGTAGGGACGGCTCAGCACGGCGAGGTCGGCGTTCTTGACGGCCTCAAACTGCTCGTCGTTGAGCAGGGCGCGTTCCTCGGTGCTCATCGGGTTGAGCTTGGCTTGGATGAACTGCATGGCCACGAACATCCCCGCCAACGAGCCGATGGGATTGAAGGCTTGGGCTAAGTTGAGGCGACGGGTGGCCGTGTCTTTGGCGCCCATCGAGAGGATGTAGGGGTTGGCCGTCGTTTCGAGGAAAGAGAGGCCGCAAGTGAGCACGAAATAGGCGATGAGGAAAGGGTAATAACTGCCGATTGCCTTGGCCGGGATGAACATCAACGCACCGACGGCATAGAGTCCGAGGCCCATCAGCAAGCCCGCCTTGAAGGAATGCTTCTTGACGAAAAGCGCGGCGGGCAGGGCCATGCAGAAATAGCCGCCGTAAAAGGCCAACTGCACTAAGGCTCCGTCGGTGACGCTCATGCGGAAGATTTTCGAGAAGGCTTTCACCATGGGGTTGGTGATGTCGTTGGCGAAGCCCCACAGGGCGAAACAACAGGTCACCAACGCGAAGGCCAAGAGGTGTTTCTTTTCTACTACTTTGTTCATTTTCTCCTGATTTTCAACATAATGGATTCCGAATGGTTTTGATGGAACGACATGGCATCCTTGACCACGCAGGCGAGATAGCCGCCACCACCAGCACCGGGCATCTTCCAGGCTAACACACCCTCCAAGGCGGAATAACGGTCGATATAACGCTGCACCGAGCCTTGGATCATCGCGGGAAACATGGCCGTTTGGGCGTTGAACGAAGCCTTGTAAGCCGTTGCGAAAGCGTTCAAATCCATGTTCAAGATGGCGTTCCAGCAGTCATCGGCGGCTTGGGCCAAGGCCTTCACCTTTGGCGCGGTGATGTCTTTGCCTTCCACTACCGAACATCCGGGGCGGCGCGGCTCCATGGGAATCATGACGAGATGGTTTTCAAGCCATTGCAGAATATTCTCGTCTTGGCAGGTCTCGATGCGGACGGGCCAATACAGCTTGTCGTAGTAATGCCTCACCAAGCCAGGCATACAGATGCCGATGCTGTCTTGCGCCCCGCTGATGATGCCGTCGCTGCGCTCGGGGTCGTTCTCGAAGCAGAAAACGAGCTTGGCGAGGGTTTCGGGGTCCATTTCGGGTAGTTTCATCGGCCAGATTTTGCGAATCATATTGCGTGTCGAAGTGGATAAGCCACAACGCTCGCGCACCTCGAAGGTCGGCTCAAGGCTGATGGTGATGGCCCATCCCGGAGCGAAGCACGAAACGTAAGGTTGGTCAATCCATGTGCCGGCAATGTCCAAGCGGGTGGGGATTTGGCAAAGGTCTTGTTTCAACGATGTCGACGAGCGGGCCTCCAAGCCCTCGGAAGGCGTGCGTCGAAGCACCACATACTCGATGCCGCGCTCCTCGCAAAAACGGCGTTTTTCTTCCGATGCGCCGTCCTCGTTGACCACAAAGACATCGGGCTTCACCTTGTCGACCGTGCCGACGAAGTCCATCACGCCGCTGCCGTCGTTGATGAAAGCGTCCTTCACATAACGGATGGCCTTCACCATGAAAAGGCGTTCCTGTTCGGGATAGAGCGTCTTGTGGTTCTTGTAGTGCAAAATCGTGGCGTCGGAGCCGATACCTACATAGAGGTCGCCATATTGCGCCGCCTGCCGGAAAAACTCGACATGACCGCTGTGCAAGAGGTCGTAGCAGCCCGAAACAAACACTTTCTTGGTCATAACTTGATGGATTCAGGCTGCAAAGATAGTGATTTGTAGCACAATAACAATCAAAGTTGTTGAACTTCCGCCAAGGCCGAGACGAAATACCAGCGACCGTTGCTCTCGCAATGACATCGGTAGCGGGTGCGTTGCTTCTCCCCTTTTTGGAAGACGAGGCCGTTTTTCAGGACGAAGCGGGCACCGTCGGGCAAGTTTTCCACCGTGACGATGTTTTCGGGACTTTTGTCGTAGCGGCGCATGACGCGTTGTAGGTTTTGGTCGGCGGTGCTGCTGGCCTTGATGTGTTGCAGGTGCTTCTGCAAGGCTTCAAGCACGTCTTTCGGGAAGACGGCTTCGGTCATGAAAGGTTGCAAAAGAGCGGCAAAACGGTTTTGCCATTCCAGACCATGGGGTTGCATGCGTCTTGAGCCATATTGCTGATACACATCGTAATGCGCCACTTCGTGGAGGTAGGTGACGAGCATTTGGTAAGGGTTCAGGTCCAAGTTGAGCGTGATGGCGCAGATGCCGTTTTTGCTTCTCGGCGGACGGAAGTCGCCCAATTTCGAGGCTCGTGGCCGCTTGAAGTGCAACATGAAACGCCGTTGCGTGAAGACCTCGCCCACCATCGTCACAGAAGAAGCGGGAAAATAGCGTTTCAACAACTCGATTTCCTCAGCCTTCATGATGTTCGAGGAGTTCTGTGTCCAAAGTCTCTTGTGGCGTATAGCTCCACTTGGTGCAGGTGTTGCAATGGCGCGGCGTGCGACGGCGACCCGGCACTTCCTTGGTCTTGCACGATGAGGCCGTCAGTGTAAGCCCCAACAAAATCAATATCAACAGTTTGTTCTTCATCTTTGCTTCATTTTGACAGCCAAGGCGCGGGGTCTTGTCGGTTGGTTTCCTTCAACAGCTCAAAGTGCAGTTCGGTCTTGTTCTCGGTGACGTTGGTGTGAACCGTGCCCAAGTTCTGCTTGGTCTTCACCTTGTCGCCGCGTTTCACCGTGACGTTTTCCAAGTTAGAATACACCGTGAAATATTCGCCGTGGCGGATGATGACCACCGTGTTGGATCCAGTCAGCTTGGTGACGCTCGCCACCTCGCCGTCGAAGACGGCACGGGCCTTGGCGCCTTCGGTGGTGGCGATGTCGATGCCGTTGTTGGTGACGGTCACTTTGTCGGAAACCACCGAAGTGTGTTTGCCGTATGACGATGAAATCACGCCACGCTCGACGGGCCACGGCAGCTTGCCTTTGTTGCTGACGAAACTTGTCGATAGCGTCTTCTCGGCAGGTGTCAGGGCCATGCCTTTATCTTTCGGTGCCGTCATGTTAGGCGTTGAAGTCTTTGGCGTAGTGGCAGTATTGCTTTTTTTCTTTGCCTCTTCCCTTCGTTTCTTCTCGGCTTCCTCGTTGGCTTTGCGGATTTCCTCGGCGATGATGTCGTCGACGGCCTTTTGCAGCTTTTGTGCTTGCTGTTGCTTGTTCTTGATGTCTTGCTGTATGTTGCCTTCTTTTTTCTTGAGTTTGGCCACATAGCTATTCAGTTCTTCCTTTTCCTTTTTCAACGCGTCTTGTTGGGTTTTCTCGTCATGCAGCAGGGCGGCCTGCTCCTCGCGGGCTTGTTGGTTGGCTTCCACCTCGCTGCTGATTTGCCTTTGCGTCGAACTGATTTGGTTCATCTTGGTTTTTCTGGCATCCGTGAACTCACGGATGTAGCGCAGTCGGCTGAAGGCTTGGTTGAAGTCCTTGGAGGCGAAAATGAAGGCCATCTGGTCGTAGTGGCTGCGGTTCTTGTAGGCAAACGTCACCATCTTGGCGTATTCCTTTTGCAGCTTGCCGAGGTCGGCGTTGAGGGTCTTGATGTTGCTTTGTCCGGCGTTGATTTCCTCGTCGAGGAGGGCAATCTGCTCGTTGTAGGCCTTGATGAGCTTCTCGCGCTGCTTGATTTTCTTGTCCAAGAGGTTGACTTCGTTAAGCGTCATTTCCTTGTCCTTGGTGGTCTTTTTCAGCAATTGGTTGGCGGTCGAAATCTCCTTTTGCAACGAGGTGATTTCGCTTTGCAGTTGCTTTTTCGACTTGCCTTTCGTCTTTTGGGCAAACGACGGCGTAAGGAAAGACAACAATAACAAAACCAATATGATACGCAGTTTCTTCATTTCATTTTCGGGAAGCGTATTCGCTCCATCTTGTCCGTAATCTTCAGCGGGAAGGTCGTCGGTTCGTCAAAGCGGATGTTGCTGTATCTCACCTTGGCCGACAGGCCTCCCATCAGGAATGTCTTCAACAGCACCGTTTGGTTCTCAACGGGCGGAAGGCCCTCGTTATTGTCCAAAAGCAAAGTTTGCACCCAAGGCAGGCTGAGCGGCATCCCGAGTTGCACCGAAAGCGTGTCTAAAGGCTCGGCCAAATAGGTCTTTTCCAAGCGGTTGACGACCCAAACTGAGTCGGCACTGACTTTGGCGCGCAGCACTTCCACGCCCATCGTGGCGGTCACGTTGAGCCAAATGATGCTGTCGCGGCGCATCCGCAGTTGGCCGCTCAAGTCGTTGAATGACTGGCCATTGCCTTCGGCTTGGATGCTCAAGTTGGCCGTCATCCATTCAAAGGCTTGGGGTTGCACAGGTGTCACGGTTTTCTTGCGCGAGGCGCAGGAAGTAGCGACCAGCAACAGGGCGAGGAATGCTATGGTGATTCTTTTCGACACGATTGTTTTCTTAATTCATTTCTTTTGCGTCTTCCCTTAAAGCGGAATAAAGGGTGTCGCGATTTTGCCGATTACTCCAAATACTGACGATGTAAATCTCATCGTTATAGATTGCATATACCACGCTATTAAGTCGACATTGCAATTCACGAAATTCAATGCCCGTCTCTTCATCGGTGAAACTTGCAACGCCTAATTTTGGAAACCGTGACAGTTCATTGACCGCTTCATTAATCCTATTACGCATTTTCTTGGCAGCGGTTTGTCCAAAATTTGTCGCCACATACGCGGCGGTAGCGGCAAATTCTGTTGCAGCGCGTTCTGACCACCTAACATTCATACCTTTTCGGCAATTGCATTGTCAAACATTTTCATCACTTCCTCATGTGAAAGCGTTTGCTCTCGGTGAGCGACAATATCTCTCATTCGTTCCTTCGAGATCTTTATTATCTCCTCACGAGTTCGCAGACCTGGCATGTCCAACAGGCTTTCTTCCTGATATATACGCTCAAGAAAGGCTTGCCGAACTTCTTCATTTTGCTGACGATAGATAGTCAACAATGCATCCACTAAAGAATTTTCCTGATACATAACAACAGATTTTGATGGCAAAAATACACATTTTCGGGAATATCTCTAATTTCCGAAAACAAAACTGCCACAAATCCCAAACAACTATTTGTACAGGATTCGTGGCAGGAATATATCAGGCCAAAAAACTCATTTTTTCAATTTACGCAAAATCGCTTCATAGTGTTTCGTATAGGTCTCGTCAGGTTCCTTCAGCAGCTTCAGGGCTTTCTTCATGTGCTTTTCGGCTTCTTTGTAGTCGCCGCGCATATAGAGCACCCAAGCGTGGGTGTCTAAGTAGGTCGGGTTGTCGGGCTCGGCGGCGATGGCTTTGGTTGACATTTCCAAAGCCTTGTCCAAGTCTTGGTTTTTCACGGCTAAGTAATAAGCGTAGTTGTTGAGCACCAACACATTGTCGGGGTCGTTGCGTAAGGTGCGCTCGTAGGCGTCGAAAGCCTTTTCCTCGTCGCCTTGCTCGTGATAGAGGTCGCCAAGGAAGGCGTCGAAGTTGGCCATTTGCAGCTTGTCGGTGGTGTATCTCCTCCCCTTTTCCAAGTAAGCGATGGCATCGTCGTTGATGTCCAACACGGCACTTGCCACGCCCACGTACCAATAGAACACGGGCTGCATCGGGTAGTATTGCAAGGCTTTGACGGCATGGTCGCGCACGTTTTCGTTCTCGTTGAGGCGCGACTCGCTGATGATGAGGTTTTGCCACGAATAGAAGTCGGTGCTGTCGATGGCGAGCGACTTTTGGTAGATCTCCTTTGCCTTCGTTGCGTTCTCATTAATGATATAATAGGAGCCGAGGATGAGGTAGCCGAGTTTGCTGTCGGGGTGCGTCTCGACGAAGGCCTCGCCGCATTGCCGTGCCTGCTCGTTGATTTGCTTCCCGTCGGCGTGATGCTGCATCCAATAGTCGTAGATGCTGCCCTTGGTGTTGAGGTCGAGGTTCTTGTTGCGGATGGCGGCCAACAGTTCGTTGAAGGCCTTTTCGCTGTCGCCGGTCTTGTCGTAAAACTCCAACAGCGAGACGTGGATGTAAGGGTCGTCGGGACTGATTTCCTTGATCTTCTCATATTCCCTCAACGCTTCCTTGTTCTTGCCATTTTCGGCATACACCTGAGCGAGCATCGAGTGGTAGCGTGTGCTTTCGGGGTTTTCCTTGATCAGTTTTTCGAGTTCGGCCATCAGTTTCTTGGTGTCGCCCTTGTGGTTGTAGATGCTGAGGCGTTGCTCGGTGATGATTTCGCTCGGACCCATCTGGTCTTCCAAGAGGTCGATCTTGGCCAAGGCCTTGTCGAAGTCGTTCGTAATCAGGTAGACGTCGATGAGTTCGGTGAGCATGTCTAAGTCGTCGGGGTATTTTGCTGTCAGGCCTTCGTATAATTCAATGAGGTCGTCGTATTGCTCCAAGTTGCGGTAAAACAGTCCGAGGCGCAGTTGGTACCACTTGTTTTCAGGCTCCAACCGGGCGGCGTTCTCAATCATGCGGAAGGCGTCTTCGATGCGCCCCGCGTCGTAATACTGCTCGCTCAGCTCGAACATCGAGGCGGCATCGTCGGGCATATAGCGCAAGGCCTGCTCGAAGTTGCGGATGGCGCCGTCGGTGTCGTCGCGGTACTTGCATTGCAAGCCGTTGGAGAAATAGGTGGCGTTCTTTTTCTTGTCGGGCTTGCCATCGTATTCCGATTGCATGGTTTGGGCAAAACTCAAAATCGTACTGCCCATTATTAAAACCAATACAAAAAATTTTGTTCTCATTATTTATCCGTATTCACTTGATTTTGTGGCAGGGATTTCGCTTTGCTCCATCGCCTGCCTATTTTCCGTCGTCCCTACGGGACTAACTCTTCCCCGTATGTCCAAACCCTCCTGCGCCGCGTTCGGTTTCCGAAAGGGTCTCCACGGCGACGGGTTCCATCTGCTCGCAACGGGCAATGACCATCTGCGCGATGCGGTCGCCGCTGTTGACGACAAAAGGCTTGTCGGACAGGTTGATGAGGATGACGCAAATCTGGCCGCGATAGTCGGCGTCGATGGTGCCGGGCGAATTGAGGACGGTGATGCCGCTCTTGAGTGCCAGGCCGCTGCGGGGTCTCACCTGACCTTCGTAGCCTTCGGGGATTTCCATGTAGAGACCCGTGGGTACCAAAGCGCGTTGCATGGGTTCAAGGGTCATCGGGCCTTCGGGCAGATAGGCACGAAGGTCCATGCCTGCCGACGACTTGGTCTCGTAGGCAGGCATGGGATTGTTCGATGTGTTGATGATGTTAAGTCGCATGATGGATGGCATTAGTTCTCGATCATCACTTTGCGCGTCACCACCTTGCCGCCGATGACGTGGACGAAGTAGATGCCCGAAGGCAGGTCGCTCACATCGACAGTGGCCGTGCCGTCAACGCTGAAGCCGCGCACCTTGACGCCTTGCGGGTTGATGATAACGACGCTGGCCTTGCCCTTTTCGTAGTCGGTGGTGATGGTCATTTGGCCTCTTGCAGGGTTGGGCGTGATGGTCACTTGGAAGGGTTCGGCGTCGACGTCGGGCTGTTCGGGCACTTCGGTCAGGATGTCGGTGTTGTGACTGTAGGTCACCACCTTGGCCGAGACCTTCAAGATCGGGTTGCTGGAGTTGTCGCAGTCGGGGCAGCTGTTCTGTCCGCTCACGCAGTCGGGATAGTTGGGGTGGCATTGGTCGATGTAGGTCGGGTCGAACTCATAAAGCACATCGACTTTGCCGTCGTTGAGGTAGTCGTCGAGGCTGTAGTTCCACACCATACTCATGCTGCCTGGGCACCATCCGGCGCGGTTGTAGGTCCAAGTGCCGTTCTGGGGTTGGCAGCCTGCCGGGTTAGGCGTGCAGGTTTGCCACAGGTCTTGGGTGTAGGTGGTCGCACCGTTGATATTGATGTTGTGCGTGGCATGATAGAACTCGGCGGCGTTGCCCGTGTTGTAGGCACCGTTGCTGACATCGCTCCAGTTGTGGCCCGAAGTGGTGATTTGCAGCTTGGCTTTCTCGACACAGGGGTCAAACTCGACCGTGCGCGTCGGGATGGGGCATGGGTCGGAATAGTCGCCAAAGGCATAGTTGCCATACCAAATCTCCTGCATGTCGACGTAAGGATATTCGGGCGTGCCTTTGGTATATTCAAAAACGGCGGTGGGATTGTAGCCTTCACCCGTGGAATACTGTTCGCTATAGTATTGAAATTCAATAAGTCCCTGCAACACGGAGGTAAAGTCGGTCACATCAAGGTCGTCGATGCACTCCACACCGAAAGGCGTGATGTAGCGGCACAGTTCCACCCATTCGCCACGGTAGTTCTTCACGCGGAGGTAGCTGACGTGGTCGTAGGTGTTGCAGTTGCCGTTCACGCAGTTGTGCAGATAATGCAGGTTGATGGCGTTGAAGGCGTTGACGTGGGTCGGGAAGGGGTACTCGCCGTAGGCGGTGAAATTCTGTAAATCAGCCACCACCTCGCCGTTGAGGGCCGAGACCACGATGTCGTCGTAATTGGTGGTCACCTCGAAAGTGTTGGAGGCCGTGGTGACCTTGCCGCCCGTTTGGGTGATGCTCACGGTCATGTTGTAGGTGCCTTCGCCCGATGGCGTCCAAGTGGTGTACCAATAGCCGTTGTCGGGGTTGTCGGGATAGTCGGTCTTCAAGGTCAGCTCCTGTCCGTCGACGTTGCACTTCACCTGCTCGAACTTGATGGCGTTGGCATGTTCGACGTATGCGCTCAGCACAATCATGACCGGGTTCTCGAAGTCGGGCATATACACCTTGGTGCCTTCGTAGGGACGGCGGATGGTGATTTCGGGTTCATAGTTCTCAGGGTCAACCACATAGAACGTGCGCGTCACGGTGGGGGCGGGCTGCCAGTTGGTGCCGTCGCCGGCTTGGATGGCTTTCACCTTCACCGTGCCTTCCTCGCCGGTGAGGGTGAGGATGTTGCCATCGATGGTGGCCGGGCCTTGGGCGACCTCGAAGGTCACGGGCAGACCCGAAGTGGAAGTGGCTTCCAAGGTGATGGGCGCGTTATAGACCAACTGGTCGGGAATATCGGCGAAGTCGATGAACTGCGCGGCCAAACCGCCGGGGAAATGGCGCACGACGAAGTTGTCGAAGCCGCCCCAGCCGCTGTTGAGCATGAAGATGTGGTGCCACATGGCGGGGTCGTACTTGTCGCCACTGCCGGGGGTGAGTCCCGCGTTGACGCCCTGACATTCGGGCACGGCCTCCCATTCGTCGTCGAGGTTGTCGTATTTCATGAAGAGGGTGACGGCACCTTGGCCGTCGTTGGCGTCGAGGTCGATGGAGACCTTCCAGCGGTACCAATGGCTTCCCTCGCCGATGGGCTGGATGTTGCTGGTGATGGTGTTGTTGGGCAGCACCACGCCGTTCATGAAGAGCGGGTTGCTCGGGTTGACGCCGGTCATCATCAGGTAGATGCCGCCGTCGGGGAGCGTGCTGTTCTCATCGGGATAGATGGGTTCGCAGATGGCGTTGGAAGAGGAGGCCTTGCGCAGAGGAGGAAGCACCGAGCCGTCGCCATCGCCGTCATAGCCGATGCCGAAGAGGTCGCCCCACCATTGGCGGAGGATGTCGCATTCAAACTCGATGATGCCGCCGTTTGAGAAGTCGAAGCCGTACTGGGTGATGTCGTGCGTGGCGATGTCGCCAAAGGCGGTGCCGGAGGCGTCGGAGAACACGCCGATGGTCTCGTCAGCCGTCGGGATGGGCGGCGTGGTGCCCCAGAAGTGGCCCATGTAGTCGGTGTACAAGGGCGTGAAGCCGCCGTTGCCCGCATGGTGTACGCGGACGTACCAGCCGTCTTGTCCGTTGAGGAGATGGTTGGGGTTCTCTCCATACTCGTAATCGTTGAAGTCGAAGACCTTTTCGACTTGGGCGTTCATCCCGAAGGAGAAGGCCAACAGCATAAGGATCAAAGATAGTTTTTTCATGATTTTTAGGTTTAACTTAACTATTAACTTTACTATTCAGGGCAAATTTGCAATCATTCGTTCCACCACACCTTGGTCTGCCTCGTGTCGCCATGCGACATTCGGGCGAGCTGCGCGGCGTAGTTCTCGTAGTTGTACTCGATTTCCTTCTGCGGGTATTCCAAGCGGAAGGAGGTCAGCTTGGCGTGGTCGGTGGTGGTGGGCGTCGCCATGGTGCGGCGGGCCAAGGCCCAGGCTTCCCACGGCTGGCGGAACAGGTTGAGCCAACGCTGCTGGTAGATCATCTTCAGGTAGAACTCCTGGCTGCCGTCGTATTCGGGATTCATCCAAACGGCGTAGTTCATCACGTTGGCCGCCATGTTGTTGCTCCATGACCAAACGTCAAGACTGCCGATATAGTTGGTGTATTGCGGATAGAAATAGATCCAGCGGCTGGTTTGCTGCGGTATGTGGCTCCAGAAGAGGCACGACTGATAGACGCCCGCACGGATGGACTCGTCGGCGTTGAGCGGAGGCGTAATGCCGCCGATATTCCTCACCTCGATTTCGGCCTTCATGAAAAGCACGTCGGCGTAGGTCACGAGGATTTGGGGGACGTATTTCTCGTCGCGCGTCAGGTAATAGTTGAACGGTGAATAGAGGCACGACGGGCCTTTGAAGGTGTAGCTTCCGTCGCGGCTCTGGGCGTAGGGCGAGCCGCCTTCGGTGGGCGTTTCCAAGGTGCGGATTTGGGGATAGGGCCTCCATGCGCCGTCGGGGAAGCTGTCGGTCTTGTGGCTCGTGTCAAAAAAGAGGAAGGCACGGTAGTCGAAGATGCCGCTGCCGTCCATGTCGTCGGTCGAAGAAAGGACGCTCCAGATGGTCTCGCCCATGCGGAGGTGCTTGTGCTCGCGGAACGACCAGTTGGTGTCCCAATTCGTACCCAACACACTGGGCCACAGGCAGATGCCGCCACCCAAAGCCGAGCCGCCCGAAGCGCTCATTTTCGAGTAGATGTAGTTGTAGGCCTCGACCAACACAGGCGTGGCGTATTCGGGGTCTTTGTCGTACATGCGCAGGCCGTGGCGCAGGATGAGCGAGTTGGCAAACTCGGCCCAAAGCGTGTAGTCGTTGTTGAGCAGCACGTCGTAGGGCAGCTTGTAATACTCGTTGCCGTTGGCCGTGGTGACGGAGTCGGCGTGAAGCAGGTTGCGCGACCACACCAATTCTTCGAGCAGCGACTTGTAGATGCTCTCTTGGGTGTCCCATTCGGGTTTCATCGTGGCTTGCGAGGAGGCGTTTTCCCAGATGCGACCCGCCTGCGTGTAGGGCATGTCGCCGAAGATGTCGGTCAC
>CALFIT010000095.1 GCA_937877465.1 uncultured Bacteroidales bacterium | reverse complement strand
CGCAGCGGAGCGGGCTTGTAGAAATACTTGTTGAACGAGATTTCGCAGCCTATCTTGGTGGGCGGCAGGTTGATCCACGCATCGGCCACGTAAGGGCGCACCTCGCGCCGGAAGTATTCGTAGATGTCTTCCTTGACGGGAATCTTCTCGGTGTCGCGCAAGTCGCTGTCAGGCTCATACTCCACATAGCAGGCCACATAGCTGCCTTTTTCGCCAGGGAAATAGCCATATTCGGCAAGGCGGTCTTCGGCTATGCCGTAGATGTCCGTCAAGCGGTCGATGTCCTTGCTTTGCACGCCGTGGCGTTTTTTCACCACGGGCCGGGCTTCGGGGTCGGTGGCCGACATGGCGCGGGCGATGGCGTTCAGCACCGGGCCTTTGGCATCTAATTTCAGCTCCTTCGCCTTCGCGACAATCTTTTCCGAAAAGACGTTGAAATCCATATACACCTCAGTGCCAACGGCTTTCATCAGCTGTTGGGCAACGGTCGTCACATGGCGGCGGTCCTGCCATTCCTTGGCCGCGACGAGTTTGGCCAACTTCTTGTCCGTCATCTTGATTTCGTTGTCGTTCAGGTATTCCTTGATGGCGGGAAGTTCCGCTTCCAAGCCATCAAAGACCTTTTCGCCGTAGGTCTGGTGGAGCCATTTCGACAGTTCCGGCTCTCCCTTGTCGTATAGCATCTCGTCGATCTTCAGCGCGTTGAACTGGCTCCGCAAGCGCAGTGGACGCTCGATGGTCACGTTGTAGTAGCGGAAATCGTCGCCGTCGAAGATTTTCGAGGCCACCTTGTCGTCTTCCTTCTCCACGAAGTCCATGTAGGTCTTCACGATGGCGTCGCGGAAGGCCGCCGTGATGGTGCAGTTGCGCGAGCCTTGGTTTTTCCTCAATTTTTCAAAAGCCTGCGAAGCGTCGATCAGTTGCACCTTGCCTTTGCGTTTTTCGGCTTTCTTGTTGGTCAGCAGCCAGACGTAGGTCGTGATGCCTGTGTTATAGAAGATGTTGTTGGGCAGCTGGATGATGGCGTCCACCAAGTCGTTCTCAATCAGGTAGCGACGGATATTGCTTTCGCCGCTGCCCGCATCGCCCGTGAAGAGCGACGAACCGTTATGGATGGAGGCCACGCGGCTGCCTTGCGGCTGGTATTCAAGCGGTTTCATCTTATCCACCTCTTCGAGGATGAAGAGCAACTGTCCGTCGGAGGTCCTCGGCGTGGAATCCAACGTTTCCTGCTCGCCGGCAAAATTGGTCAGTTCCAGTTCGAAGCGATGGTCGAGCAACGCCTTTTCGTGGTAGATCTTCTCCTTGTCGGTCTTCCACGACTTGCCGTAGGGCGGGTTGGTGATCATAAAGCCGAACGACTTGTCGGCGAAGCCGTCGTCGGTGATAGTGTTGCCGAGATGGATGCCGCCCGGGTCCACGCCCTTGATGATCAGGTCGGATTTGCAGATGGCGTAGGTCTCTGGGTTGATTTCGGTGCCCGACAGTTGGATGGCCGCGCTTTTCACACCGATATCCAGAAGGTATTCGCGGCCTTCGGTCAACATTCCGCCCGAGCCACAAGCTGGATCATACAATGAGATAATCTTTGGGAGGCTGTCCTTCACGGGTTCGAAAACGAGATGCGCCAGCAGCGAAATGGCATCGCGGGGCGTGAAGTGCTCGCCTGCCTCCTCGTTGTTCTCCTCGTTGAAGCGGCGCAGCAGTTCCTCAAACACCGTACCCATGCCGATGTTGGTCATGGCGGGCAGCGGCAGGCCGTCGGGGTCTTTGGCCTCCTTGTCGGTGAGGTTGATGCGCGGGTCGGTGATTTTCTCGATGATGGCCAAAAGGCGGTCGTTGTCGGCCAGTTTCTTCGCCTTGTTGTAATACTCGAAGTTTTTCAGCACGTCGCGCACGTTCTCGCTGAAACCGTTGAGATACTCGACGAAATTATCATAAAGGATGTCGTTGCTGTCGGAGGCCTGCGACTTGAGGCGGTTCAAGGTCCATTTGCTGGTGTTGAAATAGCTGAGTCCGGTGATGTCTTTCAGCACGCCTTCGTCAAGATTGTCCAACCCGCTTTCCTTGATTTCCTGTTCCACCTCTTCCTTGGTGGGTTCGAGCAAGGCGTCCAAGCGGCGGAGCACCACCATAGGCAAAATGACATCGCGGTATTGGCCACGCAAAAACACGTCGCGCAGCACATCGTCGGCAATCGACCAAATGAAAGAAACTATTTGATTATGAGAGGTTTCCATTGGCATATAAATTCAAACAGATTAATTTTACAAAGATACGAAATTTTCCCATACATAGAATAACAAATCTCAACAAATATAACACCGCATGACGATTTTCGGTTTGTCCAAGACAAAGAAAAAAGAAAAAAGAAAAAGCAGAAAAGCTCGGATTAATTGCCTACTTTTGCATTTTAAAAACCT
>CALFIT010000094.1 GCA_937877465.1 uncultured Bacteroidales bacterium | reverse complement strand
TTCTCCTGTAATGCTTCCATGGCGACTTTCGCCTTGAATTCTGCCGTGAACTTGCGACGGCTCCTTGTTTTCTTGTTGGTCATCTTTTTTCCCTTTCGTTTTTGCGAAGATAACCACTTTAACCCTTGGTCTAAATTTTAGGGAGCATTATACTATTCCCGCAGGCAATTGATTGGCACGACAAAAATGCCGTCTTTGCGTTGGTAAAGAGGCCCTCGGGCTGTCAGTATCATCTTGAAAGACGGTGCTGGCTCGTCGCTTTTCTCCGTTATTTTGGAATCAAGGAGATTCAGCGCAACGGCACCTTCTTCAATGAGTTTCTCGCCTCCCAACTTTATTTCCACAGCTCCCCATCGCCCGTCTTCCAAATGCACGATGGCATCGCACTCAAGCCCTGCATTGTCGCGATAGTGCCGCACTTCGCCGCCGTGAGCTTGTGCATAAATGACGAGGTCCCTTACGGCGAAATCCTCGAAAAACAGTCCAAAGGAGTCCAAATCGTTCATGAGGTCTTCCGGGAAAATGTTCAACGCGCGGCAGGCAATGGAGGTGTCGACGAAATGGCGCGTAGGCGTGGAGCGTATGGAGGTCTTTGAGCGTATGTTGGGATTCCATGCTTCAATGTCGGCGATGATGAACAGGTCGCCAAGTGCTTCAAGGTAATCGTCGAAGGTTTTTATGTCCATGGTGCGCTCATTCGATTGTCTAACGTCGGCCAATATGGTCTGTTTGGAGGCCTCGGTTGAGATGTTTCGTGCATAGCTTCGGAGAATCATTTTCAGTGTCTCGGGACGTTTGTTGCGGAAATTCTCATTGTCGCAGTCCTCAAAGACAAAGAGACTATTGTAGTAGTTGCGTGTCACATCCAGTGAAATTTCCTTGTCGGAAATCACAGAGATAGGCCATCCGCCCCTGCACACAAGAAAAGCCACGTCTTGCAGCGTGAAGGATGCGTTTTCGTCAAGAACCTCAAGAGGCTGCCCGTCAAAAAGGGACTTCAGCGACACGGTGCCTTTCGACTCGCCCGATTCAAACAACGACATGGGGCGCATCTTCACCATGACAATCCGACCTGCGCCAGAATGGTGTATGTCCGATTTGTCCACTGGGGTCGAACTGCCGGTGAGGATGTATTTCCCAAATTCGTAATTGTCGTCAAGATCCTCTTTGACGCAGTTCCATATTTCGGGAACGGTTTGCCATTCGTCTATCAGCCGGGGAAAATCGCCGACAAGAGCCTGCTTCGGGTTGAGTCTTGCCAAACTGATGCGGCTGTTTGTGTTCAGTTTCATGAAGCTTTTCTGAAATTGCATACCGGTGGTTGTCTTTCCACAGAACTTTGGGCCTGCCACCAATACCGCACCGCTTGATTTCAAGGCTCTTGCAATGTCCGTCTCGGCATATCTTTTAAGGTACATATCCTTGGTTTTTTATGTCTTTCACGCTGCAAAAATACAAAAAACAAATCAATTCCATAAGATTTTCAATAAAAACTTCCCAAGAT
>CALFIT010000093.1 GCA_937877465.1 uncultured Bacteroidales bacterium | reverse complement strand
CTTAAATTAGAATGTTTTGATAATCTAGAAAGAGGAATTAAATGCATTCAAAAAATTAAATTTCAAAAAACATTAATAATACTAAGTGGAAGACTATATCCTGAATTTCATGCTTCATTTAAACTAATTGCTGAGAATTTACTGATTATTCCTAAAATTATTATTTTTACTGGAAATGCGAAAGAATACAATCCTCCAAATAAGAAAGATCTTAATTTAAATGATAAATTTTTTAATATTGGAGGTGTTATTGATAAAAATTCTGAATTAAAGAAATTTATTGAATCTAACGTTGATAATTTTAGTGGAAATTATGAACAAACAATCAAAAACGAAGAACTTAAATTTCAAATAGTATCAAGTCAAAATGATTTAATTTTACCTATTTATTACGTAGATTATTTGAATGATCCAGATAAGATAAGTATAATAGAATTCATTATACTTTTTAGGGAATTTACAAACAATTAATTCTGATAAAAAATATTTTTTATATTTAATTTCAGGACCTAATAATCCATTATATTCTGCCTTATCGAAATTTAAAATCTCATCAAAATCATAATGACATTTTTCGAGATTTTCATCTTTATCATTTCCATAAGATATTATTATTACTAATATTTCCGGAAGCATATAAAAAACTTTTTTTAATTCTACAAGCTTATCAGAATCACTTAAACCTTTAATATCAGGTTGATCAGCTCTTTTAATATCTTTCAAATAATTTTTTAGACATACACTTAAAGTAAAAGTATCAACTTCTTTATTCCCTAAATTAAATTCTATGAAATTACTATATCTAAATTTTTTTATTTTTTTATCTTTTATATTATCATAAGGTACGGCTTGTATTACTACATGCTTATTTTCAGTCTCGTTTTTATCTTTTATGGGCTCAGTTTCCCAACGATATACTTCTTCAAAACTTATATCACAACTGCTTAATAATGAAAGTAATTTAACACTTGAATTGGACAAAAAGTTCTCCAGTTCTTTTATCATACTTTCATTTGAATCCCCCAACCCGGCCGATTTATCCCCACTTTTGTCACTTGATTTTAACGAATTATGAATTGATTTTTTATTAAATGCTTTTATGAGAATATTCATAAGTAAAATTCTAGGATCTTTTATTATACCTGATTCATCTATTGATTTCCTATAATCTTTTATTGATTTAATCGAGGAAGAAAAATTATTATCTTTGATATCTTTATAAATATCGACCATCATTGCATGAAATAATTTTATATCTTCATTTGTAGGATCAAGAGATAAAAAATGTTTCATATAAAAAGAGTGCTCAGGAAGATTTGGAAACGCTGGTTTTTCGTCTTGTAGTTGTAGCCTGCCGAAACGGTGAGGTAGGCGGGCGCGAAGAAGCTGGAGATCACCGTGGAGTCGTTGGGGTATTTGTAGCCGTTGGCGAACTGCGTGTTGAAGGTGGCCACGGTCGAGGCGTTCCATTGTGTCTTGCCGTTGTGTGACAGCGAGTAGGTGAGGTCGATCTTGTCGTCCTGCTTCTCGATGCGCTTGTCGGCATAATGCGCGATGCCGAAGGCGAAGGCACCGATGAGTTTCTGCTCGAAGGTCTTCTTGTGGTCAATCAGGGTGAAGTTGGCGAAGGCCTTGCCTGCCGACGAGTTTTCGCCGCCTGCCGCCCAATTGGAAAGGGCCAACTGGTTGATGTTCAGGCCGTAGTTGCCGTGAAATGACAGCCTCTCGTTCAGGATGTCGATGATGTTCTCCTTGGGACGTGGCCCGTCGGGACGTTTCGGGCTGATTGAGTCGATGTGGCGGTTGATGGCGTTCAACTCCGATTCAACGATTTGTTGTTCGTTGAGGGTCTCGTCGAGGTGACGGTTGAGGATTGCGATGGTATTGCGCAGCTGCTCGACGTCTTTGTCGATTTCGTATTGCTGGTGGGTGAGCGACTGCCTGATGCGGATGTAGTCGATGGTGTTGCGGCAGATGGAGTCGACGGTGGGGGTGACAAAAGGATAGCGCACTTGCCCGAAAACCGGGTAAATGGCTATTGTTGATATGAGAATCAATAAGATACGGATAAACAGCCTTTTCTGTATGCTCATCACGGTGTGATTCATATTTCCATTCGCAAAGATATGCGATTTTTGGAAATAAACGCAGGATAAAGGCGTTTTATTTCTCGCCGTCTATCGAAAATTTGTGGTTGGTTTGATATAAGTGCTTTTTGACATTGTCAAACTGGTAGCTTGACTTGGTCCAAATCTCAACCTTTTTCTTGATGCCGAGGATGCGCCGTGTGGCGATTCGAAGGTCTTCATCTAAGCTGTGATAGACCATACCTGAAACGCCCACATAGAAGGGGCGGGCACATTCTCTACAAATCCTTCTGGCTTTGAGGATGCACTGCCCGAACCAGGTTATATGCACGTCGCCGTTGTCTGAGAGGTTTTTAACGCCCATGATATGGCCGTGGTCGAGGCCCATGGCAAACTCCAGCCCCGAAACTGACTCGAACTGCTGCTTGTAGGTTTCGCTCAGCATGTATGAGATGTTCAATGCTCCTGTGACGGCATCCTTGATTGACTCTTCCTTGCCGGGATAGACGACGAGAAACGAATCGAAGGAGAAACAATTGACGAAGGCTCCTGTATGCTCGGCGACGGCAGTCAGCACTTTTTGGAACATGCTGTAGGCTTTGGCAGTCTTGCGTCTGCCGTTTTCCTTGAGCATGTAGCTCAGGTTCTTGATGTCGAAATAAATCACCGTGGCTTCCATGTAAATCCCAGAGTCGCCAAGATCGACTTTCGATGCTTCATGGATGTCCATGGTCTCAATATAATCAAACTCTGCGTCTGATTGTATTGAAAGACTTTGGCCAAGTTGTTCCCACTCTGTCATAATAATTGTCTTTTTGGTTGGTTATTAAATAGGTTTCCGATAACAATCATATAGAAGAAAGAACGGCACTTGGTTAGGTGCCGTTCTTTCTGTATTTAGTGTCATTCCATATTGGTGTAGACGGCCTGCACGTCCTCGTCTTCGTCCATCTTGTCGAGGAACTTCTCGATTTCCACCATCTGTTCGTCGGTGAAGCTGACGGTTTGGTTGGGGAAACGTTGCAGGTTGGCCTTCACAATGTTGATCTTGCGGTCTTCCAAGGCTTGGTGCATCGTTCCGTAGTCGGTCCAAGCGGTGTAGACGGTGGTCGTGGTGGTGCCTTCCTCCTCGTCGGTCTCGGTCACGATCTCGTCCAAGCCGAAGTCGATGAGCTCAAGCTCGAGTTCGTCCTTGTCCATGCCGGCGGGCATCTCGATCTCGAAGACGGCTTTGCGCGTGAACATGAACTCCAGCGAGCCGATGGGCAGGAACGAGCCGCCGCACTTGTTGAAGTACGACTTCACGTTGGCCACGGTGCGCGTGGTGTTGTCGGTGGCGCATTCCACCATGCACTGGATGCCGAAGGGTCCTTTGCCTTCGTAGGTGATTTCCACGAGGTTGGCGGCGTCTTTGTCGGTCGCACGCTTGATGGCGGCGTCGATGTTGTCCTTGGGCATGTTCTCCGCCTTGGCGTTCTGGATGGCCTGGCGCAGCTTGGGGTTCATGTCGGGGTCGGGACCGCCTTCCTTGGCAGCGATGGTGATCAGTTTTCCGAGTTTCGGGAACACTCTCGACATGTGCCCCCATCTTTTCAGCTTGGCCGCTTTGCGGTATTCAAATGCTCTTCCCATATTAAGTCGTTTTGTTGTTTTTACTATTTTGGGCGCAAAGATAGTAAATCGTCAGGAATTGACGGCTTTTCTTTTCAAAAAACTTGCGTTTTGCCAAAATCCGCTATTTTTGCAGCACCAATTAATAGAGGTATGAAGGTGCTGGTGCTGACCGAAACGGATGCCTGCTGCGGCCCGATGGCGGCGGCTTTTCTCAACGACTACTCCATGACGATTGAGTCCGTCTCTGCCGGACGCAACCCATTGCAAACCGTTGACCCATTGATGGTTGAGGCGATGAAGGAATGCCTTGTCGACATGTCAGGCTATAGGCCGAAATGTGTGGCCGACTATGATGCCTCGGCTTTCGATGCAGTCTACGCCTGCCCCGACTTGCCCGCGCCAACGACCCTTGAGGCCTTCCGCGACCTGCGCGATTTCATCAAAAACGAAGCGTTTCTGTTTTTCCGCAAACTACAATAATCCGCAGCCACAGCGTTTTGACTCCTTCGACAAACTCAGGAACCGGCTCAACGACCATGTGACAGCCCTACAACTGCCAACTGAAAACTGACCAACTGCCAACTGAAAACTGCCAACTGCCAACTGAACAACTGCCAACTATTTATAGACTTCATTCTCATCAATAAGATTATTCAGCAAGGCGTAGACCGTGAGGCCCGACACGCTCTTGATGCCGGTCTTGCGCGTGATGTTCTTGCGGTGCGAGATGACCGTGTGGATGGAGATGTTCATCTGGTCGGCTATCTCCTTGTTCATCATGCCTTTGGCCACGGCCACAAGGACGTCGATTTCGCGTTTCGACAGCTCCACATCGTCGGTTTTGTCTTGTTTCTCAGTATCTTGCGAGAATTGGTTCATCTTGTTGATGACCTTCAGCTTCGTGTCGCCGATTTCTATCACGCCGTCGTAAGGCTTCAGGATCGAGGGGTCGACGTAGGTCGTCACCAAGGCGATGACGACGAGGTTGGGGTATTCCCTGACGAGTTGCTGCGGCAGGTTGCGGTCGCCGAAGCCGAGCATCATGGGGTTGATGATCAGCAGGTTTGCATCGGTGGCAAGGATTTTCTCCGAGAGATGTTCGGGCGTGTCGAGGCGCGACACCACATCGAAGCCCGCAATGCCTTGGATGATGTCGTAAAGCCCTTCGGTGATGATTTCCGATGCCTCGCAAATGATGATGCGGTTACTCATGGCTTGGCGTTTTCGAGGGTTTCGACAAAGGGGATAAGTATCTGGTCCTCAACGAGTGAGTGACTGATGAGGTCAGCCGATAGCTCGATGATGTCGGTCGAGATTTCGATGCGTTCCTTGGGAAGGATGTCGCCCGGCAGGTATTTGATGAGGATGTTCATCATGTCCTCTAACGTGTCTTCGATGTTGCTGTGGTTGACGCGGAACTGGTTGATGCTGAAGTCGGTGGGTGTCAGCCCCTTGCGCAGCGCCTCGATGTAGGGGAAGACCACTTTCTCCTCGTAATCGAAGTGTTTCTCCACCTCTTGCTTGTATTCGGTGTAGAAATGGCGGAGCATGTTGCCGTATTTCTTCCCGCCGGCGGCGATGATGTGGCAAAGGTGCTGCTCGATGTGCGGGAAACGCTCGTCCAAGTAGAAGCGGTGCGAGGCCAAGAGATAGGGCAGCAGGCCGTCCATGTCGACCGATTCGAGGTCCTTGGTATGGATGGCCACCTCAGGGTCGATGTAGATGTTGCAGATGAGGAGGAAGAGCTTCGTGTCGACGCCGTTGGCATGGCACACCTCAGCCACGCTGCGGTCGCCAAAGCCGAGTTGGATGCCGAAACGCGGCAGCAAGGGCAGCAGTTTCGGGTTGTCGGCGATCATTTCGTAGAGTTTCGACTTCTCGGAATAGAAAGGTTGTCTGTTCATGTCTTCTTGTGTCTTGATGATGCGGCAAAAATAAAAAAAACCGCCCTCATCTGAGCGGTTTTTATGCGTTTTGGTGAAAATTCGCGTCTTAGGCTTCGGCGGGAGCTTCGGCTTCGGCAGCGGGGGCTTCCTCGGCGGGAGCTTCTTCCGTGGCGGCCTCGGCGGCCTCTTCGGCAGCGGCTTCAGCCTCGGCAGCCTTCTTGGCTTCCATTTCGGCGATTCTCTTCTTGGCAAGCTCGGCGGCGCGGGCCTCGTTCACTTGCTTCTCGGCTTCCAAGCGGGCCTTCTTCTCGCCACGGGCCTTTTCTTCGTCAGCCTTTACGATGCCGGCGTTCTTGGCTTCCTTCTCCTTCAGCCAGTTCTGGAACTTGATTTCGGCTTGTTCTTCCGTCATGGCGCCTTTCTGCACGCCGCGCATCAGGTGATACTTCATCATGACGCCGGTCTTGCTGAGCAGCGAGCGGGCCGTGTCGGTCGGCTGTGCGCCAACGCTGTACCAATACAAAGCCCTGTCGAACTTGATGTTGATCTGGGCCGGGTTGGTGAGCGGGTTATAGGTGCCTAATTTCTCAATGAACTTGCCATCACGTGGTGCGCGAGAGTCGGCAACTACGATGTGATAGAAGGGCTGACCCTTCTTGCCATGTCTTTGCAATCTAATCTTTGCAGGCATAATTTAATGTTTTAAGTTGATTATGAATGAATTAACTAAAACCTACCCGAGGTTTCGGCGGCAAAGGTACGACTTTTTATCTGATTGGCAATCAACAGGGAGCGATTTTTTTTTCGGGGCGAGGGTCGATAATCTTGCTACAATGCCTAATTTTGCCGCCGTTTTTAAAGGTCGGCTTTTCTTCTGACACGATGGCTAAGGCCGTTGGGCTTGTCGAAACGCCGTCTTGAGGAGTATTAGTAATGCAAAAGAAGAATACACTGCGTTGGGGCTATTTGGCGGGCATCATTTCGGGCATCACCTACGGAATGAACCCGCTTTTCGGCGTGCCGGTCATCAACAAGGGCTTGGACGTCAATTCGTTGCTGTTCTATCGCTACGGCATGGCCACCTTATTAATGTTAGGGTATATGCTGTTGGCGAAAAAGCAGGTCCGCATCACATGGCGGCAGTTCGGGCTGATGGCCGTCTTGGGCATCTTGTTCACGGGGTGCAGCATCACGCTGTTCGAGGCCTACAAATACATCCCGTCGGGCATCGCGACGAGCATCCTTTACGTCTATCCCATCATGGTCGCGCTAATTATGATGTTTCTCGGCCAGTTCCCGACGTGGCAGACGTGGGTCTCCATCTTCGCGGGCGTGGTGGGCGCGGTGCTGCTCTCCGTCAAGGGCGGTGGCGGCTTCATCGACTGGCGCGGCATCGCCTTGGTGGTGGCTTCGGGGCTGTGCTACACCTTGTTCATCGTCATCGTCAACCAAAGCAAGCAGGTGAAGGCCTTGCCCAACCTCACCCTGACGTTCTATTGTTTCCTCGTCGGCACGCTGATGCTGTTCGTGCTGTCGGGTTTCGGCGTGAAGTTGAACCCCGTCCCCGATGCCGTCAGTTGGCTGAATGTGCTGGGTTTGGCCATCCTGCCCACGGCGGTCGCCACCATCACCTTGGCCGCCGCGACGAAAGCCGTTGGCGCCACCAAGTGCTCCATCCTCGGCATCCTCGAACCGCTGACGGCCATCTTCATCGGCACATTGGTCTTCCACGAGCCTTTCACCCTCAATGTGGCCCTCGGCGTGGTGCTGATCCTCTTCGCGATTGTGTTTATGATTTTGACGGAGAGGAAAACAAATTAAAAATCAAATGGTTATGAAGAAAAGATACGCTTTCACCCCAGACGAGCGCTTCGAGGCCGACCTTGACGACTTGCGTCGGCTCTTGGACGAAAACCGACAGTATTTGGCGAACTACGAGGAGGTCTTCAGCTCGCTCGACGACGACGATTATGTGGCGCGTGGCAACGGCTTCTGCGACCGCAAATACAGCGACGATTTCATTGAAGGCCAGATGGATAAGTACGCCAGTCGGGTTGCCATGCTGGAACGCTGGATTGCCGAATGGCCTTTGGAGGCGCTGAAAGACGGCAACGCGCGTTTTGTGGCGGGCAAGTCGGCGCGACCAACGGATTATGCCGCCGACCGCGAAAGGCTCAGCCAAGGACAGCGGCCTTTCGCTGTGGTGTTGTGCTGCTCCGACAGCCGCGTTGCCCCCGAAATCCTCTTTGACCAAGGCCTCGGCGACCTTTTCGTCATCCGCAACGCAGGCAACGTGATTGACGAGGATGTCTTGGGTTCGGTCGAGTATGCCGTTGAGCATTTGGGGACGAAGTTGGTGGTCGTGATGGGCCATTCCAACTGCGGCGCGGTGACGGCGACTTATCATGGCGGCGTGTTGCCCGGACACATCAAGACCATCGCCGAGCGCATTCGGCTCTCGCTCAGCACGGACTTCCACATCGACGACAACGCCCGCCGTCACGCCCAGCGGATGGCGCGGCTCCTTTCTGCGGACACCATCCTCAAGCATGAAAAAGCCCAAGTGGTGGCCGCGTTCTACGACATCAAGAGCGGGGAGGTGGAGTGGATGTGATTATGAACCAGTTCGATGACGTTTGGATAGGCAAACACTGCAAGTCAGGCCGTCACCGACAGCGGCCTTGCCTGAAGTGCATGAGGAAGTGGACGTCTATTCCGCAACCGTAATCATCGGTTCGCCGAGTGTCGTGGATATTTTGGCGAGGGTGGAGAGCGTGAAATTGTGGACACCGCCACACCAGCGGCTCACCTCTGCCTGTGAGCATCCCATCATGTCGGCAAACTCCTGTTGAGTCATCCCGCGCTGCTTGAGTATGCCTGAAATCTTGTCAGCTATGGAAAACGACCAGTCCACACGCTGCCTCACATCGGGAGGGGTGGCTGCCACAAGCTCGTCGAACAATTGTGCCGTGCTGTTCATAGGTTGAATGTTTGCTTGTCTATACCTGTTATCTTCGTTTCCTCAATGGTCACCTTGCCGCTCCTCTCGGCTTGTTTTAGCAGCATATCGAGCTTCTGCAAAGTGATGACATAGCCGCTCAATTCATCGCTTTCCTCGTAGGTGCGCGTGTTTTTCACGCCACCATTGCCCACAATCAGTACGCTGTCGGAAAGCCGCAGACAGTAGAGCCGTAGTTCCGTGTGGTCTGTCGGCTGGGGCATTGCCGCCACCCTATCGCTCATCTTGCCCTCGTAGCGGAAGAACCTTTCAAGGAAGCCGCTCATCGTGAGCATCTTGTTGATAAGGTTGAGGATGACGGACAAGTCCTCTTGCCGCTCCGCATCGTCCTTGAAACGCTGCATGAACCTCTCGAACTCAGTTTCCGTCTGTCCCTCGAAACGGATGGTGAACAAGCCCGCGTTCTCGGTCTGCTTCACTTCTTCAATGATTGCCTTTGCCATATCGTGTGGGTTTTGATGATTAAACGGTGCAAAGATAGCGCTTTTTCCGAAAATATAGCATAAAAAGTATATTTTTTCGCGCCAGATGTGCGAACCGCACGAGACATGTAAAAAGTCCAAGTGGTGGCCGCGTTCTATGACCTCAAGAGCGGTGTGGTGGAGTGGATGTGACTATGAACCAATTCGATGACGTTTGGATAGGAAAACACTGCAAGGCGTGCAAACGGAAAGAGTTTTGCGGGGATCCGATTGGGTGAGTTTTTGTTAAAAAGGAAATTTTTTTAGCCTGTGCTTCAATTCGGCACAGGCTTTTGTTTTCTTTGCGGAGTGAAACAAACAAAACCTAAATGCAATGAACGATTATTATGGAAGCGTCCCTTTAGAGGAATACGAACAAATCCTAGCCAACCGCGAGTTTTGGGACGGAGCTTCTTGCGAATGGAATTATTCAAAAACAGAACAGAAACTCATCAGATTGGGAAAATTTGTCCAACGTGGCGGCGACTTGAACCGGGTTATTGCCCTCTATGCCGAGGACAGGGAATACACTTATCGCGTATTCATACAACACAGCATAAGGCAATATGTTACTACTCTCGTCGAAAAGAGCATCCCCGACATCATGCTACGACTTTACAAACTCGAGAAGGAAGAGGCCGTGAAACTGCTCTCAGAAATGCTAAAGGTCAGCGTTGAGAAAAGTTTTGCGTATGATTACAAAAAACAAAGCTATGACATTGACAGAATAAACACCAAAAATCTTGACGCTGAAAGCATCCTCTCATCCATCGAGGAAGAACACCGCCAAACGCACCCAAACGAGACAATTGAGGAAGTCAAGGAAAGGGTTCACAAATGGATTAGTGACAGTTGGTGGTGAAAAATGTATTTAAACCACCTGCGCCACAAACTTGCACAATCTTTTTATTATTTTTGCCGCATAAAAACATCCCTATGGAAAACCAAATCGTCATATACCAAACCGACAACGGCCAGACTGCCATTGATGTTAGGCTGGAGAATGAAATGATATGGCTGACACGCCATCAAATAGCAATTCTATTTGACCGCGACTATAAAACCATCAGCAAGCATATCAACAATGCTCTTATGGAAGAATTGGCAGGTTCAGTGGTAGTCGCAAAATTTGCGACTACCACTCAACATGGCGCTATGGAAGGGAAAACCCAAACGCACGACATCGAGTATTTCAACCTTGAAGTAATAACTTCCGTAGGCTATCGCGTCAAAAGCCAGCGCGGTGTTCAGTTCCGGCAATGGGCAAATATAAACTAAACGAACAAATCATGGCAACCAACCAAATCAACAAATACGTCTGGCTCGTTGAAACAATCTATCGCGCCAAGAAAATCACCCTGAAGGAAATCAACCAGCGGTGGCTCGATACCGATTTGAGCGAGGGTCTGGAGATTCCGCGCCGCACATTCCACACTTGGAAGAACGCGGTGGAAGAGATGTTCGGCCTCGTCATCATGTGCGACAAGAGCGACGGCGACCGCTATTACATCGAGAACCGCGAGGTGCTTGAGGACGACGGACTGCAACGCTGGCTGCTCAGCACGATGTCGGTGAGCAATACGCTCTTGGACAACAAGTCGCTCAGCGACCGCATCCTTTTGGAAAGCATTCCATCAAGCCAGGACTTCCTCGCCACGGTCATGGAAGCGATGAAGAAAAGCAAAGTACTGGAAATCACCCATAAAGGCTTTTGGAGTGATAGCGAGCACACTTTCCCCGTAGCACCCTATTGCGTGAAGCTGTTTCGGCAGCGGTGGTACATGGTGGGCAACAGCGTCTATGAGGACAGGATTCGCATTTATGCGCTTGACCGAGTCCAAAACCTTGCCCTCTTGGACGAGCCGTTCAAATATCCGACCGACTTTAGCCCCGAAATATACTTTGAGGGCTATTTCGGCATCATCCACGACGATGAATGCGCCATGGAAACGGTGAAACTCAAAGTCAGTCCCAACCAAGCCAACTATTTGCGTTCCTTGCCTATGCACCACTCTCAGAAAGAATTGGAGCGCACCGACGGATACAGCATCTTCACTGTCGAGCTGCGCCCCACTTTCGACTTCCAACAAGAACTCCTCTGGAACGGCGATGCCCTTGAGGTGCTGGAACCGCTTTGGCTGCGCGAGGAAATGGCAGAAAAGGTAAAAAGGATGTGCAATCTATACGGAAAATGGAAGAAGTGATTTGAATTCATGGAGATGCGAAGGAATAGAGAATTGGCAACCAAAATTTTTTCTTTCTGCCTTGTTTCATCCCCAAAAATCCCTTATCTTTGACCGCTGAAATCGGGGCAAAACGCTGTCCTGATTA
>CALFIT010000092.1 GCA_937877465.1 uncultured Bacteroidales bacterium | reverse complement strand
TTTTCTATTTTTGCATCAGTATTTCACCGAATGATGCAAAACCTCCATATCACTTTTATCCAGGCCGACCTCCGCTGGGAGGACAAAGCGGCCAATTTCGCGCATTTCAGCCACCTGTTGGGACAAGTGCCCGCCGCGACCGACTTGGTGCTCCTGCCCGAAACTTTCACGACAGCCTTCCCCGTCAGCCCGAAGCAATTTGCCGAAAAGGAAGACGGACCGACGATGCAATGGCTTCAAAATCAAGCAAAAGCAAAAAACGCCGTCGTTTGCACCACGTTTCCATTGGAGCAAAACGGACATTACTACAACAGCCTCGTCTGGATGCGTCCTGACGGGAGCCACGAACTCTATTTCAAACGCCACACCTTCACGATGGGCGGCGAGGACAAGTTGGTAGAACGCGGTGAAAGCCAACTGATTGTGGAGCTGAACGGCTGGCGCATCAAGCCGATGGTCTGTTACGACATCCGCTTCCCCGTTTGGGCACGCAACCGCTACAAAGACGGGCGATACGAATACGACTTGGGCTTCTATCTTGCCAACTTCCCCGACTCGCGGATGAACGTCTGGAACACGCTGCTGCAAGCCCGCGCCATCGAGAACCAAGCCTATTTCGTCGGCGTGAACCGCGTCGGCGACGATGCCCACGGGCTGCACTACAGCGGCGAGTCGCAGGTGGTGAATGCGCGGGGCGAGGTCATCGCGAAGGCCGAGCCTTACCAAGAGGCGATGCTGCACTGCACCTTGGACGGCGAAAGCCTGCTGCGTTTCCGCGAGAAATTCCCCTTGGGTCCGGACTGGGACGGGTTTGAAACTTGTATGTAAGGAATCCTTACCAACTGAACTGTCAAGGGTCTCTTGACAGTTAAACATGTGCAATAAATGCACAAGTAAGTAGTTGCCGCAAAATTTGCGACAACTGCAAAACCAATCAATACAAACTACTTTTTTCAAAAAAACATTATTTTTGTCGGACTTTTTGATAGTAAAAATATGCAGCAAACTGGAGAAATCATATTGTACCAGCCCGATGAAAGCGTACAACTCGAAGTACGTTTGGAGGAAGAGACCGTTTGGCTTACGCAGGCTCAGATGGCCGTTTTGTTTGGCTGTTCGTCAGACAATGTTGGTGTTCACCTGAAAAACATTTACAAGGAACACGAAGTAGATCCGATTTCAACTGCCGAGAAAATTTCGGTAGTTCGCAAAGAAGGCAACAGATTTGTTACAAGGCGCGTTATCCATTATAATTTGGATGCTATCCTTTCGGTTGGATATAGGGTAAGTTCCGCCAACGCGACCAAATTCCGCCAGTGGGCCAACAAAGTCTTGAAAGACTATTTATTAAAAGGTTACGCCATAAACCAACGCCTGCTAAGAATCGAAAACCAATTAGAGAACCAACAAGTTTTATTGGCAGAACATTCCGAAAAAATTGACTTTTTTGTCCGTACGTCGCTCCCGCCCATTGAAGGCATTTTCTTTGAAGGCCAAGTGTTTGACGCACATACTTTTGTCAGCGACTTGATACGAAGCGCAAAAAAAGCCGTCGTCCTTATTGACAATTATATTGACGATACGGTATTGAAGCTGCTCGACAAGCGTGCAGATGGCATCAAAGCCACCGTTTATACGAAACAGATTGCTCCTGCTTTGCAAAACGACATCACGCTTCACAATGCACAATACGAACCCATTGACGTTCAAATCTTTACCAATTCGCATGACCGCTTCCTGATGGTTGACGAAACCGTTTACCACATTGGTGCGTCATTGAAGGATCTCGGAAAAAAATGGTTTGCTTTCAATAAAATGGACATCACGGCATCACAATTGTTATCCAAAATCGTCTGACAACACCATGCCCTAAACTCTAAACCCTAAACTCTAAACCCTAAACTCTAAACAATGCTTTCCGTTTTCACCGACGAATACTATATGAAACAGGCCTATCAGGAGGCCCAAATGGCCCTTGAGGCCGACGAAATCCCGATTGGCGCCGTGGTGGTATGCAACAACAAGGTCATCGCCCGCGCGCACAACCAGACCGAGACCCTCAACGACGTGACCGCCCACGCCGAGATGCTCGCCATCACCGCTGCGGCCAACGCCTTGGGCGCGAAATACTTGGACGAATGCACGCTCTATGTCACCTTGGAGCCTTGCCCCATGTGCGCCGGTGCCTTGTGCCACTCGCACATCGGGAAAGTCGTGTGGGCCGCCGACGACCCGAAGAACGGCTTCTCGCGCTTCGGCAACATGCTACACCCCAAGACAAAGACCGAAACGGGCGTGATGCACGACGAATGCCTGGCGTTATTGACGGACTTCTTCAAAAAGAAACGCTAATCCTCCGAAATCTCGCTCATCATGGCGCGGTAGGCCGAGAACACGTTGGCCCGCGAGATGTAGCCCAAATACTTGCCGCCTTGGATGACGGGGATGTTGTATTTGCCCGACTTCTGGAACTTGTGTACAATCTCCTCCATCGGCTCCTCGGGGTGGATGACGTAATCGGGGAGGACGGCGAAATTCTGTATCGACTGGTCGTAATAGGTCTGGTCGAACAAGATGCCACGCACATCGTCGAACAAGACATGGCCGCAGAAAAAGCCTTCCTTGTCGACCACGGGGAAGATGTTGCGCTTCGACGACGACACCAACGGCAACAAGTCGCGGAAGAGGCTGTCAGGGTCGATGGTACTGAAGTTGGTTTCTATCAACTGGTTGATAGCCATCATGTTGAGAATACTCTTGTCCTTGTTGTGCGTGACTTCCACACCCTTTTCGGCCACGGCATTGGTATAGATGGAATGCTTGAAAAACAGCCGGTTGATGACGTACGACAAAGCCGAGACGATCATCAGCGGCACGATGAGCGCGTAGCCGTTGGTGATTTCGGCGATGAGGAAGATGCCCGTCAGCGGCGCATGGAGCATACCCGCCACCAAGCCGCTCATCCCGACGAGGGCGAACTTGGCCGGATTCAAGTCGCCGATGCCCAAATAGTTGACCAACGTGGCGAAGAAGAGTCCCGTGAACGCCCCGATGAACAAGGCCGGAGCGAAGGTGCCACCCACGCCGCCCGCACCGAAGGTGAACGCCGTGGCAAAGGCTTTCAGCAGGATCATGCTCGCAAACAAGATGATGACCACCAAGTCGTGGTCCTTGAAATGCTCGAACCAAGGGTTGCCGAACACGGGGCTGTAGTCGCCGCGCAAGGCCGAGTTGATGGCCTCGTAGCCCTCGCCATAGAGCGCGGGAAAAAGGAAAATCAGGATGCCTAACAGCGAGCCGCCGACGAGGAAACGCACCCACGGCGACTCGATCTTCTTGAAACGCTTCTCCATGCTGAAGTTCACCTTGAGGAAATAGGCCGACACCAAGCCTGCAAACAGTCCCAACACCACATAATACAAGGCGTTGCTCGGAATGAAGCCTTCGGCGATGGCGGCAGGATATTCCACCGTTTGCCCGAGGAAGAAATAGGCCGTCAGGATGGCCACAAACGACGACACGATGATGGGCACTATCGCGTTGAGCGACAGGTCAATCATGAAGACTTCCAAGGCAAAAGCGATGCCCGTGATAGGGGCCTGGAAGATGGCCGCCAACGCCGCTGCGGCACCCATGCCGATGAGCTGGACGGTGTGCTTGTGGTCAAGTTTCAGCAGTTGCGCGATGTTGGAGCCGATAGAGCCGCCCGTCGAGACGCTGGGCCCTTCCAAACCCACCGAGCCGCCGAAGCCCACCGTCAGGGCACTGGCGACGATGCTCGACCAAGTGCTGCTGCGGCTCACCTTGCCTTTGTTTTTCGAGATGGCGTAAAGGATGCCCGGAATGCCGTGGCCGACGTCCTTTTTGAGGATGTACTTGCAAAACAAGATGGTGAGCAGGATGCCGATGGCGGGACAGACGAAATAAAGCAAATGCGAATAGGTGAACTGCGCATGGAAGACCAAGTCGCGGATGCCGTGCGCCAACTTCTTGATGATGACGGCGGCTGCACCGGCAAGGAAACCCGTCGGGATGCTGAGCAGCAGCATGAAACGTTGGTCGGTCATGTGCGTCGTGCGCCATGCGTTCAGTCGGTCAATCCATCCGTTTATCTTGTCTTTAAGCACGATCTTGAGTCGTTTTGCGGCGGCTAAAATAGGAAAAAGTAACGCGCGAAGCGAAAAGAAACGACTTTTTCACTAATTTCGCAGCATGAAAATCGTCAGCTACAACGTGAACGGCATCCGCGCAGCCATCGGCAAGGGCCTGCTGCAATGGATCAACGACTACCAACCCGATGTGCTCTGCTTCCAAGAGCTGAAAGCCACGCCCGACCAAATCCCCTTGATGGACTTCGAGATGATGGGCTATCATCATTACTGGTTCCCCGCCCAGAAGAAAGGCTACAGCGGCGTGGGCATCATCACGAAGACCGAGCCTGACAACGTGGTCTACGGCATGAACGAGCCGCTCTACGACAACGAGGGCCGCTTCCTCCGTGCCGACTTCGGCGACCTCTCGGTGGTGAGCGTCTACCATCCTTCGGGCACAACGGGCGACGAGCGCCAAGCCTTCAAGATGGTGTGGCTCGACTTCTTCCGTCTGTATGTCAACGAGTTACGCAAAGAAAGGCCGCAGCTGGTGCTTTCGGGCGACTACAACATCTGCCACGAGGACATCGACATCAACAACCCGCGCAAGCACGACACCGCATCGGGATTCCTGCCCGAGGAACGCCAGTGGATGACCGGCTTCCTCAGCGACGGCTACATCGACAGCTTCCGCCACCTAGTGAAGGAACCCAACCGCTACAGCTGGTGGAGTTTCCGCGCCGGCGCAAGGCAGAAAAACCTTGGCTGGCGTATCGACTACCACATGGTGACCGACAACCTGCGCGACCGCATCGCCGCCGTCGACATCCTGCCAGACGTGATGCATTCCGACCACTGCCCTATCGTGCTGGAATTGAAATAAAGTTTGCCACAGTTTCAGAAAAAGTCGTACCTTTGCCGCGGAATTCGATTTCCGATGGCCTAATAGTTCAAGGGATAGAACGGAAGTTTCCTAAACTTTAAATCTAGGTTCGAGTCCTAGTTGGGCTACAAATAATCCACCAATCCCTAATTGATTCTCAATTAGTTAGGGATTTTTCTTTCCCCAAACACCCCCTCCCGTGTCAACCACGTGTCAACCGATTTTCCATAATTGAATTCTCGTTGACACAAAATCCGATAATTATTGCCCACCGTTGACACGGATTTCCCCTCTATCGACACACCAAAAGGATGTCGTAGGCCGCTCGCATGATTTTCACGAAGTTCGTGAAAGACAAGACTAAGGACTTGACTGTCACGGAGCGGCGCTTGTCGTTTGCCTTCTTGGAAGGCACTCCGCGACCTGACAGTCAAGTCTTTAGGCTGGTCGTGCGTTGGGTCCGATTGATGTCGGCCTTGAACTTTTGTTTCTTTTCTTTCAAGAGAAATCGAAGATTCGACGTAGTCAAAAGAAAAACCGCTTCACTTATCCAATCCCCTGTCCGGAAACATCGCGTCAAACAGCCGCATCCTCCTATAAAACTCCTCGTCCATGGCCGACGTGTCGATAGGAGCCGGAATGTGTATTTCCTTCTCCTCAGAGATTGTCTGAGAAGTTTCTTTGTCGCTTCTGTTTTGACATCCTGCAAGCAGCAGGGCGGCCAAAACCGCCATTATTGTAAAAAGCATTGTTTTTCTATTATTCATCTTATGATTCTCTTAACGGTTTTGTTAGTATCTCATTAATTTGTGGTCAATATGAATTGCATTACATACATTTCATTTACTTGATGAATCGCAAAATTAAGTATTTGTATTGGTGTACATTTCCAGTGCATTATATTATTTCTTTCTTATCGATACAATCAAAACCACACCTTATACGAGAACGACGGTATAATCGGGAAGAAACTCCGTTGCCAAAGCGTTTGCGGCTCGTCGGGGAACTGGTTCCAATACAACGGGTCGCCTTTCTTGTCGCCGTAGTAGTAATAGTATGGATTCTGTCGGCAATACACATTGTAAATCGAGAACGTCCATTCGGCTTTACGACCTTTCTCGTTCTTGGTCTTGAATTTGGCGGCCAAGTCGAGGCGATGGTAGTCGCGCATTCTGGCACTGTTACGCTCACCGTAGATGTTGGCTTGCTCGAAATACACATCGCCTTCAGGCGAGATGATGGGCGTATTCTGCACCCCGATGACTGGCGTGTATGGCAATCCCGTCTGATAGGTCCACAAAGCGCTTAATGACCAACGCTCAGTCAGTTGGTAATTCACATTAATATTGACGGAATGCGGGCGGTCGTATTCGTAAACGTATTCCTTGCCGTTGTTGATATGGTCGAATTGTCGCGTGGTGTGCGACCAAGTATAGCCCACATAGCCATCCAAGCGGTTGAAGTTGAAGCGCGTCATCATTTCAACGCCGTACGACTTGCCCTTGCCGCCTGCTTCCACTTTGCTGCGCCAGTCGGAGTCGCCGAGGAGGGTGTTGTAGCCTTCGCGGTAGGTGGCCAAGTCACGGACCAGTTTGTAGTAGCCATCCACTTCCATGTTGATATGGTCTTGCCAAAATCCACGCTGCCAACCCACCGAGGCTTGGTCGGAGGTGGCGGGCTTGATGCGAGCATCGGCGGGAATCCACACTTCGTTGTTCATGATGGAGCCAGGCGTCATCATCAAGTGGGCATTCTGGGTGACGCGTATGGCGGTCATGTTAAGTGTGCTTTGCCCGATGTTGAAGCTGAGGTTCAGCCTCGGCTCCAATGCGATGTGATGATAACCCTTATTCAGGAAGCTATTCGCCCTCAAACCGATCGAGCCGTTGAACCAAGTGCCAAATTTCAGTTTGTTGTCCAAATAAAGCGAGTTGTCAAATACGCTTGAAATGTCGGGCAAATTGACTTCTGAAAAGCTGCTGATGAAGTGATTGGGGCGATAGTTGAGATAGGAACTTTGAAGACCATATTCCAATGTCCAGGCATTGGCGATGAAAAGTTTCCAGTCGGAACGTAGCGAAACATCGCTGACGCGCGAAGAGGTCTTGACGAAGAAGTCCGTCGTGTCGACGGCATTCTTCAAGTAGGCTTTCATGTTGTTTTTGAGGCGGTATTGCGTGAACGATAATGTATTGGCCATAAACAGCCGAGAACTAACCGCACTGTTCCATTGTCCCGACACGAGCAGGTTGCCCCAAATGTTACTAATGCTGTTTCGCTCGATGTCGCCGTTCTTATTCTTGTTTTTCCAGATGCGCATATAGTCATCGCCTTCATAGATGTTGAAGGCGAAGCTGTTTTTTGCATCGGGAGCCCAAGTGTATTTGGCATTGATGTCATGGAACCCATAGATGATGTTATAGTCCTGTGCACCAGACCCTTTGCTGATTTGGCTTGCCGTAAAAAGCAGTGCCTCGGTCAATGTCTTGCGGCCCGTGACGATGAAGCTGGAGTTCTTCAGCCCGCCAGGACCTTCCACGGCAAAGGCCAAGTCGGTGAGACCTGCGCTGAGTGAGCCTTTCAGCTTGGTGGGATCGCCTTTCTTGGAGGTGAGGTCAACAATGGAAGAGAGTTTGCCGCCATAGCGGGCGGGAAAGCCGCCTTTGTAGATGTCCATCGTGTTGATCATCTCGGAATTGAACACCGACATAAAGCCGCCCAAATGGTTGACGTAGATGAGCGGCACATTGTCAAGCAAATAAAGGTTCTCTCCTGGATTGCCGCCGCGTACAATCATCAGGCTGGAGGCTTCGGTGGCCGCCTCGATGCCTGGCAACTGCTGTGCCGCCTTGATGATGTCGGGACGGCTACCGATGGTGGGCAACTGGTCGATGTTCTTGGCATTCAAGGTCAAGGTGTTGAAGTTTGTTCTTTGCTCGATGCGGGTGGCACTTACTTCAACGGATTGGAGGATTTCGGTCAAAGGTTGCAAACGGATTTGCAGCGGCTCATCGGTATGGTTTACCTTGATGCACTTTTCTTCGTAGCCTATGCACGAAATGCAAAGTGTGGCGGGCAACTCGATGGCAAGGTTGAAATAACCTTTCTGGTCGGTGGCCACGCCTCGGCTGCGGTCTTGAAGAAAGACATTGGCCCCGATGATGTGCTCGCCATCGTGAGCATCGCTGACAAAACCTGAAACATGGATTTGTTGGGCTTGGGCAAAAAGAGAAGCGAAAAGGCAGATTAGAAAAAAGGTCTTCTTCATGGCGGGTTAGTCTTCGGGGTTGATGAAAATGGTGTCGCAGGTCATGGGGGCGATGGCGGCAAACAAGCCAAGGCCATTCTCCACATTACTGTAAAGATTGATGGGGGTGATGACGCCGAGGAAGAGATTGGTGTAGGCATCGGGTTCATCGAAGGCGGTTTGGCACTTCAGATAGCGATATGCCGACTCGGAAATACCGTGCATACTAACAACAATATAGCCTGTTCGGGTATATGCTCCTGTAGATTGTCCACTGAAGCCGTACCCATTGATACCTGTATTTACTTTGAGTGTATAAACCGTGTCTCGAATGATTTCGTTACTGAACAAAAGCAGGCTGGAACCTTCATTGAGCAACACAGGGTCGTCGGTGTTGATGGAGGTGCCAACATGGCTAGTGATTATACCCATGCCGCCAGCGTCATACTTATACTTAAAAAAAGCTTCTATATTGGCTTTATAATAGGATTTTCGGTTAGGGTTGTTATTAAATGTGACCAGCACAGCCGCACAGGGATTGCTTTCGTCGTTAACGGTGGCGTTTTCCATAATCTCCACATGGGTCACCACAGGCTTCTCGGGCATCTCGGTTTGGGCAAAGAGCGTGTCGTAGCCAGGGATAATGACCTTGCAGGCATATTCGTGTAAAGCCTCGGCGATGGTTTCACCGACATATAGTCCTTCACCCTCGTGTTGTAGTTGTTCGGCAAACTGTCCGTCCACATAAAGCAGCACTTCAGCATCAGTACAGGCAGTAGGATGCACCGAGTCAAGACACTCGGCAAAAGAGACCTGTGCCCACACGGGCTGGTCTTCTTGTAACACAACGTTCAAAGTAGGTTGAGGGTCAAAATCAGGTCGCTCGTAGTTGCTGACCTGCTTGCGGCAGCCACTAAGGGCTATCGCAGCAATAAGGAAAAGAATGATACTATTTTTCATGATCAATTATTTTTGCCATTTCTTCGGCCCGCCGAAGCGGATGTTGAGGCCAAACGAGTGTGTGCTCAACTTATTACGACCGTAATCGAATTCATAGAAAAGGCCAAAATGCTTTGAAAACGCATTAATGGCAACTCCAACTCCAATGGAGTAATCATAAGTTGTTCCATGTATAACGTAAGAAACACCATTAGGGAAGGTGGTTCCTGCTCCTATTTTTCCAATTGCATATAGGTCTATATAATAAAATGAAGGCTTGATGACGGCGGGTAACAAGTGTGCTTTCCCTTCTGCACCATAGCTTAAAGAAACGGGGTAGTTCTTGTGATCCCCGTTACCAATTGGGATAATCAAAGCCTTGCAAAACACGCCTACTTCCAAGAAATCATTATAGCCGTATAAGAATTCGGCTTTAGGGCCGATGTAGTTGTTTGTAGTTTGGTTAAATCCAGAAAGGCTAAGATTGAACTGCCCTTTTATGAAAGGTTTGGCACTTGAAGTGCTTTGTGCAAAAGCGAGGCTCGTGCTGAACAAGAATAATACTGTAAAAACTGATTTTCTCATTTGTTTGAATGTTGAAAGTTTTGGCGGGCCGTACAGCCAGCCAAAACAATTTGTCATTATAACGGGAAAATAAGCTTGGGCGTATCTAATGTACTTGACCAACCTGAGAATGTATTGATTGTAAAACCAGCAGCAATATTGGGGTTTTCAAGCATCGTACAGCTATATACCGTTGTCGAATACCCACTACCTGTTCCATTTCTGTGGTAATTGGTTACACCATTTAATGGAACATTCCAACTCGAACTTATGTCGTATGAAGTACTTCTTTGGCATCCATACCAAATACCAGCAACTCTATGATATGGAACAATAAGTGTCTCGTATGTTAGAAGATACACATAAACTCCCGCACCTTCATCATAAAAGCCAACCACCTGAGCCTGTGATTTTGTCACATTCCTATTCGCTTCCGAGTAAAGCCAATTTTGGTGCGTAATTCTTTGGGAAATGTATGATTTATAAGTATTCGTATTGGCTTCTTCCCATTGACTATCTTCGGTGTATGGATAATCTTTCTTTCGTGTTTGCTTAGAATTATTATGTGTATCTACAATAAATTCTTTGGGAAGAATCTTTTCTGTGTCAAAATAGGTCAGTCTTTCATCTTGACGTTGATTATCATAATGAGTAATTGCATTCAAAACGCTAACATTGTCGGATTTACTCCAAATAGTACCTTCATTAAATGCTTTAACACACATATCACCAATTTTCAGTATTTGTTTCTCGTTAACCAGATAGTTAAATGGCGTTTCTTCCAAGTAACTGCTCAAATACTTGTCACCACCTTCTTCTCTGATATAGAAGTATTGGGAATTTTCTTTCACGAAATCATAGATATCTTGATCAGAATAGATGCCCTTAGCTTCAAGATCTTCAAGGAGTTCATTACATTTTGTCGCATACGACTTGAAGCCTTGTTGCTGTTCCCATTCTCGGCGTTCTGTTTCGCTCATGGCGAGCACCATTTGCTGAGTTTCAAGAAACTCCTCGGCAGAATTGAAATGCAACATGCCATTTACTGAAGCTTGTGGTGCATTTGTTACGTTTTCCGTCTTTTCTTTCTTGCATCCCACTAAGAGGACAAATGCTGCCATAATAATGGCAAACATGGTAAATCTTTTTGTTGTCATGATAATACAGTTTTAATGTGTTAATAGATTGATTATTAATTATTTGAAAATTAGTTTGTTACTACAAAATCACCATAATTTCATTTTTATTAGAGATTGTAAAGATAAAGTTGTAATTGTTTGAATTTAAGAACATTCCAGCTCTCACTGCCGCATGATATTTCTCTCCAAGCACGGCTCTCATGGCTTGAAGAGACACAAACAATTCTATTCATATCTTCTTTTTAATCATTATATTTCTTTCTAAAACATTCAACACTAATTATGTTTTAATTCACTTCCTGTATTTCAAATCTTCCCCTCTTTTTCGATATAGCCCCTTCGGCCTTCTAACACAATGGTTAGTAATCATAACCGACCACTTACGGCTATTATATCGCTTAACCATAGACACATAATCCAAGTTTACCAAATGGTTTCTGCCTATTTTTGAAAACCGAAGGTTTTGTAGTTTTTCCTCCATTTGTAAAAGGGAACAAGAGGAATCCAATTGCTGGCCATTTTCCAAAAACAAAAT
>CALFIT010000091.1 GCA_937877465.1 uncultured Bacteroidales bacterium | reverse complement strand
ATAATTGATAAATATTAATAATTATATAAAAAAAATAAATATAAAAAAATAAATTTAAAAATTAAAAATTAAATAAATAAAAATGACAGAAGAAGTAAAAAAAATAATACCCAATATGGCTTTGGAAAACATTGCAAATTTAGTTGGAATAGGTACAAAAGCAGAAGACTTTGAATCTATTAAATCTGGAAATCAAAATTATACTCTATTAAAAAGAGGTAATTTTGGATTTTGTGAAAAAATGAAATCTTTATTAAATAATAAAATATATGCGGTTAAGAAATTGCCTGTAAAAAAAGGCGATGTACCAAAAGAAATAATAAGAGAAACTACTTTTATGCTCGAATCAAATAATGAGCATATAGTAAAACTATATGGTTATTTCCAAGGAATGGAAAATATAGAAAAGCTAAAAGATATTTATAAAGATAATAAAGATCAATTATATCAAAAAGAGAAAGAAGATAAAAAAATGTATTATTTAATATTGGAATATGTTCCAAATGATTCTCTTGATGCTTATTTAAAAAAATGTAGAAGTAATAATAATATAGTTCCTCAAGATTTTGTAGTTAAAATATTAAAACAATTATTAAATGTTTTAAAATATTTACATTCAAATAAAATAATGCATAGAAATATAAAATTAAATAATATTTTATTAGATGAAAATAGCAATGCTAAACTTACAGATTTTGGAATATCAGCATTACATAGAGATAATATAGAAGAAGGAGATGAAGATAATATACTATTATCAAATTCAACAAGAGTAGGTAGAACTGATTTTGTTGCTCCTGAAATTTTAAAAGGAAAAATGGATTTTGATTATAAAGTAGATATATTCTGTTTAGGATTAACCATGCTTTGTCTTGTATCAAAAAAACATCCTATTTTTTTAACCGAAGGCAAAAGAAAAATAATAACAAATTCAATTGAGAAAAATATATATGATGAACATTTAATAAATTTAATTAATAGAATGATATTAGAAAATCCATTATTAAGACCAAATGCAGGAGAAGCATTAGATGAATTAATTAAAATTGAAAATTATATAAAAGATCCATCAGAAATAAATAAAAAAGAGTTAAATACTACAATGCCTCCAGAAAATACTTCTAATTTAGAAGGAATTGGAACTAAACCTGAAGATTTTGAATCTATTAAATCAGATAATAAAGAATATTCTATATTAGGAAAAGGAGCTTTTGGTTACGCTGAAAAAATGAAATCAAAATTAAATAATAAATTATATGCAGTTAAAAGATTACCTGTTAAAAAAGATATATCTAATGATTTTATTAGAGAAACAAATATTATGTTGCAATTAAATCATAAAAATGTAGTAAGATTTTATGGATATTTCCAAGGTTTTGAGAAAATAGAAAAATTAAAATCTATATATAATACTGATGAAAATGATAAAAATAGTCCTTATCAAGGTCAAACAGAGGATAAAAAAATGTATTTTTTAGTTTTAGATTATGTATCTAATGGAACTCTAGAGAAATATTATTGGGATCATATAAAAAAAAAAGAAATTATTGATCAAAATTTTATAATAAAAATATTTAAACAATTATTATCAGGTTTAAAATATTTACATGAACAAGAAATAATGCATAGAGATATAAAATTAGATAATATTTTATTAGATGAAAATAATAATATAAAAATAACGGATTTTGGTATTTCTGCAATTAGAAGTGATGAAGATAACCAAAATAATAATAATAAAATATATGCTAATTTAAAAAGTAATTTTACTGTAATAGGCCCAAAAAGATTTGTAGCTCCCGAAATTTTAAGACATAAAGAAGGAATGAAAGATTTTGATTTTAAAGTAGATATATTTGGTTTAGGGTTAACTATACTTTGTCTTATTTCAAAAGAATTTCCAATATCTATAGAAAATAATAGAAGAAAAATTAATAAAACAAATATATATGAAGTATATAATGAATATTTAATTAAATTAGTATTAAAAATGATTAGATTTGAACCGAACAAAAGACCATTGAGGACGTGTGCAATTATCTCCACGCTTCGCCCCTGCAATCGTGCAAGGCCGTGCTCTATCAGCGCAACATGGACGACTCGTTGGTCATCGCTTTCCTGCGTGGCGACCTCGAAGTGAACGAGACCAAGCTCCGCAACTTGATTGGCGCCGAGGTACATGCAGCCACGGTCACTCCCGACATGGGCATTTGCCCCGGCTTCATCGGGCCGAAGGGCTTGCCTAAAGGCATCACCGTGGTCTATGACGAGTCGCTGAAGACCTTGAACAGTTTCGTGGCGGGTGCCAACAAGCCGAACTACCACTACAAGGGCATGAACATGGCCCGCGACCTCGGCGAGGTGCGCTACGACAGCATCGCCAAGGCCACGGCAGGCGGCATCTGCCCCGAGTGCGGCAAGCACAGCATCACCGTCAGTCGCGGCATCGAGGTGGGCAACATCTTCCAACTCGGCACGAAATACACCGAGTCGATGAACATGCAGTATCTTGACAGCGACAACACGCTGAAATACCCCATCATGGGCTGCTACGGCATCGGCGTGGGCCGACTGATGGCTTCGGTCTGTCAGGTGAGCCGCGACGACTACGGTCCCATCTGGCCCATCACCATTGCGCCGTGGCAAGTCGAGGTGTGCGCCTTGCGCGTTGCCGACGAGAACGTGCGCCGCGTGGCCGACAAGGTGTATGAAGACCTGAAGAAGGCGGGCGTTGAGGTCATCTACGACGACCGCAACATCAGCGCGGGCGTGATGTTCTCCGATGCCGACCTGCTTGGCGTGCCGCTGCGCATCGTGGTCAGCCCGAAGACGTTGGAGCGCAACGCCTTGGAGTTTGTCACCCGCGACAAGAGCTTCAAGGCCGACCTCAGCCCCGACAGCTTCGTCGACGACGTGAAGGCCAAGATCAACGAAATGATAGCCGCTTTGACGCCGGAGGATTAAAATCGGCTTGGTTTTCACAAAAAATCGGCTCAAATTTGCATTGGTTTGGGCCGATTTTCGTGTGTTTATGAGCCGATTTTTCATGTCGTCACAGGAAACGCATTGAAAAATGTCAGCAACGAAACGGTCTCTTCCTTGAGCTTGGTTTTGGCGAATTTTTTCGTTTCACCGTCAGTCAGTTCACCCAAGCCGTTCATAATGGTTTTGTCGCTTACTTGTTCCACGGAGTCAATGCAACGTTGGAGGTAATCTTGCAAGGGCATTCCCATCCTGCTTTCTACGATAGTCGCATTTACGGGTGTATGCGTATTCAAGAAAAACCAGCAGTCGAAAATGTCGCGCCCTGTGATTTCGGTTCTGTCGAGCAAGGCGCACAATTTATGCGCAAACATGTCCGATTTGACTAATACACGCATTTCAATTCCCAGTAAGTTCTTGATTTCGTAATGATTATCATATTGTCGGGTGGAGATTTCCACCTTCAGTTTCCTTTCGTTTTGCCCATAATCCAAGACAAATACAGGCCCAAAGAACTTTTTGGCTTCGTCGTGGATTTTGCCGTATGTTAGCAGTATTTTTCTCACTTTTTGATACACCAATTCTTCCTTGGCGAGGTCGAGCAGGTTGAAATCGAGGTCGACAGAGAATCTTGGCAGGTCATAAAAGAACATCAATGCCGTTCCACCTTTGAAACCCAAACAAGCGGCAAGGTCGGCATCCGAGAAGATGTCTTTCAGAATCTGCAACATATAGAATTTGTGTTTATTGAGATCCATGACAATGATTATTTGAATAGTTTGTAAATCCGCTCGTTCAGTCTTGCCGAGTTGTAAATGGGGAGCAGTTGCAACAGGCGCTTCTTGCTGACCCCGTTGAGGTTATCGAAATAACATTCAGAATCAAGATACATCATGTCGAGGATGGCCCGTTCGGGCGTGGCAATATTAATGTTGTCAAGTCTTTCGATGCCTTCAAGGTTGTAAAGAATCTCGCCTTTGATTTGCCGATAGCGGAAAGTTTGCCCCAACATTTCGATTTCGCGGCTCAAATAGCTGACAGAAGTGATGGCCGAATCATATTGGAAAACCACGCCTGACTTTTGCAGCACATACTCCAATGAAATATATGATGGCACGAAAACCAGTCCCGCCAATTCCTCTGGATTATAATTCCTTTTGGCATAGATTCCTTTTCGCGGATTGAGCAAAAGGCCTTTTTGCACATAATAGTTCAGCTTTTTAGTAAGAGAGTTGTCTCTTTTCTCATTGAGTAACAATGAAATGCTCTTTGTGTTAAAAGCCGTCCTTGGCGAACCGCTTAGGCCTAACATAATATTTTCTTGCGAACTAATCATCCGAAATTTTCGTATTTTCAGTTGGCAAAAATAGAAATAATACGATTAACCGAAGCAAAAACAGCATAAAAATTCTCCATAACCCAATTTTTTCCTATTTTTGTCCCACTAAAACAAAAGACATCGAATAGAACAGTAATTTGAATTGACATATTAATCCAATGGGCTTTACGCTCTTGTTCTCGGACTGGAAATCGGCAAAATTTCATAAACACGGGAATAAGCAAGCGGAAAGTTTGCGTTTTTATGGCGCAAGCTTATTCGTGCTTATTTGTGTTTAAGGCTTTGCCGAGCCTCCAGTCTATGTAAGCAATCAAACGAAAGGTATGCGCCTTTTCCATTGCTTTTCAGGACGAGGGTGAAAACCCTAAACTGAAAGGCATCATACCATGGAAAGAGAAAAACGATACCCTACAGAAGGTTTTCATCTCGGCAAACTCATCAAGGCGGAATTGACGCGCCAAGGCCGCAGCATCACTTGCCAAGCCAAAAAGCGTGAACGAAACGGACAACAAGTTTTGTGGGAATCGCTATGAAGAAACCCAAGACCAACCATCAATTCTGTTTATCGAATCATAAAAAAACAGCTATTTTTGTCTAATCAATTAAACAATTTTCTATTTTTGCATTGGTTTTTAAACTTGTAATGATGGATAAACTATTATTGAAAAGGATACTTGTCGACAATCAAACCGAGGTTTCAAGTTATAAGGTAATGCCTCGTGATTATGTGTTCGGCTCTTTTCCATGTCATGTGTTGGTTGGAGTCAGGAGAGCCGGAAAATCTTACATGCTTTATCATCTGATACAAGAGTTGCTGGCAGCTGGCACTCCATGGGGCAAAATGCTCTATGTCAATTTTGAGGACGAGCGTTTGGCGGATTTTGGCGCGGATGATTTTAACCTTCTGTTGGAATGCCATGCTGAAATGTATGACTGTCATCCCATAATGTTTCTCGACGAGGTCCAGAACATTCCGCATTGGGAAAAATTTGCCCGCCGTATGGCGGATACAGGTCATAGTGTATATATCACCGGCAGCAATTCAAAAATGCTCTCAGGAGAAGTGGCCAGCACGTTAGGTGGACGTTATTTGGTACAAGAAATTTATCCGTACAGTTTTCAGGAGTATCTTCATGTGAATGGTGTGCCTTTTGACGAACAAGCGCAGTTGGGTACCGACTCAAGGGCATCTATCGTGCGTCATGCGTTGAAATACTTGCGTGAGGGTGGGCTTCCCGCATCGGCAACCCTTCCCGTCAAGCGAGATTACTTGAGTAGCGTATACCAGAAAATCTATCTTGGCGACATCATCCAACGCAACAATATTGCCAACATGGCTGGAATGAAAGTGTTAGTACGCAAGATGGCCGAAACGGTATGCCGTCCTATTTCCTATAACCGTGTCGCGAATATTCTTTCCAGTGTAGGAGGAAAGTTGAGTCTTGCATCGGTAATTAGGTACATTGAATATTGCGAAGACGCATGGCTTTTGTTACGGTTGAAGAATATCTGCGCCCATTTGGCCGAAAAAGAGAGTAATTGCAAATACTATTTCATTGACAATGGTATTCTGTCCTTGTTTCTTATCGACAAAGATTCAATGCTACTGGAGAACATGGTGGCATTGACACTTTTCAGGGAATATGGACACGACCCCGAAAACGACCGTGTGTATTTCTACAACGACGGTATTGAAGTCGATTTTTACATTCCAGAGACCGAAACGGCCATTCAGGTTTGTTACTCGCTTCAGGACGAGGACACCCGCAAGCGAGAAGTGGAGGCTTTACGGAAATTGCCAAAGCATCTGCCTTGCAAGCAGCGATTAATCATTACACTTGACGAAAAAGAGATAATTGCCGATGATTTTGGCGAAATTGAAGCCCGTCCATTTTGGCAATGGTTGTTGTCATTATCTTCTCGATAAAGAGATTATGTACATCTTCTCTACAAACAAAAAATCCGACAGCCTCAAACCACCGGATTTTTTTCTGCTTCGTGGATTTCGACCTGCTTGTTCCGTCGGAACCACTCCGTGATGTCCTTCACGCGGCCGTCGGCCAAGCGTTTCATCATGCGTTGGTTGGTGGTCGCGCTGTCCAAGGGACCAAGCTCGGCCATGTAACGCCCCAGCTTGATGTAGTCGAAATGCTCGGTCGAAACGTTTTGCGGCAGGTCGTTCTTGCCCGAATACCACGCCGCCTTGAGGTTGGAATGGCTGGCTTTCAGTTGCTTGGCCAAATCGGAGACCTCTTTCGGCTCTGCGTCGCCACCCATGAAGCATACGCAGGTGATGCCCGACTTGTATTGCTCCACGAGTCGGTTCAACTCGTTGGCATCCAAGGCTTTGCCTTCATCTTTCCACAAATACTTGCTGTGGCAACCTGGGCATTGGTTGGGACAGTTGGAGATATTGATGGCAAGCGTCACCTCTTCAGGGACTTCCTGGAAGACGATATCGAAATTGGCGTATCTTAGCATCTTTCCATCTCCATTTTTCCGTAGTGACGACGTGCGGCTTCCTCCTGGCGCGGCTCGCTGAAGTTGCTCACGCGCTTGAGGTAGCCGATGATGCGGGTCAGGTAGTCGATGTTGTGGCTGTGGCACTCTGGGCATTCCTTCAGGTAACGCTTGTCGATGTGGCCGCAGTCGTTGCAGATGGTGTTGGGCACGTTGAAGGTGAAGTAGTTGCAGCCTTCGCGGGCAGCCACGCGCAGCAGCTGGCGGTACTGCTCCTTGGTGAGGTGCTCCTCCAGGTTGCAGTGCAAGGCCGAGCCTCCGGTGAGGTGCTTGATGTACTTCTCGCCATGCAGCCGGAACTTGTCCAAGACGTTGGTGTTTGGGTCTTCCACGATGTAGAAGTAGCTGTTGTAGCAGTCGCGGTGTACCTCGTAGCCGTCTTCCCTGTCCCACTTGGCGTGCTTCACGCCCACGTTCTCGGCGGGAATCATCTCGCAGTTGAACATCAGGCCGTCTTTCTTAGAGTAGTACTTCTTGTTGTAACGCTCGATGAGGCCGAGCACGTCTTGCACGAAAGCCTCATATTCCGGATTGTCCGAAATCTTGATTTTCAGGAACTCGGCGGCTTCCACGAGGCCGTTTACGCCGATGGTGAGGTATTGGCGGCCAAGGTTGATGTAGCCCGCGTCGAAGAGTGGCAACATGCCTTTCGACTGCATCTCCTTCAGGTTCTCGTTGTAGCAAATCTGCACCTTGTGGCAGAGGTCGACGATCTCTTCAAGGAAGGTGAGGTAGTGCATGTTGTTGCGTGCGGCATACTGGATGCAGCGGTTGAGGTTGATGGTGAGCACGCTCTTCGAACCCGTGCTGACGCCACCGGCGCCAAGGGTGTAGCTGAAGCCGTTGTCTTGGATCTCGTTGCGCAGGCGGCAGCACGACGACAGCGAGTCGGCGTTGTCGCTGAGGTAAGTGAAGAAGGAGTGGCCTTCGGCGTACATCTCGGCGGTGAAGTCGGCCCATTCCTGGTCGATGACGTCGCCGTCCTTCGAGAGCAGGGCCATCGTCTCGACGGGGAAGGTCAAGACGCTCTTCAAGCGCTCGGCGTTGAACCACTTCATGAAACGCTTCTGGAGCCAACTCAACGACTCCCAGTCGGGTTGCGAGCCATCGGGGAAGTAGAAGTTGCCGAACAGCGACTGGAAGTAATACTTGTCGTAGTAGGCGATGTTCCAGAACACCGACTGGTAGTTCCTTGCGCCGGCAGGTTGGTTCAAGGAATAGACGATTTGCTGGAAGCAGTCGGTGATGACCTTGTCGATGGTGCGCGGCTTGAGCGAGTGGTCCACCACCTCGTCGGCGCGTTTGTAGTAATCCTTGCCGTAGTCGAGGCCGATGAAGTAGTTCATGTACATCAGGAACTCGGGCGTGGCGCAGGCACCCGACAGTTGCGACGACACCATGAACACCATATTAATAAAGCCGCCGCAGAAGGAGCGCAGTTTGGTGGGTGCGGTGCTGTTGCCGCCGATGGAGGCCGTGCCTTCGTTGAGCCACGGGTACATGGTGATGGAGGCGCAGTAGTTGGCCAACGAGGTCTCGTCGTTTTTGTAGATGAAGTGGTTGTTGAGCAGATAGAGGTAACGGTCGGCGAGTTCCTTGCCATACACTTCCTTGATGCGGTCGGTCAGCAGGCGGCGGTTGATGCGGATGAAGCTCGACTTGGGCAGCTCGCCGATGAGCGTGGCGATGTTCTTCTTCTCCACGTTGGCGTTGGCGTCGTACTTCGAGCCGGTGGCCGCATTCGAGGCGTTGCAGTAGTTGGTGAGGAAGTCGATCTTCTCGCGAATCTCGCGGTCTTCGGTGTGCTTCTGGCGGTACAGGATGTAGTTTTTGGCCACGGTGTAATACTGCTCCGCCATGAGTGCCGTCTCCACCTGGTTTTGGATTTCCTCGACGGTGATGCCGTTGGTCACGCGGACGCGGCTCAGGATGCCGTTGAGGTCCTCGTCGGTGGCGTAGAAGCCTGAGGCGAGAAAGGCCTTGCTGATGGCGACTTTGATTTTTTCGAGAGAGAAGGCTTCCTGTTGGCCGTCTCGTTTGGTGATGTACAATCCTCCGTTGCTCATATAATGCTCGTTTTCAAATGTTTTCGTTTGTCTCGGCATACTTCCCTATTACCCGAGGGCCATCATGCCGTTTGTTGCAAGGCAGGTCTTCTGGCTCGCTTCTCGTGCGGACTGCCTTCCCGTCCTCATGGGTTGGACAGTGGCTAAGGGTGTCCCGACGATTCCTGAAGCTCACAGCTACGGGTATAGTCCCTGATTTTCACGGGGTTCCCTATTGATCTTCTTCGAAGAACCTTGCTTTGCAAAGGTAGAGCATTTTGGTATTATCCTACAAATTAATTCTCGTTTTTTTTCTCAACAAAATTATCAACAGGGTTAATAGGGTGATTTTTACTATTTTTGCACATATGTAGACAAAGATGGTGATTTTCGAGAAAATGTAAAATTATTTGCGCGAGTTGTTTGTTTTTGCTATTTTTGCGGCTGAATTAGGTTTTACTAACGCAAAAATATTTGCACGAGTTATGGTTATAGATAGTTTTGACATCGAAGGTATCTCCAACATTGAACATGTCCGCATAAATGTAGGGGAAATGAATGCACTCATCGCTCCAAATGGCTATGGCAAGAGCAACGTGCTTGGCGCCATCAGTTTCGGATTGGATTTTCTCAACGCCAACACAGAAGGTAGGCAGCACATGCTCAGTAACGGATTTGCCCCTATCAATGAAGCGATGGTTCACAACAATTTTCGTTTTGAAATCAATGGAAGGCTGTCGACAGATGAACCTGCACAACTGTTTCTTTATGGCTTTGAATGTGAATGGACAACAGATGACAAAGAGGGGTGTGTCGTGTCGGAATGGCTGAAAGTGAAACTGGCCAACGAACAACGCTATCGACAATTGCTTAACAGGGCTTCCAAAGAAACCTGCCTTGTTGTTCCTTCTCCAAAGGGCAGATGCAACAAGCCGTTTGAGGTGTTCTCCCTTCAACTCGCTTTGCCCATGATAGCCAACGGAGCACTGTTTTTTTCTGATACGGCAAAGCGAATTTGTTCTATAACCATACCTAACCTAGAGACGCTTGACAATCCTGAATCGTATTTCTCCATGGACGAGAATGCCGGAGTCCCCCTGCTTGGAGGCAGGACACTAAGCGAATATATTTTCTTCCTGAAAAAAACAGACGGGAGCAATTATGGTATATTATACGATGGCATCAAACAACTCATTCCGCGTATAGCGGAATTTGAGCCGGACGAAATCACGCTCAGCGACGGACGAAGCCGGGTTTATGACATCAGGGTAAGGGAGAAATTCAATACGATTCCAACTAGCATAAGGATGCTTTCAAGCGGCAGCAAGCGGATGATATTCCTTTTCACGCTCTGCATCGCCGCCAAGAAGCAGAACATCCCTATGATCATGATGGAGGAGCCAGAAAACTCGGTTCATCCGCGCATGATGGAGAACCTGCTGCTGACGCTGCAAAACTACGCCTCTGATACGAAGATACTGATGACGAGCCATTCACCCTATCTGATGCGTTATCTACGACCTGACCAGATGTATTTCGGCCTGCCAAAGAATGACGGGTTGGCTCACTTTGCCCAGATTAACCCGTCGAAGCTGAAATACCTATATAAATACGCAGGCGATATGGAACTTACCATCGGTGAGTTTATGTTTGACTTCATGCTCGACATGGAGGGTGACAATGAAAAGATTGAGCAATTCTTCATTCAGTAGTAGGCTATGGCAAAACAAACGAAATCAATAGCATTTCAGGTGGTTTTATTTGTGGAGGGCGAAACTGACGAAGTGTTTTTCAAAGCACTCATTGACTACTACAGAACAGTTAGCATCACCGAATTGCGCCCGTGCAGGATTTGTAACTTAAGAGGCGTGACACGCTATAGCAGCAAACTGTTGGCCAAGCTCAAAAACGAGTTTCTTCCAGATGCGAAGAACAAAGCTTATAAGATACAAACTGTGTGCTGTTCCTATGACACAGATGTTTTCGAAGAGAGGAATCCGCTGATGGTAGACTGGAATGCGCTGAAAAAAGCCGTGAGGCGTATGGGCGTCGAGGAGTTAATCCAACTCGGCATCAAAAGTAGCATTGAGGATTGGTTGCTCTGCGACCAGGAGGGCATTTGCCATTTCCTGAAATTGAAGGATTTCCCCAAGTCGCTGAAGGGTAATAGTGGAAACGAGAAATTGAACGACCTTTTTGGGAAGGCCAAAAAGGTTTACCAGAAGGGTTATCAGACTAAAGATCTTGTTGCTGCTCTCAACATGGGCGTTATACGTGGCATGAACAAGGACGTTCTTGAACCTTTGGAAAAGGCTTTGAATGTGACTATCTGAATGGGACCGATTGGTCTGATAATACTAATGGTTTCGCTTGTATAATGCTCCCTAAAATTTAGACCAAAGGTTAAAGTGGTTATCTTTGCAAAAAACAAAAGGGGAAAAAGATGACCAACACGAAAACAAGGAGCCGTTGCAAGTTCACGGCAGAATTCAAGGCGAAAGTC
>CALFIT010000090.1 GCA_937877465.1 uncultured Bacteroidales bacterium | reverse complement strand
GCGCCAGCCTCCTCGAAGGTGGCCAATTCCTCCTCGGCGATGGGACGACGCTCCACCTTCATACCAAGGCTCTCGGCGATTTGGATGAGGCTCTTGTTGGTGATGGAAGGCAGGATCGACGTGCTTTGGGGCGTGATGTAGGTGTTGTCTTTGATGCCGAAGAAGTTGGCCGCGCCAGCCTCGTCGATGTACTTCTTTTCCTTGGCGTCCAAGTAGAATTCGCAGGCGTATTCACCGCCGTGGCAAGCCTCGACGTGGGCACGCATGGAAGCGGCGTAGTTGCCACCCACCTTGTAGATGCCCGTGCCGAGCGGGGCCGAGCGGTCGTACTTGCGCGTGATGACGTAGGGGTTGGCCATGAAGCCACCCTTGAAGTAAGGCCCGACGGGGGTCACGAAGACGATGAAGAGGTACTCGTTGGCCGGCTTCACGCCCACTTGGGCACCCATGCCGATGAGCAGCGGACGGATGTAGAGCGAGGCGCCCGTCTCATACGGCGGGATGAACTCGGCGTTGAGTTTCACGGCCTTGATGACGGCTTCCTCGAACTTCTCCAAGGGGAGCTTGGCCATCATGATGCCGTCGCAAGAGCTTTGCAGGCGCTTGCCGTTCTCGTCGATGCGGAAGATGCGCACCTTGCCGTCCTTGCCACGGAAGGCCTTCAGGCCCTCGAAAGCCTCCTGGCCATAGTGCAGGCAGGTGGCGGCCATGTGGATGTTGATGGTGGTTTCGGAGCTGACTTCGAGTTCGCCCCACTCGCCGTTGCGATAGTAGCAGCGGACATTGTAATTCGTTGGATAATAACCAAATGAAAGATTTGCCCAATCGATGTTTTGCATGATTCTTTTATTTTTTAGATGATTGTTGCAGTTGTTTTGAAAAAGTCCACGAAAATACGAAATATTTCTGAATGCACGACGGTTTTTCGGAGAAATGTCAGAAATTTAATCCCACTGCCCTTTCAAGGTAATGGCTCTCAATGCCATACTGCGCCTTCAGGTCGGCGATCTGTTGCAGGATTTTCGGGTCTTTCGGGTTTTTCGATGTTTTCCTGCCCACCAAAAGCACATTCTTCGGCGTGTGTTCCATCTCGATGAACTCCATCACCTGGGTCTTGTAGCCGAAATATTCGAGGATGAGGGCGCGGATGGTGTCGGTGATCATCACGGCCTGACGCTCAAGGAAGATGCCGTAGCGCGTGATGGCGTCGAAACGGCCCGAGCGTTCCATCTCCTGCCGGATCTGCTTGTGGCAGCACGGGGCGCAGACAATCAGTTCCGCACCCGCCTTGATGCCCGAGGCGATGGCATCGTCGGTGGCGGTGTTGCAGGCATGGAGGGCAATCAACACGTCTAACTTTTCGGGACGGTAAGCCTCGATGCTGCTCTCCACAAACGCCAAGCCTTTCAGATGGTCTGACTTTATTATCTCATTGATTTTCAGCACTAAGTCGGGACGGATTTCCACGCCTTTGATGTCGACATCGAGGTTCATGCGTTGCGACAGCAGTTCATACAGGGCGAAGGTGAGGTAGCCCTTCCCTGCCCCCATGTCGGCGACATGCACCGTGCCGTCGAAACGCATCGGCTTGACGAGGCTCTCCACGATTTCGGCGTATTTGTAGATCTGCTTGAACTTGTGCTGCATGTCAGCCGTGACCTTGCCCTCGCGAGTGGTCAGGCCGAGCTGGTACCACCACGGGTTGGCCGGGTTGATGAGGCGGTTCTTCTGCTTGTCGTGGTCGAGGTTCTGCTCGCGGCTTTCCTGCACTTTCTTGGTTTGGATGGTGGCTTTGCCTTTGCCGGAAACCAGCAAAGTGACATCCTCATTCACGGTGAACAGCACGGCATTTTGGAACCTTTCAGGCAGCATATCGCGCAGCATTTCAAGCATTTGCGACATGTCGTAGTTCTTCACCTCGTCGCGACGCTCATAGCGAAAGGTGAAGGCGAAGAGTCGTTTCTCCTTTATTAATACGGGCTTCACATAGACGTTGCGCAGCTCGTCGCGCTTGTCGGCGGGCTTGCTCAGCGTCATCTTCACGAGGGTGCTTTGCTCGGCGGCCTCGGCCACCTTGTCCAAGAATTTTTCAATGTTGTCGGGCATGTTGGAAATTTTCGGCAAAGGTAGTGAATTATCGCACGCCAAAAACACTAATACAAGAAACCCTTCATTCAAAGCGGGAGTTTGTTGCCGTGAGGTGGTTCACACAGTGGAAGAACTACAGCAAACAATAGCCAGCGGCGATGCAAAGCGCAACAACTTCACCAAGATGACTTTCGAGGCACTGTACGACTATGTCTATGAGTGCCTTGACTGATTGATCTCCAGAAAAGGGATTTAAAGGCCGTTGTGTTATGGAAACGACGGCATTTGCCCCATCACAGCAGCAGCGGTAAGGAACGAGGTGATGCTGGTGCCGAGGATGCCGTGCAGGTTCAGGTTCTGTCCCGTGAGGAAGAGGTTGGGAAGTGACGTCTGCGGCGAGATGATGGTGCCGGCGGGATTGTTGAAGTCCTTGCAAATCCCGTAAGCCGAGCCATTGGGCGTTCCCGTATAGTCGAGATAGGTGAGCGGAGTGCTCGTAAACACGCTGTCGATGGCATCCTTGAGTTCGGGAAAACGCTTCGCCACATGGTCGATGCAGGCTTGGGCTTTCTGCGCCTTGAGCTTTTCGTACTCATCGCCACGATGCCCAATCGTGGTGTCCGTCCATTTTTCCAACAGGCTCATGTCCATCGGCGAAAGCAGGTCGATGGCGCGTGCCGAGCCGTCGGGGTAGGTTTCGGGATAGAAATGAACCATGACGGAACGGGTCTGCGCGAGGCTCGGATGCCACAGGTCCTCGTCGGCGGAATGTACGAAGACGTTGCGGTTCAAGTAGTTCATCTTGCCGGGTTTGAGGAGGATGTTGGCCGTGAACATCCCGAAGGCGTTGCGCAGGGCGGCAATGCGTTTGCGATAGATGGGCCGCACCTTCGAGCCTGTCGCGTCAATGAGCGACAAGGTGGAGTCCGGATGCAGGTCAGAGACAAACACATCGGCTTCCAACAGTTCCTCCCCGTTGATTTCGGCGGCCTTGACCATGCCGTTTTCTTCTTTCAGGGCGGTCACTTCCGCTTTCGTGAGTACCGTTCCGCCGCTTTCGCGAATCGAGTTTTCGAGGCTCTGGACGAGGGCCGCGCCACCGCCTTTGAGCCGCCAGCTGCTTTGGATGAAGGAGTTGTTGATTTGCGCGAACACATAGAGCGGGAGCGTCTCGGCGCAAAGGTTCATCTTCAACGACGAGCCGCTGAGCACCTTGCGCAGCAGCGGGTCGCCGATGGTGTCGGTCAGGAAGGCATACGCGCCCGTCTCAAACGCCTCGTTGAAAGGGCCGTTGGCGACATCAAAGATGTGTTCGCCGATGTTTTTCAGGGTGGCAATGTACCTTTCAAGACCGCGCCGCTCTGACGGAAACCGTCGGGCAAGTGTTTCGACAAAATTATCGTATCCCGAGGCCAAGCTGAAACTTTCGTCGCCAATCACCACCTCGTCGAAACATTCGCTGTCCATGCGAACCCATTGCAAGTCAAGGAGATGGAAATACTCGAACAGGCGGTGCAACGATTCGCCGTCGCCCATTCCGCCGACGTAATGGAAACCCGTGTCGAAAGAGAAGCCTTTTCGCCTGAAGCTTTGCAGGCATCCGCCGGCTTGGCTGTGCTTTTCGAGTATGGTCACCTCGTATCCGTTTTGCGCCAAGATGTAGCCGCATTGCAGTCCGCCCAATCCCGCGCCTATAATCACCGCTTTTTTCATCTATCATCGATTTTGACGGACAAAAATACAACATTTTGCTTACATATACGCCGCCCAGCGGGCCTGAAGCCGTTCTTGGGTCTCCTCGACGATGTCGCGCAGGTGTTTGCCGTAGGAGCGGTAATACACTAACCATGCCGTGACGCCATAGACGACGACTTGGATCCAAAGGCCAATCAGTTCGGGACGCACATCGCTGAGCACGGCGCCCATGCTGTTGATTTTCACCAAGCCGTTGATGCCGAAGGTCGATGGGAAGAACCACGAGACGACCTTCCAAAACGCCGGCACCGAGCACGAAGGCCACGAGATGCCCGAAATGAACAGCAGCGGCACCGAGACGAACACGAACATGATGATGAACACCTCGCGGTTGTAGGCGAGGCCCGAAAGCGTCATGCTGAAGAAGAGGCAAGCCAACAGGAACGGTACCAAGAACGCCAACATGTCGGCCCAACGCCCTATCTGAATCAAGTGGAACAAGCGTGGCACGACGCAGAAGACGTAGGCCGCAATCACCACATAGATAGCGAGATAGGCCGCGCCCTTGCCCGCAAACATCTCCACCGGCCTTTTCCCGATGACGTGCGGCTCAAGGATGCCACGGCGTTTCTTTTCGCGCTCCTCACCGGCCATCATGCCGATGCCCAACAACATCGTCTGCTGGATGACCAAAATTAGTACCCCCGGGATGATGAACGAGGCGAAGCCGCTTTGCGTGTTGAACATCGGGACGTATTCATACTCAATGGGATAGGCGAAAGTGGAAGCCTGCTCGTCGGTGGCACCTTCCAAGCGTTGCGCCTTGATGTCGCGGTTCATCGCGAGGGAGACCTCCGTACACGAGGCATACACCGCCTTGTAGTACAAGATGCTGCCCATGTCGGAATACAGCTCCACGACGGCCTGTCGGCCTTCCACCAAGTCGCGGTCGAACTCGGCGGGGATGTAAATCAGGCAGTAGGCGTTGCGCCGATGCACCTGCTCGACAGCCTCCTGCATGTCGGCACAATGCCCCACGATATAGACGTCACTTGTGGCATCCACCTTGCGCAGGAACTCGCGGCTCGTCGCCGACTTGGCCATATCGACCACCACCGTCGGCACCTCGCGAACCGTCTCTTTTCCATACAGATAGGAATAAAGCAACGGATAAAGCAACGGCACGATGAGGAAAAACACGATGACGCCTTCATCGGTCAACGAGTTGTGCAGCTCCTCGCGAAATACCTCCAATATGTTATGCAACCATTTCATTTCATCGGGTATATTGATACTCTAACAAACACTTTTTCAATCGATTGGGGAACAATAAGGGCAAAGCCAAAAACGCTATCAACGCCGCATAGTTCATCCAAGAGTAAACCATCGGCAGGCCGTTCAACGCCTGATCGACGTAAATCAGGTAATAATGCCGCAGCGGAAACAGGTACGACAGCGACTTCAACGCCGCCGGAAACGCATGCTGCGGGAACGAGAACCCAGAGATGGGGAACGAAAGCACGCCCCACAGGGTGGCGATGCTCAAGGCCCAGCGCAACGACGGCAAGGCCTCGCACAAGAACACGCCAAACGCCTGCGACACCAAAATCAGGAGCAAGGCGGCCAAAGCCATTGGCCACAGGCCGCTCTTCAGCGGGAAGTCCCAATAGGCATACAGCACCACGAGATACGTTGCGCCCATCACAACCCAAACCAAGAGCTGGGGCAACAGCTTGCCCAACAACGCCTTATAGACATTGCCGTCGGCCAACTCCATCCAACGCCGCGACGTACCTTCCTTCACCTCGCTGTAGATGGAATAGATGGTCACTTGGAAGATGAGCAGCATCAGCATGGCGGGCAGGAGGATGTTGGAGAGGTAAATGGAATAGTTCAGGCCCGGATTGCCGATGGCATGCATCTCCATCTTGATGGGTTGCAAGACGCCCATCACCTGATTCTCGGCATAGCCCTTGGCGTAGAGCGTCTCACGCGCAACGGCACCCGAAGCCAATTCCGCCATCATCTTCATGTCGCGGTATTCGAGGGAAGCCGGGACGAGATAGGCCGCGTTGGTGTAGAACGATACCTTGGGCTGCTTGCTCGACAAGGCTAATTCCGTCGTGCCTTTCGGGATGTAATAAAAGGCGTAGATCTTGCCCTGTTGCATGGCTTGGCGGGCTTCGCCGAAACTGGCGTATTCCTCGATGATGGCCGTCTGCTGGAAGGCATCGAGGTTGCGCAGCACCTGCCTCGTGACGGAGGTGTTGTCCTCATCGACCACACCCACGGGGATGTCGGTCGGAAGGCCCTTCCCCATCAAGGTGGTGAAGAAGAGGTAGCCCACCAACGGCGCGACGACCATACAGAACAGATAGACTGGCTGCGACAGCATCCGCGCCACCTCGCGCTGCACGATACGCCAAACGCCATGCTCGTTTTTCTTTTCCGGACTCATTTGCTATGCTCTTTCTTCACGATGACGCTCATGCCCGGACGCAGGTCGCTCTCCACCGCAAGCGGCGTGGCCCTCACCTCGAAGGTCTTCAGGTCGTATTGCCCCGTCTCCTTGGTGGCCTTCCATGCCGCGAAATCGCCGACATCCTTCATGTAGTTGATTTTCATGCGGATGGTTCTGTCCAAGGCAGGGACGTAGGCATCGAACTCCGTGCCGACAGGGTAATCCTTCAGGATGTCCTCACGCATGTTGAAGGTCGCCCACTGGTCGTCCATCTGAGCCACGTTCATGATGGGTGCGCCCGTCCCGACGAGTTCGCCCACATGGGGGAAAATCTCGGTCACTTCGCCATCGGCGTAGGCCGTCAGCACGGTCTCGTCGATGTAGGAATTGACCTCAGCCACAGCGCCTTGGGCTTGCAGCACCTTGGCGGCGGCCATCTCCTTGTCCTCCTTTTGGGCACCGGAGAGGGCTAACTTATACTGCGACTCTGCCGCCTTCTCGGTGGCAATGGCTGCATCGAGTTGAGCCTTCACCTCGTCGTATTTCTGTGCGCTCACCACGCCTTCCTGATACAGGTTGCTGACGCGGTTGAACGACTTCTCGGCAATATCGACACCCACCTTGGCTTTCTGCCACATCTCGTAGGCTGCGTCAATCTGCTGCGACCTCGCTCCTGCCTTCGCTTTCGCGCTCAAGGCAAGCGCTTGTTGCTCGACGGCTTCGGCCTGGGCTTTCTTGGCCTCCACTTGGGGCGATTCGAGGATGGCCAATGTGTCGCCTTTGCGCACATGGTCGCCCGCCTTCACGCGGTATTCCATGATGCGTCCCGGCACCATGCTCGACACACGGTATTCGGTCACTTCGGCCTGTCCTTGCAGGTATTCCGTTTCCTTGTTGAAGGTGATGATGCCGATGACGCACACCACCGCAATCACGCCTATCAGCACCGCGAGGGCGAGGTAGGTGTTCATTCTTTGTTCTTTTACTGTAGTCATATTCTTTGGATTTGTTTGTTTGTTTCTTTTGGATTGCCGTAGGCCGCTGCCCCACGGTTACTATAAACTCTAAACTCTAAACTATTGAAGAATCACTCCAGCGGCCTTGCGCAGGTTGACGTCGGCCATGATGCAGTCGATTTTCGAGTCGATGTACTCCGAATGCGCTTGCAGCCACGCAGTTTGGGCCAAGTTGAAGGTCGATGACTCGACCACGCCCTCGCGGAAGCCTGCCGTTGCCATGCGGAGGTTCTCGTCGGCGTCGTTCAGCTTCTCTTGGGTCAGCTTAAGACGGGCCTCAGCCTCGCTGAGTTGGCTCTCGCACTGGCGCACCTGAAGCAGGATCATCTCCTTGGTGTCGTCGTAGTTGTAATGCTGTATCTTGGCCTCGGCCTTGGCCATGCGCGTCTTGTTGTAGCCCTCACCCCAATGGAAAATCGGGATTTTGGCCATCACGCCGAAGTTCCACATTCCCCCGAACTCGTTTTGGAAGCCGTTGAAGCACGAGGGGTTGCTGACCACATAGTTGCCGAAAGCGCCGATGGTCGGAAGATAGTCGGCACGGGTCACCCACACCTTTTTGGCATAGATGTCGTTGGCGATGCTGAGGCATCTCAGTTCGGGACGGTTGCTCTCGATGTCGCTCTCCGAGAAATACGGTCTGTTGTTCGTCAGCATAACGTCGTCCAAATTCTCGTCGGCCAAGACGATGTCGGAATCCAAGGGCTGGCCGCAGAGCTGGCAAAGCAGCATCTTCGACAGCGCCAAGCCGTTTTGCGCCTTCAGCAGCGAGGTCTCGGCATCGTTCAGCTTCACCTTCACCGCCAACTGGTCGGAGGTCGTAATCACGCCCTCGGCTAACATCTTGTCCATGTCGTCCGACAGCGAGCGGAGCGTCTC
>CALFIT010000089.1 GCA_937877465.1 uncultured Bacteroidales bacterium | reverse complement strand
CTTGCAGCACGCTCTTCACCTTGAAGAGGTATTCCTCGATGAAGCCCGCTTCGACGGGGTCAATCAAGGCAACCTTCTCATCCACAATGAGATAAGAGTTGTAGGAAACGCCGTTGGGCAGTTCCATGTGGTTTTCGAAAAGGTCGGTGCGGCGGTCGTTGACGCCGACATAATAGATGTTTTCGGTTAATCGGATTTGTTGCATATCAGGTCATTAGAGTTATTCCATGACGGAGAAGCTGTCCTTGCCGATGCCGCAAAGCGGGCACGACCAGCTGTCGGGGATTTCTTCAAACGGGGTTCCGGGGGCGATGCCGCTGTCAGGGTCGCCAACTGCGGGGTCGTAGACGTAGCCGCAGACGTCGCAAACGTACTTTTTCATAGTTGTTCAATTTTTAGTTGTTCAGTTGTTCAGTTGTTCAGTTGAGGGCTTTCAATAGTTTTCGGCCTTGATTTGGAAATAGGACTGGGGGTGGTTGCACACGGGGCATACCTGCGGGGCCTTCTTGCCGATGACGATGTGGCCGCAGTTGGCGCATTGCCACACCATGTCGCCCTCGCGCGAGAAGACGATGCCGTCCTCGATGTTTTGCAGGAGCTTCAGGTAGCGGGCCTCGTGTTCCTTCTCGATCTTGCCGACCAACTCGAAGAGGGCGGCAATCTTGTTGAAACCTTCCTCGCGGGCGGTCTGGGCCATGCCTGCGTACATGTCGGTCCATTCGTAGTTTTCGCCGGCGGCGGCGTCCTTCAGGTTGGTCTTGGTGTCGGGCACCTCGCCGTCGTGGAGCAGCTTGAACCAAATCTTGGCGTGCTCCATCTCGTTGCGTGCCGTCTCCTCAAAGAGGTCGGCGATTTGGTTGTAACCTTCCTTGCGTGCCTTCGACGCATAGTAGGTGTACTTGTTGCGGGCTTGCGATTCGCCAGCAAAGGCAGCCATCAAGTTGGCTTCGGTCTTTGAACCTTTCAATTCCATTTTGAGTTAGTTTTAGTTGTTGATATTCAATAAATTACAAAATCCACACATTTAAAAAGGGTAGGGGATTGCTTCCATTTTGGGGCAAAGGTAGCATATTTTTTCGTACAAGCAATGGATTTTCCGTAAATTTGCCGCCGATATGTTTTGGAACCGAAATAAGCAAAAGATAAAAGGTGCCGACTGGCCTGATGCCGAGTGGCCCGCATACATTCCCAAATACCATTTGCACGATTTTGCCGCCATCGACTTCGAGGCTGCCAACGGCGAGATTACGAGCGCATGCAGCGTGGGTGTCGTCATCGTGAGGAACGACGAAATCGTTGAGCGTTTCTATAGTCTCATCAAGCCTGTGCCTAACTACTACGATTTCTTTACGACCAAGGTGCATCACATCAAGTATAAGGACACCAAAGACGCTGACACGTTTCCTGCGGTTTGGTACAAGGTGGCCCACAAGGTGAAAGGCCTGCCGATGGTGGCGCATGGCAAGTCGTTCGACGAGCGTTGCCTGAAAGCCTTGCACGAATACTACCACATCAAATATCCGGAATATAAGTTCTACTGTACACATTTGGGATCGGAGAAATTGGTGCCGGAGGTGGAGAACCACAAATTGCAGACGGTGGCCTTGCATTTCGGCTACGACTTGGCGAAAAACCACCACAACGCCGCAGCCGATGCCGAAGCCTGTGCCGTGATTGCCATGAATATATTCTGACGCAGTAGGTGACGGCTTGGAATATTTAATTTAACATAATGTTGATTATTTCCAAACAGGGGTTTCCAAGAAACCACAAACTTCTGCCTTATTTAGAGCCTGAGTAAATA
>CALFIT010000088.1 GCA_937877465.1 uncultured Bacteroidales bacterium | reverse complement strand
TGAAGCCCACGAGCATCGAGCTCTACGACCTGCAAGGCCGCTTGGTGCGCTCGCAACGCAACGGCTTGGAAAGCATCGACATGGGAGGCTTGCCCACTGGCACCTACACGCTGCGCGTCACCTTGGAGGACGGAAAGGCCTATACCGACAAGGTGGTGAAGGAATGACCGCTTCACGCGGACCAAATAATACCGTCGAGCTCAGCAACGCCAACGGCTATGCCGACGGGGATTTCGAAAGAAACTGAACAAGATAGATTTACCTGAAATGCTCTTTTAATAACTACTAATTAAAATCACCATGAAAAAAGCATCACTACTATTCGGCGTCATTATTCTTTCAATATGGCAAATGCATGCCCAGGACTACACTTGTGACTCGCTTCTGAATCGTATTATCTCTCCCAATAACGAAGTGAATATCAACTTCTACTATTCATTCAGCATGAACATGCGCGATGGGAATGTCCTAACATGCATCCCGACGAAGTCGCTAATCAACCATCAATTCGTTGACTATGGCGATTGGTTCTACAAGATTGACCCACAGAATCTTTGTGTGATTGACTCAACTTTCGTAGAAGCGAATCTAGATTATGGTGAAGATAATAACCATATCCTGTTAGCTCCAGACCCTATTAGCGATGGGTATATTCTGGCAAAACTCGTATTTAGCGACAAGGCTTCTACAGATTTCAAATCATGGCTTCGGATTAACCACTTCGATGACACGCTCAACATTCAAGCTCACGAAGACGCCCTCATGGTGCCATTGGAAAGCACTATCATAACAAACCTGAATAGCATCTGGTTAGAGAATGAAAGCATCATACTTATGTATACTAAGGATTTGTATACACCAATTGTGGCTCGAATAAGCATGGATGGAGCAATACTCGACAGAAAAGAATTCGACACCCTGTTTTCTCTTGGCGAGTGGCATGGAATGGGGACTTATAATGACGTACCTCGAGAATATGCTTTGTACGATTGGGCTGACAACGGGAGCGACACTTGCATTGTCCTTCACTTGCTTGACTCCCTTCTGAACCTTACAGAAACCATAACGCTGAATAGCCATGAAGGAGATGTCTATATGGTTCAGCCAGGTGAAACCCCGTTTATGATCAAACAACCCTTTAACATCCTACCTTTGGACGATGATTCTTTCATTGAAAGCTTTCGATATAAGAAACTCAATACAACCAAAAATGGAGCCTGTTTGATGAAAGTGGACAAAAATACCCATGAATGCTTGTCTGATGTCCAATTTGAGTCCTTTCCCATCTATACAAACCCAAGCCGAATGGGCTATCCGATAGGAATAAGGAAGGCCGCAGACGGAAATATCTATTTTGCCTACCGTACCAACAATAATGACAACAGCACCGTAGGATGGATTGGCATAGTGAAACTTGATACCAATTTGAATATTCTTTGGCAACGATATTGTTTCGGGTCATGGTCTGCAACTACTGGATATTACCACTTTTATTGCACTCTGAGTTTTACAGAAAGAGGATTTATGATAGATGGTAAAATACAGAAAAACGGTGTGCCCTACAACTTTTTCCAATTCTTTGTCAACGACAACGGCATCGAATCCACACCCGAGATGGAGGCCTTCGTCCGCCCCTACGCCTTCTACCCCAACCCAACG
>CALFIT010000087.1 GCA_937877465.1 uncultured Bacteroidales bacterium | reverse complement strand
CGGGCACTTCGTTCAGTGCGTCGTTTTCCAATTCCGTCTTGTCTTCGATATCCATAAGCGTTTTCTACTGCTTGCAAAAATAGGGAATTTTTCGATTGCTACCAAAACCTTATTCCAAAATACTCCAGCAACACCTTGTAATTGTCCTGTGCGGTTAGGCATGTGTCGCGAAGATAGCCATTGATTTTGCCCCAGTTTTGGATGCCACGGTAATCCATTATCGGCAAATTTTTCGTTCAAAATCGCTGCAAAGATAGCGATTTTTGCCGATAACGGCAACTTTTTGAAAATATAATGCGGAGAGGTCACTTCCAAAACCTCAGCACCGCAATCTCGCCCAACAGCGCAAGCAGCGCGATCAAGGCGAAAACCTTCCAGATGGACGACTGGTGCGCCATGGCTTCCACGAGGTCGGCAGTGGCGAAATCGGTGGTGTCTAAGACAGCGGCCACGTCGAATCCAGCTTTCTTGAAGGCCGGTTCGATGGCCTCGCGGTCGGTGAAGTCCATGCGCGACTCCACGCGGCTCTCGTTCCAGGCCGTCACGCGGTTCACCGTGTCGTTGACGAGCAAGTCATAGAAGCCCGCCTCAGGCAGGTTGTCGTTCAGGTAAAGACAGATCTTCCCGTTGCGCACCTCCGAAGCCGGCATCATCTCAAAGCTGCGGGTGGCATCGGCAAAGCGGATCTTGTGGTCGCCTTCAAGATTCATGTCGTTCAAAACCAACATCTTATCCAGTCCAATGGTATAGGAAAGCCGGTCCAACTTGCCGCCCATGAAGGCCATCTTGACCATCATCGGGACGAACAGCGGGTTGTCGGCCACGTCGCTCCACTCGCGACTCAAGGCGGTGGCCATCACAAAGGTCTGCCCCTTCCCCACCGTCGCCGAAAGCAGCAGCGGGTCGCCGTTCTTCAGCGTCAGCAAGGGCGTAGGCTCGCCGTTGGATTTCAGGCGGATATGTCGTTTCACGGTGGGCAGGTCGGGATGCTGGGGCAAGTCAAGGATCATGTCGCTGAAAAAGGCGTGTTGCAGGGCCACGTCCTCCACCGCCGTGGCGTTGGTGTCGGTTTCCATCAACCTAAGCCCTAATTTTTCATAGAGATAGGCATTGCCTTTCGGGTCGTTCACCGACGGAAACACCATCAGGCTCGCGCCCTCGGCGACGGCATCCAACAGGCTCTGCTGCAAGGTCTCGTTCAAGACGGCGGTTTCGTTGACAATCAGCAGCTGCGCCCGCGAAAGCGCGGTCAGGTCGAAGCGCGAAG
>CALFIT010000086.1 GCA_937877465.1 uncultured Bacteroidales bacterium | reverse complement strand
TTTCAACGCCGTCGCGCTGATGTTCCTCGGCATGGCGAAAGACCTTTTGGCAGTTAGCAGTTGACAGTTGACAGTTGGCAGTTGGCAATTAACAGTTAGCAGTTAGCAGTTAACTGAACAACTGCAAACTGCAAACTGCAAACTGCAAACTAATACAGGAAGTCCGCAGCGGAAAAATTGTAATCCCCGTCCAAGCCCAATTCGGCCTTGGCTTCGTCGGAGAGCATGTCGATGCTCCAAACGGGGTCGAAGGTGAGTTCCACATCCACTTTTTTCACGCCCATGATGGCCTGCACGCGGTTGCGCACCTCGGCGGGCAAGGTCTCGGCCACGGGACAGTTGGGAGCCGTCACAGTCATCACGATTTTCACATTGCCTTCTTCGTCGACGTCGACGCCATAAATCAAGTGCATTGTCCAGATGTCAATCGGGATTTCGGGATCGTAAATGGTCTTCAGGACCGAAATCACGGTCTCTTTCAAGGTTTCGTTCATCGTCATTGTGTTTTAGTTGACCATCGCTTCGCATCGGTCGATGATGTTGTTGGCCAAGCGGAAGCCAGAATCACTCACATCCTTGGCTTGGATGCCGTCATAGTTCATTGAAAGGTGCATCACATCATAGCCATCATTCACCAAGGCGAGCAATTTCCTGTCGCGTTTGCCAACGGCAGCCAGATAGTCTTTTATATCCACCCTTGTACGGCGGTCTTTCCTTACATGGAATACCGCGTCCAACGCCATCAACACGCCGAGCCACAGATAGTTACCTGCTGCCCTAACATATTTTTCGTCATCATAACGGTTCAATTCTTCATTGTATTCCCCTTTGTCCCTAAGGGTTTCTTTGGCGTTGTCGACATAGCGACGGGCCTCTTCGATAGGATCTTTCTTTTTCATGTCAATCTGTATTTTGCCGCAAAGATAATCATTTTGTCGCTGAAACGCCACAAAAATCATTCCGCAACAGAAATTTTGAACGCCTCGGCGTAGAGCAGCATCTGCTTGAGCATGGCCAAAAGGCCGTTGGAGCGTGTGGGCGAGAGGTGTTCCTTCAGTCCTATCGCGTCGAGAAACGAAAGGTCGGCGGCCAAAATATCCTCCGGGGTCTGTCCTGAGAACACTTTTATCAACAGGTTCACGATGCCTTTGGTGATGACTGCGTCGCTGTCGGCGCTATAGTACACCTTGCCGTCGCGCAGTTCGGCGTTGAGCCACACACGGCTTTGGCAGCCATTAATCAAATGTGCCTCGTCGCGATATTTGTCATCGATAATCGGGCACTCCTTTCCCATCTCGATGAGCATGGCGTAGCGGTCCATCCAGTCGTCGAACATCGAGAAGTCGTCGATGATGCTGTCTTGTATTTCCTTAATGGTCATAAATCTCAATTTTGGCGCAAAGATACTAAAAAAGGGCGGCACCCTAATGGGATGCCGCCCAATTTTTGCGGAAATCAATTCCGCAGCGTCATTTATTGCATGACCGTCACACGTTTGACGACCACGCCATTCTCAGTGCTGACGCGCACCATGTACATGCCCGCGTTGAATTGGGCCATGTTCAAGATGTATTCGTCGGCGCTGAGTTCGGTGTCATAAACCACTTGACCGAGGACGCTCACCACAGTGATGCGGTTCATGCCTTGGGCTTGGATGGTCACGTTGCCATTCGTCGGGTTCGGGAACAGGGCAACCTTGCCGCTGTTGTCGTCGACACCAAGGTTGATGGCGATGTGGACGAAGTTCAGCTCACCGTTTTCAGCGTTGACGGCAGGCACCGATTCGCAACCGTCAGTGTAGACGGTACGGACCTGGTAGTAGTAGTCATTGCTGAAGGTCGGGGTGTCGATATACTCGTATTCCGTGCGACCATCGACGAACGGCACCGAACCGACGAGGCTGTAGTTGGCGTTGTCGGTCGAGCGGTAGACGTTGTACATCGTCACGTCGGTCGTCGTGGCATCCTCGTTCCACCAGATGCGGGCCTGGTCTGACGGCAAGGCCTCGCCGTGGATTTGGATGTTGCTAGCGCAACCTTCGCCGCTGCTGAATTCGCAGACCGGGCAACCCATCGACCAGCCGTAGTTCTCCTCAGGCAGGTTCATCAGGCCAGGATAAATCGGGCGCACGCAGTACTCGTGCTCGCCAAACTCGCCGAGGTCGGTGTACTCGCGCACGGTGGGACCAACGATGTCGAGGTATTCGCCGTCCTGCGTGATGAGGAAGCCGATGAGGTCGACATCCATGATGGTGCAGTCGGTCGAGCCGCTGCCGCCCACCTTGCTGAAGTTGATGTTGCAAGTTTGGTTCGAGTAGTTGGTGATGACCAAGATGTAGTATTCACCAGTTTGAGCCGTGGCAGGAATCATGCAGTGCTCGGTGGCGGCGGTTGAGTAGCTGCAGCTCACCACCTTGTCTTCCGTCAAGCCGTAGGGGCAAGGCGTGGTCGGGTCGTCGAAGGGACCCCAGCAGCAGAAGTCGATGTCGACGCTCGGCGTGCTGTACATGTAGATGTCCATGTCGCCGGGGTCGCTGATGCGCATGTAGTACCAAGCCGGGTTGGGCTGCGTGTAGAGGCAGTCGTAGTCGGGACCGGATTCGCCGCTACCGGCGTTGACGCCAGCGGGGAACTCGTACATGCCGTTGTCGGTGCAGAACGGGTCGGCGGTGGCGCAGAGGTTGTTCTCACGCGACTGGGCGTAGATGTCCATCATCAGGGCGTTGACGAAGCTCATCGGCAACGTGCCCTTGTATTGGGCGGCGTAGTCGGCAGCAGCATACTTGTCCATGCGGGCGAAGTTGTTGGTGGTCTGCTCGACGAAGTCGCCGAAGGCCTCTCTCAGGTTCATCTCACCATTGGCGCTCACGATGAACACACCGTTTTGCTCGGCGTTGATGACGCTGAAGCGGCTGTCGTTGTAGAGCTGGTGCAGGAAGTAGACGCGGCCATCGAAGTTGGCCATGTCAGCGATGTTGAACTCGGCGGTGTAGTCGGTCGTCATCACGAAGTCGATGCCTTCGCCTTCTCTGATGCGCGGGCCGTTGCCGGAGATGGCGAGCGTGCCACCGTCGCCGTTGCCGTAGACGTTGACTTGCTGCGTCGTGCCTCTGCCGGAGGCGATGTAGGCGCGAACCATGAAGGTGTAGTCCAAGCCGTAGCTGGCAAGGTCAGCCCAGGTCGAACCGTCGAGGCTCACCCAGCGGCCATTGGCGTCGCCGGTGTTGTCGCACACGGCAGCCGGGAAGGTGGCGCCGCTACCGTTGTAGAACACCACCCAAACATTCTGGGTAGGATCGATGGCGACAGGCTCGGCAAACTCAAACTCGACGAAGTCTTCGGAACCGGTGAAGGTCACGTTGGTTTGGCCGACTGAAGTGCCAGGAGCCGTGGCACCACCCGTGTAGATGGTCACATTGCCCGACATGGCCATGTAGTCGTAAGCCGAAACCTTGGTCACCATGTTGCCGGTGTAGCTGCCAGCGGGGAACATCACGCCCCACCAGAAGTTGCCGCCGTTAGTGCCGATGGCATCCACATTGGTGCCGTTGTCGTAGTAGTACCAGTCGCCGGTGCCGGGTTGCGGGCCGGGAGTCTCGCCGCCGTAGGGGTTGAAGCCGTGGTCAAACGCCCAGGTGAGGTGGTTGCCTTGGCCGTTGTCGTCAACTTCGACGAAGTCGACAGGTCCCCAGTGGTCGCAAGGTTCGTAGACCCATTCGACAGGCTCGGTCCAAGCGCTCATGCCGGTGCTGTACATCACAGCGACCTTGCAGAGGTAGTGCTCGCCTTCGACAAGCGGAGCGTTGTAAGGCTCGTTGGTCGAGAGCTGGCAGAACGGATGCACGGTGTTGTGGTTGAAGATCGGCACGCCGTCGATGGAGGTACACATCACCTTGTAGTACTCAAAGTGACGCTCGCCGTCCTTGGCGCCGGAGGTCAGTTCAACGTCGTCGATCCAGATTTCATACTCGTCGTAGTTCACGTCGTGGAAGGCGATGTAGACATCTTGGCCAGCGTAGGCGCTGAGGTCGATGTCGTGCGAACGCCAGTTCTGGTAGCGGTCGTCATCGTGGCGCACAGCGGCCTTGTCGCCACCCTTGCCCTTGGCACCGCCGCTCCACACGGTCGTGAAGTCGTTGGCACCCGGATTGTCGGCAGTGGCCACGCACACCGAGAAGTTCTCAGGATAGCTGTCGTTGGCGTTGTCGGCCCAGAAGGTCAGGTGCGAGTTGGCAGTAATCGAATACTTCTGAGGCGTGATGAGGAAGCTGTTGGTGTTGTAGGCACCTTGGTAGTCGATGTAGGAGTAGCACATGGCGAAGCCGCTGCCGCCGTGGGCAAGGCTGCCGTAGCTGTAGCCACCAGGGTTGTTGTCGCTGTGGACCCAAGTGCCGCCGTCGGCGTTCACGTCGAGGACGGTCCAGCCGTTCAAGCCGCCTTCAAAGTCTTCGTTGAAGCTCGTGGCAGCATTGCCGCCGCCACCGCCGCCACCGCCGCCGGGAACGTCGTCGCCCCACATGGCCCAACCGGTACGGCTGACGTAGATGTTGCCCGTGCCGTAGAGGATTTCGGTCATCACATAGCGGAGGTCGGTGTTCTGCCAAATGCTCACGGTGTCGAAGATAGGCTCGTAGCCATCGAGACGCACGCTGACGGCATATTCGCCGCGACGGAAGGTCGGCCAAGCATAGAAGCCGCTGCCGTCAAGGGTGACAGGCTCGACAGGATATTGCATTTGTTCATACTCGTTGAGGTTGGTGAGGGCCACCACGGTGCCTTCCGGACTGTCGGCACTGTTGAGCAGCACGTTGACGGTCACATGGTCGAGATACATGTCCTTGTCGAGGCAGTTCGACCACACGATTTCGCTCTCACGAGGCTCTTGGAGCGTGTCAATGACGGGTTCGTCGCGGACGGGACCTTCAACGATGGTAGGCTCAGTCCAAGTGATCTCGCTCTCAATCTCTTCGCCACGGTTGCCCACATAGACGCAACCGACGCCCCACTTGTAGACGCCAGGAGCGAGGTCGGCCCATTCAACGTCGATGTAGATGGTGTCGTGCAGTTCGCAGGCGAGAACCACGGTGTTGTCGAGGGTGTAAGGACCATCGTTGTAGCAATTGGTGCGATAGACGCGATAGTGCGAGAAGGCGCGGTTGTTGTCCAAGCCCTTGCCGGGTTCGCCGATGGTGATGTCGTCGACATCCAAGTAGAACATGTCGGTGCAGTTGAAGTGACGGATGGCCACATAGCCCATGCCACTGTAGGCACTCAGGTCGACGGTATATTCATACCATGTGCCTTGTGCGCGACCGCTGCGGGTGTTCCTGTCGACGGGTTTGGCGCCGTCGCCACCCTTGGCCGTCATCGTCCACTCTTGGACCATGGTGAAGGCGCTCGGGTTGTTGTTGCTCGTCGTCGAAACGGCCAAGCCGAAGTGCTCGGCAGCGTAGCTGGCATCTTGGGCGCAGGCGTAGAACCTGACAAGACCGCCCAACTGCACTTGAGGCGAAACGAGGTAGTTGTCGGGATTGAGGGCACCATAGCTGTTGCTGTAGCTCTGCGAGAGCACGAGGTCGTTGGAACCGTCGTGGCCGTAGCCCGTACCCATCAGTTCGCTACCCAACATCCAGGTGAAGCCGTCGCCATCGGCGTCGATGGTGGTCCAGCCTTGCATGCCGCCGTTCTCGAAGTCGTAGGTCATGCCCGGGATGGCGGGTTCGGGCCTTCTGTAGAAGGTGATGTAGTCGACATAGAAGCAGTCGTCGTTCGAGTTCACGCTGCCGTCCTTGGTGTATCTCCACTGGAAGGTGTGCGTGCCGGCGGTGATGTCGAACTTCTTCTCACCCCAGCTGCCGGCGCCGGTATAGCTGCCCTTCTGCACGCCGTCGATGAGGAAGTAGCCATAGTCCCAGTTGCTTTCGGAACTGATCTTGCCGAAGAAGCTCATGATACCGTCGGCAGGGATGTCGACCGTCACGGTCATGTTGCTGGTCACGTTGGCCACGCCGGCGCCACCGCTCTTCATGCAGTAGGTGCCTTCGTAAGGCTGGTAGGTCGTGATGGTCCAAGGATAGGTGGGATCGAGCTGCCAGTCGAAGAGGCTGAAGTCGCCGGTCTCGAAAGGCTCGATGATCTCTTCACCGGGCAGGCCGCAACCCCAGTAGACCTTCACATACGGGCTTTCCGGGTCGAGGCTGTCGGGATAGTACTCGGCAATGACCGTGCAAGGACCGTCGAAGTTCTCGTCGAGGATGTAGTCGACGGGGCTGGTGGTCACGTTGTAGGTGATGTTGATCGGGTTGCCCTGGACGGGTTCCTCGATGGTCTGGTAGCCGTTGCAGGCGGCCTGGCCGTTGTAGGAACCGGCATAGACTGCGCCGCTGTAGTAGCCATTGGCGTCGGTCGTGAAGGTGTAGGTGTGGCTGTCGCCAAACTCGTCGGTGCCGACCATCGTCACGGTGGCGCCGGCGATGCCGGTCGTGCCGTCTTGTTCGTAGACGTGGCCGTTGACGTTGCCGCGACCGCTCACCTTAACGTTGATGGTGTTCGACGGGTTGCTTTCGCCTTCGTCGTAGACGGCGGTCACATAGTAGTTGTAGCCGTTGATGTTGTAGGCCAAAGGACCGTCGGTGAAGCTCGTGGCGTTGATGTTGTTCGTCGTGGTCTCACCAATCTTCACGTCGTCGCGATAGATATAATAGGTACGGAAGGTACGGTCTTGGATGGCGTTCCAGTGCAACACAACCTGCTCGTCGTTGAAGATGGTGTAGTCTTCGGCGGTGAGGTTTTGCGGGATGTTGAGGTGGGTGGTAAAGCCCCAAACCGGGCTGCTCACGCCCTCGGTGCAGGCACCGTTGTTGAACTCCACTCTCCAGAAGTAGTTGGTGTTGTTCCACAGGTTGGTCACAGTGTAGCTGTTGGCCATTTCGGTGGTGAAGCTACCGTCCTCAGGATACATAATCGTCTGCGGATGGTTGGGTTCTGGATGATAGGTGCTACCGAAGATGAGGCGCCAGCCAGTGGCATATTCGGGGATGTTCCAACGCAGCGTCACGCTGGCGGGTTCCACTTCGTCCTCATCGTCTTCAGGCATCGGGTTGAAGGCGAAACCTTCAACAGCCGGGCAAGGCATAGGCTCGGCGTTGATGAACACCTCGTAGTCGTCTTGGGTGGCGGAAGCCACAAGGTAGTAGGTGCCGGGACGCACAGGCAGATCCTCGATGACAGGACCGGCGCTGACATTCACGTTGGTGGCACCGGGCGTAACGGGATTGACGGGCGTAGGAGCCTCACCGAAGCCAAACTGGATGTTGGCACGGCGGGTCTGACGGCCACCAAAGCTGCCATTGGTCGGATTGTAAGGATCCAACGGGCTGCTCATGTTCTCGGAATAGAAGCCTCTGTAGGCACCCAAGCCTGTGGTCTGTGCCCAACCTTGGGTGTAGCTGCTCGGCGAGTTGGTGTTGTGGCTCAAGGTGGTCACAACGAGGGTGCTCGTGCCATCCCAATAGAAAGGCGTGGTGAGGGTGATGGTGTACCAACCAGAACCGGCAATGTCGAGTTCGCCGTTGTAAGCCTCCACGTCGCTGCTCGTCATGGCGATGGCGGCGTTGGTGGTCAGTTCGGTGGCGGTGGTCGTGGTCAGGAACACACGGACGCCGTCGAAGTGCATGGTATATTCACGATTCAGTTGGAAGCCCACCTCGGTGATGTAACCGGCGTGGCCGCCAGCGGCGATGAGTTCATCAGCGGTATAAAGGAACTGGGCATGGCCATACTTCCAGCTTGAGCTGGTGTTGAAGGGCATGTTGTTGGTCGAACCCGTGCCCGTGCCAATGGTGACGGTCTCGCGACCATAACGACCCGTGGCGCTCTTGAAGATAGTGTTGGCACGGGTGGTCGAAGAGGTGTAGAGGCTGTAGCTCGTGGTTTGGGCATTGTAAGTGTTATAATCGGTGTAGTTATAGCCACCGGCTTGGAAGCCTGGGTTATGGCATTGCCATTGGATGGCGCTGCTCCAGCTGCCGTTGTTCATCTGGGTCATCACGAGCACGTTGCTCTGTCCGTCCCAAGCGAAGCTGCCTTGGTTGAAGACGAATTCGTTCCAACCAGCCACTTCTTGGAAGTTGCCTTGATAGACGAGGGTCATCGTCGAGCCTAATGGGGAGGTCGAGTTGACGATGCCTTCGCTGACGTTGGCCATCCAGATGCTTACATTCTGCACGTTGTAGTTGTAGCCGCTCGTGCTGTACCAGCTGACGCTCGTCATGGGAGCGGTGGTGGCGCCGGCCTCGGTCAGTTCGGTGCCGAGGAAGAGCTGCGTGCTCAGGCTGTAGTTGTAGAGGTAATACATCGGGAAGTAGCCCGTCGAGCTGGTGCCTTCGCCAATCTGCACCTCGTAAGGAGCAGCGGCAGCACCGCCACCTTCGCCACCCAGCAGGCCTTGGTAGTAGTTGTGGGCCATCGGGCCGCCTTCGCCGTAGAAGTCCTCGGTGTAGAGGGCCACCTTACCGTTTTCGGCCAAGGTGTCGACGTAGGCGTTGATGATTTGGTCGCTGTTGATGACGAGTTTATAGACGGCATCCGGTCCGTCAGGGATGCTATCCGTGAAGGGCAGGTTGTAGTCGTCGTGAAGGACGATATTGTGGGCCGTCGACGGGATCTCAGAGAAGGGGAAGCTCGTGGCTTCGGTGCAAGCCTTCTCCCACACATCCGGGACTTCCGGGTCGTACATCTCGACCACGATGGGCCAGATGTGGGCGGCGCGGTTGCCTTCGGTGATGGCCACAAACTGACGCTCGATGACGCCTTCTTGGGTGGTGTTGGTGCCCATCGTCAGTTCGACGTCGGCATTGGGAGCCACTTGGAAGGGCAGTTCCTCACCTTCGACGACGAACATGCCGTCGCTGGGGGTGAAGTCGAGGACGGTCACCGTGTAGTTGGGACCTTCGCTGTACATCGTGAATGCGAAAGGTTCCATCCAGCAACCGGCAGGACGCACGCCAAGGTTGAGGCTGTCGATGACTTCCTCTTCGTCGGCGTTCACATACTTCACATGAAGTTTGTCCGTGCCGCCAGCACTGGGAGTGATGTCGATTTGGAGTTGGTTCTTCACGCTCAGGCGCGTTCCGTAGTAGCTCGTGGGAGCAAGCGGGTTGTAGTTCGTGCCGTCGCTGTAGACATACATCGAGCAGTTGCTCGTGCTGGTGAAGACACGACCAGCCAAACCGCTCGACCAGCTACCCGTGTTGTCGTCCATGATGAGCGCGAGGTTGCTCGTGCCGTCATAGGTAAACGGGGTGTCGAGTGTGAACGTCGTCCACGCGCCAGCGGTCATCGTGACCGAGCCGGTGAACACTTGGTCGGCTGCCGTCACCGTAATCCAGTCGTAACTGCCGGTGAACTCGGTCTTGTCGGTGTTGACCAAGTACATGGTGTAGGTACGGGTTTTCTCCGACCCACCATTGAAGATGGCAATGCTGTTGATTGTGCCAGCAGTGCCAATCTCGTCAGCAGTGTAGAGCTGCTGCGAGAGCGTGTAGTTGTAGAAAGAGTAGCTCGGCAGATACGAGTTTGTTGACGTACCGCCTACTCCAATCTCCACAACATCCGCTCGCGCCACGCCCATGAAGGCGAGCACAAACGTCATCATCAAAGAAAATACTTTCTTTTTCATAATGAATAGATTTGATTAATAATTGAATGAATTGAATAATTATTCGAATAGAAACACCAACGGCCCCCACTGCACGAGGCAACGGCGGCTGACATTTCGCTAAGCATAAAAAATGCATTTGTATGCATAGTAAACGCGTTTAGTATTAAAGTGTCGACATCTATAAGACGCATAATATAGCTTTTACCCTTAGTCTATTTTTAGATAATTATTCCACAAATTGTAGACTATTTGTCCAAATGCAAGAAAAACGCTTATTTGAGCCAATTATTCCATCTGCGCGTAGTCGCGGGCCAGACCGCCTTGCGAGGTCTCTTTGTACAAGGAGGGGATGTCCTTGCCGGTCTCTTTCATCGTCTCCACCACCTTGTCGAACGACACGCGATGGCGACCGTCGGAGAAGGTCGAGTAGATATTGGAGTCCAAGGCGCGGGCGGCGGCATAGGCGTTGCGCTCGATGCAAGGGATCTGCACGAGGCCGCACACGGGGTCGCACGTCATGCCCAAATGGTGCTCAAGGGCCATCTCGGCGGCATATTCTATCTGTGCCGGACTGCCCCCAAACAGTTGGTTGGCGGCAGCGGCGGCCATGGCACAGGCCACGCCCACCTCGCCCTGACAGCCCACCTCGGCACCCGAGATGGAGGCGTTGGTGCGCACGATGTCGCCCACCAAGCCCGCCGTCACCAAGGCACGGATGATGCGCAGGTCGGTGAACTCGTAGCTCTTCGAGAGATGATACAGCACGGCGGGCATCACGCCACACGAGCCGCAGGTCGGTGCCGTGACGATGCGTCCGCCCGAGGCGTTCTCCTCCGACACGGCCAAGGCATAGCTGTAGACCAAGCCACGGCTGCGCAGCGTATGCGTGTAGCCCGAAGCCTTGATGTGGTACATGGCCGCCTTGCGGCTCAGGTTGAGCGGTCCGGGCAGCACCCCCTCGGCCTGCAAGCCACGCTCGACGGCGGCTTTCATCACCTGCCACACCTCCATCATGTATTGCTCGATTTCCTTCGGGTTCTCGTATTCGTAGGCGTATTCCCAATAGGTACGTCCCCGCCGCTCGCACCAGTCGAGGATGTCGGTCATCTTGCTCAGCGGGTAGATGTCGGGCTGCTCGCTCAGCTTGCCTTCTTCGGCCAAGTTGCCTCCCCCGATGCTGAACACCTGCCATTCGCCGAGGAGGTTTTTCGCCCCGTCGAAGGCCTTGAAGAGCATCCCGTTGGGATGGAAGGGCAGGATGGTATCGGGTTTCCAGACGATTTCGGTCGGGGCTTGCAAGGTGTTGAGGATGGCCCAGTCGGTCATGTGGCCCTTGCCGGTGGCGGCTAAGCTGCCGTAGAGCGTCACCTCGAAGGCGGCGGCGTTGGGAAATCGGCTGTTGAAGATGCTGGCGGCCTTCTGAGGGCCCATGGTGTGGCTACTCGAAGGGCCTACACCTATTTTATATATGTCGCGGATGGTTTTCATACGCCTGCAAAGGTACGGTTTTATTGGGGTTTAGGGAATGTCTTGAAGAAAAAAAAGAAAAATTTTCGCAAAAAGTGTTGGAGCGAAAGAAATTTGTTGTACTTTTGCAGCGTCAAAAGCGAGGGGCATTAGCTCAGTTGGCTAGAGCGCTTGCATGGCATGCAAGAGGTCATCGGTTCGACCCCGATATTCTCCACGTTGAGAAGAGGAGCGCTGAGGTTCGAATGCGGAAGCAAATTCTTCATTCTTCACTCTTCACTCTTCATTCCCGAGAGTTCTTTGACATTTTGAGACACAAGACTGTAAGTAAGACTTCAAGTTGTGAATAGACTTTTCGTCAACAGTAGGCGCGCGAGTGCAGCGACTGCACATGTCGCGCCGTGCGGGACAATGTGTCCCGCCATGACAGCTGAAAGTATGAGCTACAAGTTATGAGATACAGGAAAAGCAAGAAAGGGCACAGGGCGGATGCCTTGGCTCACGGAGGCGATGAAGGACGTGATAAGCTGCGACAAGCTCCGGTGAGGTGCAAATGACCTTTGACCCGGAGATTTCCGAATGGGACAACCCGGCAGGCTGAAGGCCTGTCACCACACTTTCTGTGTGGGGCGAACGGAGGGAACTGAAACATCTTAGTACCTCCAGGAGAAGAAAACAACAGTGATTCCCCCAGTAGTGGCGAGCGACCGGGGAAGAGCCCAAACCTGCGGTGTGGCGACGCATCGCAGGGGTAGTAGGACCACGATGTGGCACCCAGACCGGGAACGGAATGTTCTGGAAAGTTCAACCATAGCGGGTGACAGTCCCGTATGTGAACCGGAATGGGGTCTAGTGTTATCCTGAGTAACGCGGGACACGAGTAATCCTGCGCGAATCCGGCGGGCCCATCCGCCAAGGCTAAATACTCCCGTGAGACCGATAGTGTACGAGTACCGTGAGGGAAAGGTGAAAAGCACCCCGACGAGGGGAGTGAAACAGTACCT
>CALFIT010000085.1 GCA_937877465.1 uncultured Bacteroidales bacterium | reverse complement strand
AGGTCAAGGTTGAAGGCAAGGTGGTTGTGGTGGGTGGCGGCAACGTCGCCATCGACGCGGCAAGGGTGGCCAAACGGAGCGGAGCCTCGTCGGTGACCATGCTTTCCCTCGAAACCGAAGACATCATGCCCGCCTCTCTCGAGGAACGCCACGAGGCTCGTGAAGACGGCGTGGTGATTAATCCTGGCTGGGGACCTAAGGAAGTCCTTGGCGAAGACAAGGTCGGCGGCATCGTCTTCAAGAGATGCACTTCGGTGTATGACGAAGAGCATCGTTTTGCCCCGAAATATGATGAAAACGAATTGATAACCCTTGAAGCCGATTTGGTCATCTTTGCCATTGGCCAAACGGTGGTTCTCAACAATCTGCTTAAGGGCACCAAAGTGGAGTTCTTCCGTGGCGTGTATCCCGTTGCCGACAAATTGACCTACCAGACCGCTGAGGAGGATATTTTCGTGGGTGGCGACTGCTACACAGGACCCAAGTTCGCCATTGATGCTATCGCCGCCGGTAAGGAAGCCGCCGAGAGTCTGCACCGCTATGTGCAACATGGCCACATGACCATCGGACGCAACCGTCGCGACTTCATCGAACTCGATAAGGAGGACATCGTGGTCGAGAGCTACGACAATGCCTCGCGTCAGGTGGAAGGCGTGGCCGTCAAGGAGAATCCCTTTAGCGAATATATGGTGACGCTCACCGAAGAGCAGGTGCGTAAGGAAACGGCCCGCTGCTTGAGTTGCGGCGCGTCGGTAGTGGATGAGAACCGATGCATCGGCTGTGGCATCTGCACCACCAAGTGCGCTTTTGATGCCATCCATCTGCATCGCGATCACCCAGAGGCTTCGCATTTTGTCACCTCTGAAGACAAGTTCAGCATGATCTTGCCTTATATGCTCAAGCGAACGGGTAAAATCATCTTCGACAAGAAAAACTGAACAACTGACAACTGACAACTGAACAACTGATAACTGATAACTGAATAAAATGCACGAACTGGGAATCGTCTTCTACATCATTAAGGACGTCAAAGAGGTGGCCGAGGAAAACCACGTCGAGCATGTGAACAGTGTGGTGATGGATATCGGCGAGGTGTCGACCGTGGTGCCGCATCTGCTCACCGACTGTTGGCGTTGGGCTGCCGATAAGGAGGATTTGCTGCGGGGCTGCGAGCTGAAAGTCAACACCATCCCCGCCGTGACCCATTGCGACGATTGCAAGAAAGAATATGAGACCGTCAAGTTCGGCAAGATATGCCCCTACTGCAATAGCCAGAATACATGGCTGCTGCGAGGCAACGAAGTGGAAATCAACAGTATCATTGTTTAGTCATTAATCATAAAAACTTTATAACCATGTCGTGTTTTATTGTCCCATTAACGCAAGCTATCGCTACTAGCGCGTACCGTAAAACCCATAAGCATTCCATCGAAAGTGCTGAAGCATCGGCGCTCAAACGTAATCTACCCGCTTTGGAAAAGATGCTCTGGGGTGGCTCGGTGATGCTCATCGTGGATCATGTCATCAATGGGGAGGTCACCTGGCGCTATCCTTTCTTTACCGCCTTGGAAGAGGCGGGAGGTCTCAAAGTGATGCTCCATGAGATGCTTACCGTAGGCTTGCCTATGTCCTTGGTCTTGACGGCCTTCTGGGTAGGCTATGCCTTTCTGAAAGAACGTAAGAATAGGATTACAGTAACAAATGTTCAATAAATAAAATCATCACATTATGTTTTTCCAAGTTTATGGCGCTAATGCGCTGTCTCAGTGGGGAATGATGCTCGTTGTCCTCGCTGGTCTTATCTTACTGAACGAGTTCGCCCGTCGCACCAAGTTCGGCGGTATCTTTACTTTCTTGGTCGTTCCCGTTGCTCTGACGGCCTACTTCCTCGCCATCTGGCTTGGAGTCCGCAGTGGAGCGCAGTGGGCATTGGAAAACCAGACCCATGTCTATATGCAAGGCTGGTTCCATTATGCCAAGCTTTATGCAGCCACAGCTGGGTGCATCGGCTTTATGATGATCAAGTACAAATGGGGCATCGGTGCCAAGCATTGGTTCAAGCCTTTCCCGTTCATCATCGTGGCCATCAACATCCTGATAGCATGCGTTTCCGACTTCGAGAGCGCTGTGATGGGATGGAACAAGTGGTGGCTTACCTCCGAAGGCGTTTGGCAATACGGTGGCTGGCACAATGTCTTTAATGGCCTTGCCGGTTTGTTCAACATCTTCTGTATGACCGCTTGGTGGAATGTGTATGGTTCCAAGGACAAGAAAGACATGATCTGGGCCGACATGACCTGGGTCTACATCGTCATCTACGACATTTGGAACTTTGCCTACACCTACAACTGCCTGCCCACGCACAGCTGGTACTGCGGTATCGCCCTGCTTCTTGCCCCGACCGTCGCAGCGCTGCTGTGGAACCGTGGTGGCTGGATCCAGAACCGTGCCAATACTTTGGCCATTTGGTGCATGTTTGCACAGGTGTTTCCGCTCTTCCAGGAGACCTTCAAAGACGGTCGTCAATGGTTCAGCTGGGCTACACTTCCCGTTCTCTATCCTGAAGGTGTCACCACCATTGAGAAGCTGTACGCTGCAGGCGGACAGGCTGCCGTTGATGGCGTTGTGGGCACTACAGTAGATCCTTCCGTCGTGGCGGCCAATCCTACCATGATGATGGTGATCAGCACACTCGCTCTGATAGTGAACATCGTTGCTCTTTGCTACATCATTTCGGTTTCCAAGAAACGTCACATCAACCCGTACAAGGAGGATGTCTTCGTCAACCAGAAGTACTACAAAGACGCCATGGCTCGTGCCGATGTCGATTGATGATGCAACCTTATTAAGTCAAGAAAGTCCGCAGGTTCTGCGGACTTATTTTATTTTATATGACCCGCTCGTTGACCATCCTCCACTCGCCGGGTTGCAGTCCGCCAAGCGTGATGTTGCCGATTTGCACGCGAATCAAGCGCAAAGTAGGGAAGCCCACGGCGGCGGTCATGTGGCGCACCTGTCGGTTTTTGCCTTCGATGAGGGTGAGGCTGACCCAACTGGTCGGGATGGAATTTTCGCCAAAATTACGAAAAAATTCAAATCACCCGTTCCCAAAGGGTTTGTTGAACAAAATCGTCATGTTCGTAAAGGCTATTTGAAGGCGAAGGTACGCTTTTATGCTGAGAAAAGGCGTTTTGATTGATAAAATCCGTATCTTTGCCGCCTTAAAACGATGCGAAAGGTAGTAACAAACTCGGATTTGAAACAGGCCTTGGGCTTGAAAGGCGTGTTCGGCACAAGTGTGGCGGGCATGGCCTACGGCGTGCTCGGCTTGGGCAAGATCAACCGGCTCTTCGACGGAGCCGCCGACTATCAAGGCCGTGAGTTTGCCGACCGTCTGCTGCAGAACATGGACATCACCATCGACGTGGCGTCCGAGCAGATGGACAACATCCCCAAAGAGGGCGGCTTCGTGGTGGTCAGCAACCATCCTTTCGGCGGCATCGAGGGCGTGATGCTCCTCAGCGCCATCGCCAAGGTGCGCCCCGACTTCAAGATCATGGCCAACTTCATCCTTTCGCATATCCCCAACCTCAAGGAGTGTTTCTTCGCCGTCAATCCCTTCGAGAACAACCCCGAATGGAAAAGCAGCGTGAACGGCATCAAGGGGGCCATCAAGCACATCGCGGCGGGCAACGGTTTGGGTGTGTTCCCTGCCGGCGAGGTGTCGCGCTATCACGGCCACGACTATCCCGAAGACCTGCCTTGGAGCACCTCCATCGCCCGTATCATCAAGAACGCCAAGGTGCCGGTGGTTCCCGTGTTTTGGGAAGGCCGCAATTCGAAGCTGTTCTATGCCGTCGATAGGGTCCACAATATGCTTGGTACGGCAAGGCTTTGTCGCGAGTTGGCCAACAAGCAAGGCTCTCGTTTCAACCTGCAAATCGGCAAGCCGATAATGCCTGCCGAAATCGCGCTCTACGAACAGCCCAAGGACTTGGCGGCCTATCTGCGCAGCCGTTCCTACGCGCTTGAGGCCAACATCCCGCAAGAGGCGAAGGAAAAGAAAACGATACCAATGGCCGAAATCGATGCTCCGACGGAGGTGTCGCTCATGTTGGCCGAGTTGGATGCCATCCGCGAGAAGTCTTTCTTGTATTCAACAGCAAATTATGATTGTTATATAGCTGATTATGAAGACATTCCAAATCTGATGCACGAAATCGCCCGTCTGCGCGAGGAGGCATTTCGCGCCATTGGCGAAGGCACGGGCAAGAGTCTCGACCAAGATGAGTTTGACGCGCATTTCAAGCAGATGATTCTTTGGGACACAGCGAAGCAGAAGATTGCGGGTTGCTATCGGCTCGGCATCGGTAGCGAAATCATTCCCAAATACGGCATCAAGGGCTTCTATGTCAGCTCTTTGGTGAACATCGACCCGTCGTTTGCTGAGCAGTTGGCGCATACCATCGAGTTGGGCCGTTCTTTCGTCGCGCTCGACTATCAGAAAGAGGTGCTGCCGATGATGCTGTTGTTGCGTGGCCTCTCCGACGTGGTGGTGCGCTATCCCGACATCAAGCATTTCATCGGGCCGGTGAGCATCAGCGCATGGTATCCAAAATTTTACCTGAGCTTGATTGCTCGGTTTGTTTCTGAAAAACATGCTGTTGAAGATGAATTGAAGGGCATGGTGACGCCCAAGACGCCTTTTGTCCCCGATTTCCTCAAGGTGGATGCCGATGTGCTGCTGCAAAACAACATGTCGGGGGGCGTCGACAAGTTCGACAAGTTCCTGTTCCGCCTCAGCAATGGCGAGTACCGTCTGCCTACGTTATACAAGAAATACCTGAAACTGAACGCCAAGTTCCTCTGTTTCAATGTCGACCCCGACTTCAACGACACGCTCGACAGCCTTTTGTTCCTCACCTTCACCGACTTCCCTGAGGAAGAGGTGATGCCGCTCTTCCGCGACAGCAGCGACGAGGAAAAGGCAATTGTCAGGAAACGTTTCGGGTATGTTTAAGATTCCTCCTCGATGGTTTGGGCAAAGAATGTGAAATTCACTTTCCCGTAGTGCCGTTGCTCCATGAAGTGGGGATGCGCCTCAAAGTTCTGGTACTTGTCGTGTTCCAAGACGAACATCCCGCCTTCGTGCAACAGGTTGTTGTCGAAGACAAGGCTGACCAAGGCATCGTATTGCTCGCAGTCGTAGGGTGGGTCGGCAAAGATGAGGTCGTATTGCATCTTGTGCTTGTCCAAGAAACGGTAGACATCGGAGCGGATGACGAGCAACTCCTTCATGTTGAGCTTGTTGGCGGTCTCGCGGATGAACCTCACGCAGCCAAAGTCTTGGTCGACGGAAACCACTTTGGGGCAGCCTCTCGAAACGAGTTCGTAGGAGATGTTGCCCGTGCCGGCAAAGAGGTCCAAGGCTTCGGTCTCCTCAAAGTCGAAGTGGTTCTCGATGATGTTGAACAGGCTCTCCTTGGCCATGTCGGTGGTGGGGCGCACGGGCAGGATGGCGGGTGCCGTGATTTGCCGCCGTTGGTATCTTCCTCTGATGATTCTCATAATTTTCCTTATTTTCGGGACTCGGGACTATTGGTCTCGTGTCTCGTGCCCTAATATTTGGTATAGGGTGAAATAGTACTGAAATGGCACTTCCTCTAAGGCTTTGCTGACCTTAATCTTGCGAGGGCCGTCTACAAAACGGATGTCCTTGACATAGCGTCCGCAGAGGTCGATGATGTCGGATGCGGGACGGATGAGTCCGGAGAAACTGACCGTCGTGTCCTGACCCGAAAGCCCGTTTTGCTCCATCGCAAAGAGCAGGAAATAAGCGAAGTCTTCCTTGGTGACGAATTTGAAGTTGTTGAAAAACAACAGTTTGCCATCTCTCTTCATCGCCATGTCGAAGTCGCGGTTGCGCACTTGGACGAAAACGCCTGTTGACGTTGGACTGTCCATCACTCCGTCGACGAAGACGCTGCTCGAATGGGTGACGCGGGCGTTCTTCCACTTGCTCGACACTTTGGCTTGCAAAGCGTTGGGCCATGCGAACACATTGACGCAAGAAGCCTTTGCCAACGGCTTTGTCGCTATGCTGTAGCCTTCGGGGCGCTGGAAACCGAAATCGAGGTAGGTGGCTTTCTCGGCCTCGTCAAACAAGGCTTCAGGAACGAATGTGCAAAAGCGGTTGTCGATGAGGCAGTTCACGAAGTGTAACGGCTTGTTGTTCAGCCCTTTTGCTTCCAAGGCGCGTTCAAGGGTGCGGAAGAGGTCGTCGCTGTCGGCCAAGAGGTCCGACTGATAGCATTCCAAGGCGATAAGGGTTTGGCTTTGGGTGTCGAGGAGGGCATAAGAAAGACCACCCAACGCAAATTGGATGGCCATTCTGTATTGCGATGACTTCTCGGCATCAAACTCCTCGCCGAATTGGGAGATATAAGGATTCAACGATGCCGTCATTCATCCTAACCGTTTAGAGTTTCTCCCAGTTGCCGTCGGTGGTGGCTTCTTCCATCGAGCCGACTTTCAGGCCGGCGTAGCGGTTGATGCTTTCCTTCTCGGCCTTGGCGTTGTCGACGCGCTGCTTCCATTCCTTTTCGGTGAAGGCGGCACCCGGGGTGGCCAAATAGACCTCGTAAGGCGTGCGGGCTTCAAACACGGGGATTTCGATACCGTTGCGCGGGATGGAACCGGCTTCAAGCTCGAAGTTCTGCTGCGGTTGGCTGAAAGGCACCCACTTGATGTCGCTGATGTTGAAGTTGTCGCGGCCGGCCTTGATGGAGTCCATCACCTTGACGAAACCGATGGTGTCGTTGATGGTGCGGGTGAAGGTGGTGTCGGTCGGGTCGGGAACGATCTTCACGATCGGGATTTCTGCGGTTTGGCAGAATTGGATCAGCGT
>CALFIT010000084.1 GCA_937877465.1 uncultured Bacteroidales bacterium | reverse complement strand
ATCACTCCGAAGCGTTGCTGCGGATGTTCGAGATCGAGAACGACTATATCAAGAAACCCATCGTGCCCGGCATTGAGTGCGTAGGCGAAATCGAGAATCCTTCCGACACTCAATTGAGAAAAGGCAACAAGGTCATCGCGCTGATGGGCGGCATGGGACGCTCGTTCAACGGTAGCTATGCCGAATACGCCCTGCTGCCCGCAACCAACGTCTTCAAGGTGGAGACCGGCTTGGACTGGGTGTCGTTGGCCGCCATCCCCGAGACCTATTTCACCGCCTACGGCTCGCTCACGGAGTGCCTGCTCCTCAACGACAACGACACGCTCTTGGTGCGCGGCGCGACCAGCACCGTCGGGCAAGCCGCCATCCAGCTTGGCAAGGCCATCGGTGCCACGGTGATTGCCGCCTGTCGTAAGGAGAAGGACTTCGACCGGCTGCAAGCCATCGGCGCGGACTTCTGCTGCATCGACGACGGCAAATTGGCGCAAAGCCTGCCTACCGAAATGCGCCCCAACAAAGTGCTGGAACTCATCGGGCCGGCCACCTTGCAAGACAGCCTTCGGTGTGTCACAAAGCTGGGCTACGTCTGCAACACGGGCATCCTCGGCAACGTCTTCACCGTCGAGCATTTCGACCCCATCAAGTACATCCCCAACGGCGTGTTCCTCACGGGCTTCTTCAGCAACTTCCCGACCAAGGCAACCATTGACGCGATGTTTGATTTAATCAACAAGAAACAAATCCAGCCGTTGTATGCCAAAGTGTTCCGTTTGGACGAAATCTCCGAGGCGCACACTCTCTTGGAAAAAGGTGGTGCCGGCGGGAAGATTGTGCTGAAAATGCCCTGATTTGGGATTCCGAAATAATTTGTACTTTTGCAAAATTTGAAACGACATGGCAGACTTGACCTTACATAGCAACACGGAATCCTTCATCGGCGACATCAAGCGGCTGGTGGAGCAAGGGCGCAACGCGGCATACGGTGCCGTGAACGCCGTTATGATTGAGACCTATTGGCGCATCGGTCAACGCATTGTGGAGCAAGAGCAAAACGGCAAGGAACGGGCGGAATACGGAACGCAGCTGATAGAGTTGCTCTCCGCCGAACTTACAAAAGCTTACGGCAAGGGATTCAGTGTTAGGAATCTTTGGCTCTTTAAGCAGTTCTATCTGACATTCAACGATTTGGAAATTCTGCACACGCGTGTGCAGAATTTGACTTGGTCGCATTATCGAATGGCATTGCGTGTTGAAGACCCCGTTGCCGCGCGTTGGTATCTGCAAACGGCCTCGCAGGAAATGTGGAGTGTACGTACCCTCGACCGCAACATCAGCACACAATATTTTGAACGTCACTTCAAGCAACCGCAAATTCTGGAAAATCCTGAAAACAAGTCAGCTCCCGACAAATTAGAGATATTGAAAAGTCCTGTTATGGCCGAATTTCTCGGTTTCAAGCATGACAGCGATTTTTCCGAAAGCGATTTGGAGAAAGGCCTGATAACGCATTTGCAGGATTTCTTGGTAGAGATGGGGCGCGGTTTTGCGTTTGTCGCCCGCCAGCAGCATATCTTTACTGACATGGGCGACTTCTACATCGACCTCGTTTTCTACAACTATCTGCTGAAGTGCTTTGTCCTCATCGACTTGAAGAAGGGGCAAATCACCCATCAAGATGTGGGGCAAATGGATATGTATGTGCGGATGTACGACGACCTGAAGCGTACCGAAGGCGACAACCCGACCATCGGCATCGTGCTTTGCAGCGAGACCAGCAAGGACATTGCCCGTTACTCGATTTTGCATGACAGCGACAACCTTTTTGCCGCCAAATACATGCCACTAATGCCCACCGAGGAAGAACTCCGCCGCGAGATAGAGCAACAAAAGGAATTGTATAGATTGCAGCAAGAGAATCGATAACCATATGACCGAAACCAACCGCATAGAATTTAAGCGCGAACTAACCCGCGACCTCGACATTGAGCGCGAGGTGGTGGCGTTCCTCAACTACCACGAGGGCGGTATGATTTACATTGGCATTGACGACAATGGCAAACCAGTTGGCGTGAAAGACATTGACGGCGACATGCTCCGTGTCAAAGACCGCATCCGCACGGGCATCTCGCCGTCTCCGATGGGACTTTTCGATGTAACGGTAGAGCGCGTTGACGATGTTCCTGTTATCAAGGTTTTTGTGGCGACGGGGAGCGAGAAACCGTACTACAAAACGAAATTCGGCTTGTCGGAACGAGGTTGTTTCTTGCGTGTCGGGACGGCTTCCGAGCCAATGACCACCAAGCAAATCGAGGACTTGTATGCGAAAAGAGTGCGCCAGTCGCTCAAAAACATTCCGTCTCCACACAAAGACCTCACGTTTCGTCAGTTGCACATCTACTACGACAGCCTGCACCTTCAGCTTAACAAAAGTTTCGCCAAGACACTTGATTTGCTCACCTCGGATGGGGAATACAATTATGTCGCCTATTTGTTGGCGGACACGAATAGCATGTCCGTCAAATTGGCCAAGTATGCCGGAACCGACAGAGACGAATTGATTGAGAACCACGAATATGGATATTGTTCCCTATTGAAGGCGACGGATCAGGTTCTCAGCCGTTTACACGTGGAGAATACCGTGAAAAGCAGCATCGGCTATCCTTTCCGGACAGACACACCCCTCTGGAATGAACGTGCGGTTAGGGAGTTGGTGATTAATGCCATCGTGCACAACGACTATTTCAACGAAGTCTCGCCCAAATTCGAGTTGTTTTCCGACAGATTGGAAATCACCTCTGCCGGAACGCTGCCATTTGGGATGAGTAAAGCGGATTTCTTCAACGGCGTAAGCAACCCTCGCAACAAGGAGTTGATGCGTGTTTTCCGTGATGTGGACATGGTTGAGGCATTAGGTACCGGGATGCTGCGTGTGCTTAAGGTTTACAAAGAGGAGAACTTTGTGTTCATGGACAATTTCATCCGCGTAGTGATTCCTTACAATTGGATACCTTCAGGACTCGCAAACGGGAATCTTGAAAACAAGGCGGTGAATGTCCCAGAAAATGTCCTAGAAAATATCTCAGAAAACACTGTGGATAATTTCAAACAATTAACTGTAAGACAACAAAATATAATCAATAGAATGATAGAGACCGGCAAGATGAATGTCCTAGGAAATGTCATAGTAAATGTCCTAGAAACATCTGCGTCTTTGGCTGAATATTTTGGGGTAAACGAAAGGACTATCCGAAGAGACCTCAGATTTTTGCAGGAGCATAACTTCCTCCGCCACGTTGGACCCGACAAAGGCGGCCATTGGGAAGTGGTTGAGAAACCTTGAACGCCTAACAGATTGCACAAGGAGAAGGAGAATTGCTTTTGGAAGGTGAGGGTGAATGAAAAAGTTGTAAATTTGCAACCGAATTAAAGATGAAAACTATGGTATAAAAGAAGAAAAACCGACATAACATATTGAGCTTGACGCTCTTGTTTCTCTGTAGGAAAAGTCTGGAAAACGAATCCTTTAGAAGTGAGGACGAGATGCTGAAAGTTCGCGCGTAGGCGTGAACCTTTCGCACTTATTTACTTCAAGGTATTTCCAGACACCATCCTACAAAATAAGTGGCAATCAACGGAAAGATTTACGCCTTTATTTTTGTCCATTTTGGAACATGGTCATCTTGCTCAAATGAAATATCGAGCAGGGAGGCCGAAAACTGCATCGTAGAGTAGGCAGAATGAAAACGCTGAAGAGCCGACAGAATAAAACAGGCAACCAAAAAAAAATGAAAAAAACACTTTTTCTTTTGACGGCAATCTTGCTGTTCCAAATGTCAACCAAAGCTCAAGACTACAATTTTGAGGATTATGTTTATCCATACGGTTTCCGTACGTACGTTTCACCAGACGCTGATGGAAATCTATCATCTGTAACACAGTATGGCTTTGAATCTCAGGCTTATGACAATTATCTCGTAGAAGAAGTTTACATTGGTTATGGGATGATGTCAGCCAAAGCAACTTATAGATACCAAATAGAAGGGAATGCCGTAATTTCAGATATTCAGCTTAGACAAAATAGAATGACTGGGAGTACGCGGTATCAAGACAGATTAATTCTTTTTGCTTTTCCTGAAAAGGACAAGCCTTTTAAGTGGACTGAAACAGATAGAGGTGATAAGTATCAATGCACATCCGAATATGTATATATCAATGCTTCAATAAATTATACATCGTTGTTCGTGAAAGCTATTAAAATAACAAGAGACAATAGTTATATTGTTGGAAATGAAAAGCATAGGATTATAGAAACAAGTTATTGGGTGAGTGGTTATGGTCGCATTATAACTTTTGTGGATTGGGATGGCACAAAAAGGACATCCTCTAAGTTGGATGTTTTAGATTATGTTCAGAAAATATCTAAAGAAGAATACGATTCACATATAAATAAATAGCCACATGAGTACAGAATTTATTATCGGAACAATTATTGGATTAGTTGGTATCGTACCTGTCATTATCCAATTCGTTAGATGGGTCAAGAAACCCAAACTTAGTGATTTGATGAAAAAACTGGTTGACAACAGTTTATCTACACAGGCTCATAGGAAAGTCCTGAAAAAAATGAATATAATGCTTCTGCCTTTGGGCAAACACATTTCGACTGAATACATCAACAGTTTCGAGTTAGGAAAGCGAGGCAAAGAGGTGGTTTTCATGGATTTGTGTTTGAAAAACGACTGGGAACCCTCCAAAGATTTGTGCGTCATGTTTTTGAATGGCGACTACCCGTCAATACGAAAGAAATATTGGGACATGAAAAATACACAATTGGCCAAGGTGGAATCAATGTCAAAGTCTGTCGCGAAGGAGGAAATCCACATAGAAAAACCTATTGACTATGAAATTGTCTATATGTCAGAATTGTTAATGAGCAAATTCCCGGAAACTTGCAAAAAATTGACGGCAATTCTCGAAAAACATAATGTCAAATACTCGTTTCTGAAAGGAACAAAGGATATATGGTGCAGAGATTATATGCCAATCCAAACCGATTCTGGAAAATTGATACAGTTTCGATACGACCCTTCATATCTGAAAGGTCAAAAAGAGTGGGAAGATTCACGCTCTGACGTAAGAAAGGTATGTCGGGAAAATGGATTCAATCCCATTTTTTCGAATATCAATCTTGATGGCGGGAATGTTTTACTTTGCTCCGGTCGTGCAATTATTTCAGACAGAATCTTTACAGAAAATCCAGAATACACGGACAAAGAGCAACTCGTCAAAGAGCTATCAGATTTGCTTGAGGCTGAGATTATCATCATTCCGGCACAAAAGAGTGATTATACAGGTCATGCCGATGGTATGGTTCGTTTCATAGACCGTGACACCATTTTAGGGAATAATCGTTCGGAAGAGTACAAATACTGGTCGAATGGCATGGAAAAAGTTTTGAAAGACAAGAAACTAAAGTATGTCGATGTGCCATTCTTTTATGGATATAAGGATTCAAAACATCCTGAAAACGCCATTGGAATATATGTCAACTACCTTGAAGTTGGCAATCTGATAATTCTTCCTGTTTTTGAGGTTGAGGGTAATAGAGATGCCGAAGCCATAGAAACCTTTAAGCGAATATTTCCTGATAAAACTATTGAGACCATCAACTACAACGAAATAGCCCTTGAAGGTGGAGTACTCAATTGTTCGACTTGGAACTATAGGGTCACAAGAAAAGACTATTAAACCACAAGCAAAGAGATTATTTCGCTCTAAAAATATGCAAAGCATTACGCCATCCGTTTGAACTTTTTCCGCATCTTGGTATTTTTAGTATTTTTGCAAAGTCAAAACACCCTAACCTACCATGATCCTCAACACAGGCGGACGGACCGATACGGTTCAATACTACAGCGAATGGCTGCTGAACCGGTTTCGTGAGGGCTATATGCTGTCGCGCAACCCCTTGTTTCCCAACACCATCAACCGCATCGAGCTGTCGCCGGAACTCATCGACATGGTGGTGTTCTGCTCCAAGGACTACAGCCCCATCCTCAGCCGCCTGCACGAAATCAGCGACCGCTTCAACTGCTATTACCACTACACCATCACGGCCTACGACACCGACATTGAGCCACGTGTGCCGGACATCGCGCAAAGCATCGGGACGCTGAAACGGCTGGCGGCACAAGTCGGGAAGGAGAAAATCGCGTGGCGCTACGACCCTGTGCTGCTCACGCCGAAATACACAATCGGGCGGCATTTTGAGACCTTCGACCGCATGGCGCGTGAACTGACGCCCTACGTCAGCCGCTGCATCTTTAGCTTTGTGGAGATGTACAAGAAATTGGAGACCAACATGCCTGAACTGCAACCCATTAGCGAGGACGACAAACTGCGCTTGGCGGAAGGTTTGGGCGCGATTGCGAAGCGTTACGGCCTTTATCTGCAAACCTGCGCCACCATCGGCGACTACGAACGTTTCGGCATCCACAAGAGCGGCTGCATGACGACCGAGATTTTTAGCGAGGCGTTGGGCCTGCGTTTCAAGAAGACGGCCCACAAGGGCAACCGGGCGGGCTGCGCCTGCATGGAGAGTCGCGGCGTGGGCGACTACAACAGCTGTCCCAACGGCTGCCGCTACTGCTACGCCAACAAAGACCCCCAAAAAGCCTTGGAGAACTACCGCCGCCACAACCCCGACTCACCGCTGCTTTTAGGCGAGGTGCTGCCCACAGATGTGGTCAAACCATCACGGCAAGTAAGCCTGTTGGACAGGGAAATGGAGCTTTTTTAATGAAACAGATATGGATTTAAATAATCACATTATGAAAAAACATAACATTTTGATATTCAAGATTTTCGTCATTGCTTTTGCCTTGACGGGTTGCGGAGGGAAGAAACAAGAGAACTTCGCTTACCAACTTTGTTGGAACGATGCAGGGATTGATGTGGAACTGACTTACACCTATCCCGTGTGCGACACGATAACCCTCTTTTATGGAGACCCTGGCTTAGGCGGACAGCATGACCTTTTTTCATGCGTGAAAAAGCTGAATGTCGAAGGTGCTACATGGCTCGCAGACAGCATAAACTCAAGAATACAACTGTTTGATTTCAAGGCAAATCCCGTCAAGATAAACTATCGCGTGGAGC
>CALFIT010000083.1 GCA_937877465.1 uncultured Bacteroidales bacterium | reverse complement strand
ACTTGGTGTGGTTTGTGGCGCAAAAGGAACGCGCCGAGGTTTTGATGAAAATGACGGTTAAATAGGAAGTTATGAATAAACCAGAGTTTGTGTTTCGTGATGGCATGTCGCCAGACAAAAGTTATGTTGAATGGCTTGCTGAAGTCAAGGCGCGTTTTCGCAAGAGCCAGATAAAAGCCGCTGTTCGTGTGAATAGTGCCATGTTGGAGTTTTACTGGAGCGTTGGAAGAGACCTTGTTGCATTGAAGGCAGAAAGCCGTTGGGGAAGTGGCGTTGTGAAGCAATTTGCCTTGGATATGCGTGAGGCATTTCCCAACACGACTGGTTTTTCTGACACCAATGTTAAATACATGAAAAGATGGTATCTGTTTTATTATCAACGGGTTGCTGGTATTATTCAAGACAATAATGGTGTCGATGAAAAATGTCGGCAACTTGCCGACCTTTTTCCTATGGTTGGAAAAAGTCAGCAACCTGCCGACCTTTTGGAAATGCCACAACAGTTTGGCCTTGTTCCTTGGTATCATCATGTCGAGATTTTTTCGAGATGCGAATCGTTGGAATCTGCTGCCTTTTATATCGCAAAGACCATCGATGAAGGCTGGTCAAGAAGTATGTTGGAAGGGCAAATTTCCGCAAAACTATTTGAAAATCAAGGTAATGCAATAACAAACTTTTCGTCTACATTACCGGAATTGCAAGGCGAATTGGCGCAAGAAATACTCAAAGACCAATACGACATGGGCTTTTTGGGCCTAAGAAAAGAACATGATGAAAAGGAATTGGAAGAAGCTTTGTCGAGAAATATTACCCGCTTCTTGCTTGAACTTGGGCAAGGATTCGCTTATGTTGGTCGTCAAATGGAGCTTAAAATGCCAGGTGGTCAAACGTTTTTCCCTGATTTGTTGTTCTATCATGTCCGATTGAAATGCTATGTAGTGATTGAGTTGAAGGCTGCCAAATTTATTCCTGAATTTGCTGGAAAAATCAATTTCTATGTCAGCGCAGCGGATGAATTGTTGAAAGGTGATGACGATAATCCTTCAATTGGGCTTATTATTTGTAAATCAAAGGATAAGACAATTGTGGAATGGTCGTTTCGTGGCATCGATCGTCCGCTTGGGGTTGCCACATATCAGATTCAGGAAGTGGTTGACCGAACTGTGGCCGAATTGGAAATGAACAGTAAATAACCCCGTAATTTGAAACAACTACCAACTGAACAACTGCTAACTGTCAACTGCCAACTGCCAACTGAAAAATGATCGTCTGTATCGCCGAAAAACCGAGCGTCGCCCGCGACATCGCCAAAGTGCTGGGAGCCAACACTTCCCATGAAGGTTACATGGAGGGTAATGGCTACCAAGTGACATGGACTTTCGGTCATC
>CALFIT010000082.1 GCA_937877465.1 uncultured Bacteroidales bacterium | reverse complement strand
CTTCGTCTTCCTCCACACGCGGATGCCCAACGGCAACGTCACGCACGACACGATAGAATGCACCTTGGCCACGACGGAAGGCCGCTGGATCGGCAAGAGCAGCGGCAGCATGAGAGACCTGCTCGTGCCCCTCAACACGGGGCTGCGGTTTCCGCTTGAGGGCACCTACCACTTCGAGATCGAGCAAGCCATGCGCGAGCCCGTCTTGCATGGCATCTCCGACATCGGACTATACATCGAAAAACAATGATATATGAGTGACAACCAGAAAAAGACGAAGCAAAAGCCGAGCGCCAACAAAGCCATCAAGAACCTCTGGAAGGTCTTCGGGGTGCTGTTGCTATTGATTGTGTTGTTCTTCTTTTGCGTCGCGAAGGGACTCTTTGGCACCATGCCTTCCTTCGAGGAGTTGGAGAACCCGCGCACCAATTTGGCCACGGAGATTTACTCTGCCGACGGCAAGCTGTTGGGTTCCTATTATATCGAGAACCGTTCCAATGTGCGGTATGCCGAGCTGTCGCACTACATGCCCGAAGCCCTCGTCAGCATCGAGGACGAGCGCTTCATGGAACACTCGGGCATCGACGAGCGGGCCCTGTTTCGTGTGGCCTTCGGCGTGCTGACCGGGAAGAACAAAGGCGGCGGCTCCACCATCACGCAGCAGTTGGCCAAGAACCTCTTCCCCCGTGGCGAGAACCTGAGCAAGCCCAAGCTCGTGCTCCGCAAGTTCCAGGAGTGGATCACGGCCACCAAGTTGGAGCACAACTACTCGAAGGAGGAGATCATCGCCATGTATCTCAACACCGTGGCCTTTGGCCACAACGCCTACGGCATCCGGTCGGCGGCCAGCACCTTCTTCGACAAGAAGCCCAAGGAGATGACCCTCGAGGAATGCGCCCTGATGGCCGGCGTAGTCAACGCGCCGACGCGCTACAGCCCCGTGCGCAACCCCGAGCGCTCGATGGGACGCCGCAACCTCGTGCTCCAGAAGATGGCCGACAACGGTTACATCACCCAAGCCGAATGCGACTCCGTCTCGCTGATCCCCATCGACATGACGCACTTCAGCATCAAGGACCACAACAGCGGCCAGGCCACCTACTTCCGCGAGTTCCTGAGAGGCGAGCTGACCGACTGGGCCAAAAACACCACCCGTCCCGACGGCACGCCCTACAACATCTACCGCGACGGCTTGCGCATCTACACCACCATCGACTCGCGGATGCAACGCTATGCCGAGGAAGCCGTCAAGGAATTCATGGGCAAGGAGCTGCAGCCGATGTTCTACAGGCACTGGAAAGGCCAGAGAAACGCGCCGTTCTCCAACGTGAGCGCCGACGAGATCGACCACATCATGGAGACGTCGATGAAGCGCACCGAGCGCTACCGTACCCTCAAGAACGAAGGCGTGCCCGAAGACTCCATCAAGGCCGAGTTTAACCGCCCCGTGCGGATGACCGTCTTCTCGTGGGACGGGCCCATCGACACCTTCATGACGCCGATGGACTCCATCCGCTACTACAAGTGGTTCCTGCAAGCCAGCCTCATCTCCATCGAGTCGCACACGGGCCATGTGAAGGCCTACGTCGGCGGCTTGGACTACCGTTTCTTCAAGTACGACCACGTCACGCAAGCCCGCCGTCAGGTAGGCTCCACCTTCAAGCCGTTCCTCTATTCGTTGGCCATGCAGGAAGGCGAATACACGCCTTGCACCAAGATACCGAACATCAAGTACAACATCCAGTTGGAAGACGGCAGGGTGTGGTCGCCAGGCAACTCAGGCGGTCGCGTAGGCGAGGAAATCACCTTGAAATACGCTTTGGCGCAGTCGAACAACTGGATCTCGGCCTACCTGATGAACCAGTTCGGCCCCAACGCCGTCATCGCCCAAGCCCGACGCATGGGCGTGGAGTCGCCCATCGACGCGGTTCCCGCCATCTGCCTCGGCGTGTGCGACCTGAAGCTCATCGAGATGGTGGGCGCCATGAGCACCTTCGCCAACCAAGGCGTCTACATCAAGCCGATGTTCATCACCCGCATCGAGGACAAGAACGGCAACGTCATCCAACGCTTCAGCCCCGAGGAGTCGGAAGCCATGAGCGAGCTGACGGCCTACAAGATGGTGGAACTGATGAAAGGCGTGGTGCAAAGCGGCACGGGCATCCGCCTGCGTTCCTTGTATGGCCTCACCAACCCCATCGCGGGCAAGACGGGGACGACACAGAAAAACAGCGACGGCTACTTCATGGGCATCACCCCCGACCTCACCACGGGCGTTTGGGTGGGTGCCGAAGACCGCAGCGTACACTTCCGCTCCACCAAGCTCGGCCAAGGCTCGCACACCGCCCTGCCGATTTGGGCCATCTACATGAAGAAAGTCTATGCCGACAAGAACCTGAACGTCAGCAAGGGCGACTTCCCCAAGCCTTACGCCCCCGGCGTCGACTTGGACTTCAACTGCTGGCAGTCGGACGACAATGAAAGCATTGAATACATTGACGAATTTTAATAAATAATAAGACACGAGACTGCGAGACACGAGACGCGGGACGAAAAAGGTCTCGTGTCCCGCGTCCCGAAGTCCCGAGTCAAACAAACAATACTATGACTTCAAACTTTGTTGACTATGTGAAGATTTTCTGTCGCTCAGGCAAGGGCGGCGCGGGTTCGCTGCACTTCCGCCGCGAGAAATACATCCCCAAAGGCGGTCCCGACGGCGGCGACGGCGGTCGCGGCGGCGACGTCGTCATGCGCGGCAACGCCCAGCTCTGGACCTTGCTCCACCTGCGCTACACCAAGCACCTGTTTGCCGGCGACGGCGTGCCCGGTGGCAAGAACCAACTGACGGGTGCCGCCGGCGACAACGTCTACATCGACGTGCCGTTGGGTACGGTGGCCTATCGTGCCGACGACCACACGCTGATGGGCGAAATCACCGAGGACAAGCAAGAGGTCGTGCTGCTCAAAGGCGGTCGCGGCGGCAAAGGCAACGCCTTCTTCAAGACGGCCACCCTGCAAGCACCCAAGTTCGCCCAACCCGGCGAACCCAACCAAGAGGAGTGGATTACCTTGGAACTCAAGCTGTTGGCCGACGTGGGTTTGGTGGGCTTCCCCAACGCGGGCAAGTCGACGCTGCTGTCGGTGGTGTCGGCGGCCAAGCCCGAAATCGCCGACTATCCTTTCACCACGTTGGTGCCCAACCTCGGCATCGTCAAATACCGTGGGCATCGCAGCTTCGTCATGGCCGACATCCCCGGCATCATCGAAGGTGCGGCGGAAGGCAAAGGATTGGGAATCAGGTTTTTGAGGCATATCGAAAGAAACTCGACCCTGCTCTTCATGGTGCCTGCCAACACCGACGACGTGAAGGCGGAATACGACATCCTGCTCAACGAGTTGAAGAAATACAACCCTGAGCTGATGGACAAAGACCGCATCTTGGCCATCACGAAGTGCGACCTCGTTGACGACGACCGCATCAACGACATCAAGAAGCAACTGCCCGCGAAAGTGCCGCACGTCTTCATCAGCTCCGTGGCCCAGCAAGGCATCGACGAACTGAAAGACCTCATCTGGCTGACGCTGAACAAGGGGGACGAGGAGGAGGATTGGTGATCACATGGGGCGAAAAACATAGACAGGATTCTCTATCTCTTTCGGACGAAGATACATCAACAAATAAATAGGCAAATAGACGATTTTGCCGTCGACTTCAACATTGCCATTGCCGAAAACGAGTCCTTCTTTTACCGAATAGGCCACGTTGCCCATCACGTTGCCTAAGGCGTTGTGCCGTTTGTAGTTCTTCCCCGACTTAATCTCTATGGGAACAACCTTATTGTCACTTTCGATGACAAAGTCCAACTCACCCTGTTTCTTGCTGTTGAAATAATGCAACGGATAGCCGTGTGCATGAAGTTCTTGAGCCGCAAAGTTCTCAAAAACAGCACCATAGTTGCCATTCATTTCGCCAATAATAATGCTGCTTTGGAAATCAGGTGAATACAAAAAAGCCAGCAACCCCACGTCATTGAGAAACAATTTGAACAGATTCCGTTGCTCATTCAACTTCAGAGGAATGCGCGGTTCCTCGACATTATAGGTCGGCAAGGCAACGCCAGCGTCGGCAAGCCAAAGGAAACTGTTTTTGTAGCGTTCAAAGTTGGCTCTTTCGTGTAGTGATTTCAGAATGAAACGTTTGTTTTTGGCATTCAGCTCTGAAGGAATCACGTCAAATATCTCTTTGATATAGAGTTTGTTGCCATAGTCGTACTTGCTAATATCCCTTTGATACAACTTGATGATGCTCTCCTGTTCGTCACGAATGACCTGGAGGTTGTTTGTGGCCAAATATTTGGCTACCACAGCGGGCATTCCGCCTATCACGAGGTAAAGACGAAGCAGTTCCATCATCTTGTCGTGAACGACGGAATCGACGGGCTGCCTGTGGGCATAACAATTTTGCAAGTGTTCCATAACCTCATCACTCATGCCTAAAGCCATCGCAAATTCCTCAAAGTCAAGTGGTGTCATTTCTTTTTCGGCCATATAGCCAACGGGCACACTTCGCAAGTCTTTCAGTTCCACACCCAATAATGAACCGCTCATCGCGTAACGAAAGCTGCCTTCGTCGACAAGAAATTTGATGGCGGTCACAACTTCGGGACATTCCTGAACCTCGTCAAAAAAAAACAAGGTTTTGCCGGCTTCCAACTTGGCCTCAGTGAAAGCTGAAAGTCGCAACAACATTGATTCGACATTTTGTGGATGGGCAAAAACATCCTTCAGTTTTGGTTGTTCAATAAAGTTAAATTCAACGAAATTCTTAAAGCAGGCCTTTCCGACTTCGCGGATAGCATAGGTTTTTCCCACTTGTCGAGCGCCAGTAATAAGAAGTGCTTTTTTATCCTTTTTGAAGAAATTTTCTAAATAGTTGTATATCTTGCGTTTAATCATTATGTAATGCTTTTTTCCAACCGCAAAAATACATATTTCTGTGCGTTTTCCAACCAAAAATATGCTTATTTTGTGTATTTTTCCAACCTTTTTTGAGGCGATTTCTTGACTTTTTCCAACTTTTTGGGACAAAACATGATGGTTTCAGCGAAAAAAACTATCTTTGCACCAGAAAAAAACACCCAAACGCTTATGCCCTCACTATCCTCGTTCGACTCCGACCTCTTCCTCTATCTCAACGGCCTGCACGCCGGATGGATGGACAAGGCGATGCTGCTTGTCACCGACATGTGGGTGTGGCTGCCGCTATACCTATTATTAATATACTGGACGGTGAGGCACTACGGCAAACGCTGCTGGTGGGTCTTCGTGGCCGTAGGGTTGCTGCTGCTTTGCACCGACCAACTTTCGGCGCATGTCTGCAAGCCGCTGTTTCATCGGCTACGACCATGCTACAACACTGATTTTCAGGATTTAATCTATCTTCCAAAAGGCATGGCCGGCGGGCAATACGGCTTCGTTTCGTCCCACGCGGCCAACACTTTTGGCTTGGCGGCCTTCCTCATACCCGTCTTGAAGCGGTTCCGTCCTTGGACGGCTATCGTGCTGTTGCTGTGGGCTTTCGTTTCGAGTTATAGCCGCATCTACATCGGCTACCACTACCCTGGCGACATCCTATGCGGAGCACTATTAGGCATCCTAATAGGACTCGTCTTTTGGAAAGTGTTTCAGTTGCTTGTTGTTGGAAAAATCTGGAAATCAGAACAATAAACTTTGTTTCCGTGTCGAATCGTCATCGTAGAAAATCACTTTGATGTTCGCTTTGTGTTCGATGCCGCACAGCGAGGCCAACTTAGCCTTGTTCAAGGCCAATTCGAGGAAGCCATGCGTGCCGAAGAGGGCCACCATATCGACCACGTCGACATCCAAATAGCTGTCCGAAATCTCGTCGACGGTATAGAGGTCGCCTTTCACTTGGATGGTGAAGTCGCGGCCACGGCGTTCCTGTTCGAAGAGTTCCTTGGAGATGTTGGTGATCAGGTTGTCGTAGGAGTCGATGTGCATCACCACGCCTTCGATGGTGTTGTCGCGGGCCACGGCACAGAAGGCGCCGCCCGGGTTGAGCTGCTCGCGTCGGGCGCCGATGTTCGACAGCGGCTCGCCGTTGGCAATCATCACGGCAACCTTGGCGAAACGGTCGCGTGTGGCGAAAGTGAAGAAGTCGGAGTCTTGAGGCACGTCGATGCAATAAGCCTCGTCGCATTTCCCGTCGAGGACATGGCTGAAGATGCCGTTGTCGGTGGAGATGAAATACTGTCCTTCGGCCTTCACCACCACATGCGGGCACTCCATCGACTCGATCGTGTCGACGGCAATGATGTGGATCGTTCCGGGAGGGAAGCAACGGTAGCAGTTTTTCAGCGTGAACCCCGCCTGCGCGACGTTGAAAGGCTCTATCTCGTGGGTGACGTCAACGATGGTCGCATTCGGCAACATCGACAAAATCGTGCCCTTTACCGCTGCGGCGTAATAATCCTTCGTACCCCAATCGCTTGTTAATGTGATAATTGCCATCGTTTCCCGTCGCTGTGTGATTGATTTTGCAAAGGTATATCATTTATGTCAAATTGTCGTCAGGTTTTTGAAAAAAATATTCGTTTTTTTCATTCTGAAAAATAGTCTATCTTTGCAGCTAAATAAAACGACATGGCAGAGCAGATTCTTCAGATAGAAAACGTCGACCCCAAGGAACTTCACGGCCCCAACGACAAGTATTTGGAATTGGTGAAAAGCATGTTCCCCAAGCTGAAACTCATCGCTCGCGGCGACTTCCTAAAGGTGATTGGCGACGACGAGGAAATCGAGTATTTCGTCAGCCGCTACGAGACCTTGATGATGCAACTGGAACGCTTCGGAAAACTCACCGCGCAAAACGTGGAGGACATCATGATGGCCACCACCGACACCGAGCTGCAACAGAAAATGTCGGAAAGCGACGTGTTGGTCTTCGGGCGCAGCGGCGTGCCCATCAAGGCCATCACCGCCAACCAGAAGCGCATGGTGACCGCCTCGGAGCAGAAAGACCTCGTCTTCGCCATCGGTCCCGCCGGAACGGGAAAGACCTACACCGCCGTGGCCTTGGCCGTCCGCGCCCTGAAAGCCAAACAGGTGAGAAGAATCATCTTGACCCGTCCCGCCGTCGAAGCCGACGAACATTTGGGCTTCCTCCCTGGCGACCTCAAGGACAAGCTCGACCCCTATCTGCAACCGCTCTACGATGCCTTGCGCGACATGATTCCCTCGGCCAAGTTGGACAGCTATCTTGAAGACCACACCATCGAGATTGCGCCGTTGGCCTTCATGCGCGGCCGCACCTTGGACCATGCCTTCGTCATCCTCGACGAGGCCCAGAACGCCACGCGCAGCCAGCTGAAGATGTTCCTCACCCGCATGGGACGCTCGGCCAAGTTCATCGTCACCGGCGACATCACCCAAATCGACCTGCCGCCCAAGACGCCATCGGGCCTGCCGCAAGCCATGGAAGTCCTGAAGGACGTGAAAGGCATCGAATTCATCTATTTGGACGACAAGGACGTAGTGCGCCACAAATTGGTGACGGATATTATCAATGCTTATAAGAAACATCTTGAAGTGAATGAATCAAACGAAGCGTTATGAATAGAAATTTGACGTTTTTAAATAATTACTTAGGGTATAAAAGACCTCAAGATAGGATATATACCGCTGTGGATTTGTTTGAGGAACCTGAATTGATAGATACGATACAACATAAATCTGGTATTTACATCATTATGAGTCCAACACAAAAGTTTGTGTATCCATTAGGAGTTTCTCCTATTATTTATATAGGTAAGTCAAATGATTTACATCGTCGTTTAAAGGAGCATATTAAGTATTACAAAATTGCCAAAGAGCATTGGAAAGACCATAGTCGCTGGATTTATAGCAGATACAACTATATTATTTCTTTTGGAGGAAAGGTATATTACATGCATACTCAAGGTAGAGAGACAAATAAAGCATTAGAAAGTAAAGCATTAGAAGGTTTTTATGACAAATTTGGTGCATTACCTGTTGGAAATGGAGCCTTTTCTTTCAGGTAGCGGCATCCCGTAGGGATGTAACGTTCGGTAACATCAACTAAATAAACCACCAGCATCCCGTAGGGATGCGCCAAAACACAAGACAATGCCAAACACATACACACAAATCCACATCCACACGGTTTTTGCCGTTCAAGACAGACTCTCGTTGATAGATAAAAGCTGGAGGGACAGGCTGTATCAATACATGGTGTCCATCATCCAAAACAACGGCCACAAGGTGCTTGCCATCGGCGGTGTGGGTGACCATGTGCATATTTTGTTTGGCTTTCGTCCAACTGAATCGTTATCGCATCTTATGCAAGAGGTGAAACGTGATTCATCGGCATGGATAAATGCCAACCATTTGGTCCGAGGAAAATTCTCTTGGCAAGAGGGGTACGGTGCTTTTTCGTATAGCAAAAGCCAAATTCCAAATGTGTGCAAATACATTGAGACCCAAGAGGAGCACCATAGGAAAAAGACATTTACTGAAGAATACATTGATTGTTTGGAGAAATTTGGAATTGAATATGACAAACGATATATTTTCAAACCCATCGAATGATTTTTTGGAGCATCCCGATGGGATGCAACTAAACCCGTTCATTGTTTTCTACCGAACGGGTTTCCCTACGGGAAACATCCCAATGGACGCAATGCTCAACAAAACAACCAATGGATCCAACAGCATCCCGTAGGGATGTAACGCTCTGTAAAACAACAACATAATAAACCAACAGCATCCCGTAGGGATGCACCAAATACGGAAAGAACACAAACATAAATCCATAAAAATGAACGCTTTAACCAAGACAGATTACCATTTCCCAGGCCAGACCAAGGTCTATCACGGCAAAGTCCGCGACTGTTATTTCATCAACGACGAATACATGGTGATGGTCGCCACCGACCGCATCTCGGCTTTCGACGTCATCCTGCCTAAGGGCATTCCCTATAAAGGTCAGGTACTCAACCAGATAGCCGCCATGTTCCTCGATGCCACCGCCGACATCGTCCCCAACTGGAAGCTCGCCACCCCCGACCCGATGGTCACCGTGGGTCGCCTCTGCAAGCCCTTCCCCATCGAGATGATCATTAGAGGTTATTTGACGGGCAGCTCGTGGCGCACCTACAAGAGCGGGCAGCACACCATCTGCGGCGTGCCGATTCCCGACGGCATGAAGGAGCACCAACGCTTCGCCGAGCCCATCATCACCCCGACCACCAAGGCCGAGGAAGGCCACGACGAGGACATCTCACGTGAGGAAATCATCGCCAAAGGTCTTATCAGCGAGAAGGACTATGCCCAGATTGAGGACATCACCCGCAAGCTCTTCCAACGCGGCACCGAGATAGCCGCCAAGCAGGGCTTGATCCTCGTCGACACCAAATACGAGTTCGGCAAGATTGGCGACCAAATCGTGCTGATGGACGAAATCCACACGCCCGACTCGTCGCGCTATTTCATCGCCGACCAGTACGAGGAACGCTTCGCCAAGGGCGAGCCGCAGGTGCAGCTTTCGAAGGAGTTCGTGCGCGAGTGGCTGATGGCCAACGGCTTCCAAGGCAAGGAAGGCCAACAGGTGCCCGAAATGACACCCGAATACGTGAACAGCGTTTCGGAACGCTACATCGAGCTTTACGAGAAGGTGACGGGACACCGTTTCGAGAAGGCCCCTGATTCGGAAGACCTCTTGAAACGAATCGAAACTAATGTATTGAACTACTTGAAGTTATGAAAAATATGCAAAAATAATGCATATTTTTCGGCACTTTTTGGGGGTAGAAATGCATATTTTTCACGAAACAAACATTGCCATAAACAGTGGCAATGTTGTTTTTTTGCCCTCAATACCCACATTGCCAGAGCCAAATTTATAGCCCATTTCGATGTTGGGTTTGTCCAAAACGGTATTCAGCGAAGTGGTCGTTCCTCGTTTGGATTTCACTTCGATGGGCACCGGTTTTGCATTGCGCTCGATGAGAAACTCAACCTCCACCGAGTTGTTTTCCTTGCAGTAATAATACAACGGCAAGCCCTTTTTCAGCAGGAAATCCGCCATTAGGTTTTCATAAATACCACCTTTGGCATGGCCTGACAGGGTGTCGTCAACAATGGCACGTTTCATCTCGAAGCCATACATTGCAACCAACAAACCAATATCGGAAACATAAATCCGAAATTGGTCGGGCTTGGCGTATGCTGCCAAAGGGAACTCCACCGTGGAGACATTGTGGCAAAAGGCAATCAGATTGGCATCGCGCAGCCAGTCGAGGCTGTTGGCGAACTTCCGTGCCGTACCTTTCTTTTCCACCACCGAATACTGGAATTTTGTGTTTTCCTTTGCCAATTGCGAAGGAATGGAAAGATAGCAGTTGCGTGCCTTGGGCTTGTCGGCAGTTGGAGCGTACTTGGCAATGTCATTCAAATAGTCTGCCAATATTTTGCTTTGTTCAGAATGGACAAGGTTGAAATTGTGCGTCTCAATAAACTTGTTGACTACCGCTGGCATACCACCAACTGCCATATACTCACGCAGATAGGTCATCATCTTTTCATGAATCACCGAATCAATAGCTTCACCCGAAATGAAATGTCCACGCAAACCGTCAATTAAGTTTTCCCTGACACCCAACGCCCACAAAAACTCCTCAAAATCAAGCGAAAACATATCCATCTGTCGCTCATAGCCAACGGGATACGACGACACCTCTTTATAATTAATGCCCAAAAGTGAACCAGTGGCAATCACATCATATTGATTGTCTATTGCCCAGAATTTCAGCGAAGTGCGAGCCTGTGGACAGGATTGAATCTCGTCCAAGAAGAGCAGCGTTTCATTCGGCACAAACTCTGCATCTGGCAGGTACAAAGTGATTCTTTGAATCAGTTCGGGAACGGAGAGGCTTCCGTCGAAAATGGCTTTCATTTCGGGGTGTTGCTCAAAATTGATTTCCACGAAATGTTTGTAATGCTTTCGCGCAAAGTCCTCAATGATAAAGGTTTTCCCGATTTGCCTCGCCCCTTTTACGAGCAAACATTCCTTGTCTTTGGTGTTTTTCCACTCCAAAAGGTGGTCTGTCATCTTTCTTTTTAGCATCTTCTTAAAGTGTTGAGAAACTGCAAAATTAGAAAAATATGCAAAAATAATGCATATTTTTTGGCACTTTTTTGAGGTGAAGATGCATATTTTTCAAGAAATCGCCACTTCAACCCATTGCCCATTCTTGAAATTCACCACATTGCGATAGCCAGCCTTGCGCAGGGCTTCCTCGGCGGCGGCAAACTCCAAGGTGATTTCGCTGAAGTGGTGCGCATCAGCGGAGATGATGGCGGGAACGCCCATCTTGCATGCCTCCTCCATCAGCCAAGGCGAGGGATAGAAGCCGTTGTAGCGTTTCTTGTAGATGCCGCGCGTGTTCACCTCCATCACGAGACCTTTCTCGCGAATGAGGTCGAGGGTTTCGAGGGCGAGTTTGCGGTACCAAGGCTCGTCTTCGTGGAAATACCTTTCGCGGTTGTGCATCTTGATTTTGTCGAAATGGGCGATGATGTCAAACTGCTCGTTTTCAATCATTTCGTTCGACTGCTCATAGAATCGGCGCACGGCCCGACGGATGTCGCCATCGAAGAACTTTTGCAAGCCTTCGTCGTAGACCTCCCACTTCGGCCCGTCGATGAACCAGATTTCATCAGGATTGGCGGATTGTCCCACCAAATGCACCCCACCAATCAGATAATCAAGGTGATACTTCTCCTTGGTCACGGCGAAAGGCTCCGAAACGCCTGTGACGTAATCAGCTTCCAAGGCGCAGTAAAGGTCGATTTTGTCTTTGAATTCTGCTTTCAACTGGGCGATTTCGGCCACATAACGCGGCATGTCGGCGGCCTTGACGGAGAAATTGTTGTCGAAAGGCAGAGGGCTGTGCTCCGAGAAGCCGAGTGTTGTCAAGCCCTGACGGACAGCCTCTTCCACGATTTCGCGCGGCTGCGACTTGCCGTCGCTGTAAATGCTGTGGGTATGTAGGTTGAAGTTTTGCATAGTCAAATAGTCATTTTTCTGGATTGCTTCGTTCCTCGCAATGACGCGAAGCGTGTCAATTATTAACTACCTTATAGATTTTGTCCCCGCGCCGCACCAACGACTTCACGGGAATGGAGCACAACTCGCCCTTGGCGGTCTTTTCGACATTGTCCAGATCGACGCGGATTTCGCTGAGCGTGTCCTCGTAGACGCCCGTCGTCGGGCCGATGACCATAATTGGGTCGCCGAGGCTGAGTTCGCCGCTGTCCATGCGGATTTCGGCCACGCCCAACTTGCTGTAATAGTTGGTGACAAGCCCGATGTATTCCTTGGTCTGGGTGGCTTGTGAGCCGTATTTCTCCGACCACTCGAAAGTCCTCCGACCCAAATAATAGCCGTCCCAAAAACCACGGTTATAGACGCTTTTCAGCCGCTCCATCCAAGCATCGATTCTTTCTTGCGTAAATGTGCCTTCCCTGATGGCTTGTATGGCCTCGCTATAGACCTGCACCGTCACCTTGGTATATTCCGGCGAGCGACCCCGCCCTTCGATTTTCAAAACTTCTACTCCAGCATCCAAAACCTTGTCCAAGAAAGGCAACGTACACAAGTCTTTGGGCGACATAATGTATTCGTTGTCGAGCATCAGTTCGTAGCCTTCCTCGCGTTCGCGCACGTCGTAACTGCGTCTGCACAGTTGCAGGCAGGCGCCACGGTTAGAAGAGGAGTTGTAGAGGTCCTGGCTCAGGTTGCATTTGCCCGAAATGGCCATGCACAACGCCCCGTGGCAAAACACCTCGATGCGCACCAAGTCGCCCTTTGGCCCGCGAATCTGCTGTTTCTCAATCTGCTCGGTGATGTGCCGCACTTGGTCGATGTTCAGCTCGCGGGCGGTCACCATCACGTCGGCGAACTTGGAATAGTAGCGCACGGCCTCCAAATTGGTGATGTTGCATTGCGTCGACATGTGGACCTCGATGCCGATTTTTCGGGCGTATTGGATGACGCTTTGGTCGGAGGCGATGATGGCCGAGATGCCGTTGGCCTTAATCGCGTCAAGCAGCTGGCGCATCTCCTCCATTTCCTCGTCATAGATGACCGTATTTACTGTGACATAGCTCTTTACGCCGTTTTCGTTGCAGGTTTCGGCGATTTGGCGCAGGTCGTCGAGGGTGAAGTTCTTCGCCGAGCGTGAGCGCATGTTGAGTTTGCCGATGCCGAAATAGACGCTGCCAGCACCGGCTTGTATGGCGGCTGCCAAGGCTTCGTAGGAGCCCACTGGAGCCATGATTTCGATGTTCTGCTTCATACCTTATTTGTTTCAGACTCGTCGTCGCTTCGCGTCACTGCGAGGCACGAAGCAGTCCAGATAAAAAGCTCTTGACCTGGATTGCTTCGTCGTTCCTCCTCGCAATGACGCAAAGCGGCAGAAAAGCCTCGCATTAAAAAAACCAGCCTGAAACTCAAGCTGGCTTTGACAAAGTCGGGATGACAAGATTCGAACTTGCGGCCTCTTCGTCCCGAACGAAGCGCGCTACCGGGCTGCGCTACATCCCGAACCGTTTTGCGCTGCAAAATTACACATTATTTTGATATGGTGTGCCATTTATGGGTCAGTTTTTTTCGCCCATGTCAAAAAGACAGCACGCCCAAATGTTCCAACAATATCTTCAATCCTATGATAATCAATATGATGCCACCTAAAATGCCAGCCGATTTCTCAAACTTTGCGCCGAAGACATTGCCGATTTTCACGCCCAAAACCGAGAAAACAAAGGTCGTCAAGCCAATGACCGCCACCGACGACCACAGCTCCACTTGGATGCAGGCAAACGAAACGCCCACCGCCAAAGCGTCGATGCTGGTGGCGATGGCCAAGAGGAACATCGTCTTCATGTCGAGTGCGCCGTTGTGCTCGTGACCGTCGCCTTTCGACAAGGCCTCGCGAATCATGTTGGCGCCAATCAGCAGGAGCAAGCCAAAGGCAATCCAGTGGTCGATGGATTCGATAAGATGCTGGAACTGAACGCCCAAGAAATAGCCGATGACGGGCATCAAGGCTTGGAAGAAGCCAAACCACAGGCCGCAGGTCAAGGCCATGCGCCACGAGAAACGCTTGGTGGTCAAGCCTTTGCAGACAGACACCGAGAAGGCATCCATCGAAAGGCCGATGGCAATCAGCAGCAGTTCAATGAAAGTCATATCTGTATTTTGAGTTAGGGTGCAAAAATAGCACAATTTTGTTTGAGGCTTGCATAAAAAACCTATTTTTGCAAATTACATCAAATGAAACAATTATGAAAAAACATCTCCTCCTCATGCTCGCCCTGCTGTTGGCGGTGGGCGGTTTTGCGCAAGACAAACCCAAGAAAGCCAAGAAAGAAAAGACCTACAACGAAAAGGGCGAAATCATCAAGAAAGGCTGGAACTTCGGCCCGCTGCCCGTGGTGGGCTACGATGCCGACCTGGGCTTCCAGTACGGCGTGTGCTGCGACATCTTCAACTACGGCGACGGCTCACGCTATCCGCGATATAACTACAAGTTCAACGTGGAGGCCTCGCGCTACACGAAAGGCTCGGGCGTGTTCCGTTTCTATAGCGACCTCCCGTATGTCGTCAAAAACACGAAACTCTTCTTCGACGTGACCTATTTCTACGCCAAGAAATACGAGTTCTTCGGCTTCAACGGCTTCGAAGCCAGCACTTTCGACCCATACGCGAGCCTTGAAGACGTCAAGAGCGGCTACCACTTCATCAACCGCAACCAATTCCGCTTTGTGGGCAGTATGCAAAGGCCGTTCTTCAATGTCCCGAACCTCTATTGGACGGCGGGCTTGGCCTATTACAACACCAAAGTCGACCGTATCAACTTGGAAGGATATGAAGGCCAAGTGACTTTGTACGAAAACTATAAGAACGCTGGCATCATCAAGGAGGACGAAGCACAGGGCGGCAGCACCACGCAACTGCGCCTCGGCGTGGTGTACGACAGTCGCGACCACAACAGCGACCCCACGCGGGGCATCTATGCCGAATACACTTTTGTAGGCTCCACGGACTGGTTGGGCGGCAACAACGGCTACAACAACCTGAGCGAGACCGTGTTGTGGCGGCATTATGTCCCCGTTTATCGCGACAAGCTCACCTTTGCCTATCGTTTGGGATTGCAACACCGCATCGTCGGCAACACGCCTTGGTACATGATCAACAACCTGAACACCATGTTCTTCCAGAAGATGTACACCGAGGGCTTGGGCGGCTCAGTGACCATGCGCGGCGTCAACCGCAACGGCGTGCTTGGCGAGGGCTTCGCTTTCGGCAATGTGGAGCTGCGTTGGCGCATCGTGGGCTTCAAGTTCATCAACCAAAACTGGCAAGTGGCCTTGAATCCCTTCTTCGATGCGGGCGCGGTGATACAACCTTTCCGCGAGGAAGAAATGAAGAACGCGGAAGCCCTGCTCGACCTGCTTCCCGATGCCGAACCGGTGTATTACAGCGGCGACAAAGAAGGCATCCACACCAGCGCCGGCCTTGGCCTCAAGCTCATCATGAACCGCAACTTAGTCGTTTCCGTCGATTTGGGCAAGGCCCTCGACAAACGCGATGGCGAGAAACTGAAGGCCTTCGTCGGGTTCAACTATGTTTTCTAAGCAGTTTGCAGTTTGCAGTTGTCAGTTAGTAGTTTGCAGTTTGCAGTTGTCAGTTAGCAGTTAAATCGAACCGACAACTGGTAACTGACAACTGGTAACTGGTAACTGACAACTTACTTCGCTTTGCCTTGGTTGGCGACGGCGGCCATCAGCGCGGCCACTTTTTCGGGGTCGCCGAGGAAGAAGTCCTTTTGGAGCTTCATGTCGTCGTCGAACTCGAAGACGTAAGGGATGCCCGTCGGGATGTTGAAGGCGATGATTTCGTCGTTGCCCATGCCTTTCAGCACCTTCACCACACCGCGCAGGCTGTTGCCGTGGGCCACCACAAGCACTTGGTCGTGGGTCTCGAAGGCCTTCATGATGTTGTTCTCGTAGTAAGGCATCACACGCTCGATGGTGTCGCAGAGAGCTTCGGTGAGCGGAATCTGCTCGTCGGTGAGCTCGGCATAGCGCGGGTCCATGCGCGGACTCTTGGGGTCGTTCATGTCGAGCGCGGGCGGACGCACGTCGAAGGCGCGGCGCCACAGGCGCACTTGCTCGTCGCCGTATTTCTCGGCGGTCGCCTTCTTGTCCAAGCCTTGCAGCAGGCCATACGACTTCTCGTTGAGCCGCCAGCTCTTGTAGACGGGCAGCCAGTCCATGTCCATCGCTTCGAGGGCGAGGTTCAAGGTCTTGATGGCACGCTTCAGGTAGGAGGTGAAGCAGATTTCGGGACGGTAGCCGTTCTCTTTCAG
>CALFIT010000081.1 GCA_937877465.1 uncultured Bacteroidales bacterium | reverse complement strand
CCTTCTTCAGGAAATACTGCTCGAAGCCCGTCATCGACATCCCGTATGGCGTTTATCCTGAGGAGTTTACGCCGAAATATGAGATTGAAGGCCGACCCAAGTTCTACCACATCGGCTCCATGAACTGGATGCCCAACGAGGAAGGCATCCGCTGGTTCATCGACGAGGTGATGCCCAAGACGGTGGAGAAAGTGCCCGAATTCGTCTATCACTTGGCCGGTCGCAACATGCCCGAATGGCTCACCGAGCTGAAAGACCCGCATGTCGACGTCGTCGGCGAGGTGCCCAACGCGAAGGCGTTTGTGGCCCACCACGACGTGGCCATCGTGCCTTTGCTCTCGGGCAGCGGCATCCGCATCAAGATCATCGAGTCGATGGCCATGGGCAAGGCCGTCATCACCACGAGAGTCGGTGCCGAGGGCATCCTGTATGACGAAGATGTCAACCTCGTCATCGCCGAAAACAAGGCCAAGATGGTGGAATCCATCCGACGCATCAACGAGAACCCGCAGTTGGCCGAGGAGATGGGCAAGGCCGCCCGACGACTCGTCGAAGAGACCTACGACAACCGGAAGATCATTGCCCGATTGCTGATGTTCTACGAACAGATTCGTCCCGGAAGCAAGATTAGTTTCCTATAATTTTCTTATCTTTGCTCCCTAAATCCAACGAGATGAAGATTTTCGTCCTATTGCCCCGCGTCCCTTACCCGCTTGAGAAAGGCGACAAGTTGCGGGCTTTCAACCAGATAAAGCAGCTCGCGAAACATAACGAAATCGTCCTTTGCGCCTTGAACGACAACCCGAAGGTCAACGAACAGGACGCTTTCCACGCCTTGCAACCTTATTGTCAGTCTATCAACTTTATCAAAATCAACAAGTTGCAGATTATTTTGGGGTTGGTTCGCGCCTTCTTCAAAGGACTGCCCATGCAGTGCGGCTACTTCTACAACCGCAAGGCCGCCAAGAAAGTCAACCAACTCATCGAAAAGCACCAGCCCGACATGCTTTACGGCCAGCTGCTGCGCGTGGCGGAATACATCAGGCACAAGGACACCCCGAAAGCCATTGACTATCAAGACATTTTCTCCTACGGCATGAAACGCAGGGCCGACGTAGCCTCTTTCGCCACGCGACCTATATATACTATGGAGTACCGCCGCTTGGCCCGCTACGAAGCCGCCATCTTTGAGGACTTCGATGTGAAGACCATCATCAGCGAACCCGACCGCGCCTTGTTCCCGCACGAGCGGCGCGACGAGATCCTCATCATCCCCAACGGCGTCGACCACGACTTCTTCAAGCCGACGGAACGCGAGAAGAGATACGACCTCGTCTTCACGGGCAACATGAGCTACGCGCCCAACGTGAACGCCGTTGACTATTTGGCCAACGAGATCCTGCCCATCGTGTGGAAGACCCTGCCCGACGTGAGGCTCTACATCGCCGGCGCCACTCCCGACCCGAAGGTGAAGAAATGCGCCTCGGAACGCATCGTCGTCAGCGGCTGGCTCGACGACATCCGCACGGCCTACGCCGAAAGTCGCGTCTTCATCGCGCCCATGCGCATCGGCACGGGGCTGCAAAACAAGCTCTTGGAGGCTATGTCGATGCGGCTGCCCGCCATCACGTCGCCCTTGGCCAACGCCTCGCTTGGTGCGAAGCCCGACGAGGAAATCCTTGTGGGCAGCAACGCCGAGGAGATGGCGCGGCACATCGTCACCCTATTGACCGACAAGGAAAAAGCCGACCGCCTCGCCCAAGCAGGCTTCGACTTCACGAACAGGGTTTACGACTGGGGCAAGGCAACGGAGGTTTTGGAGGAGGCGATGAAGAACGCATTAAATAGCACACAACCCTAATTTTATGAGGAGTACAATTTGTACCCCCCGTGAAAAACATACGGAACGACAAACTATCATTACTACTATGGAACAGAATTTCGCAATACAACTCTTTGAGAACAAACAAGTTCGCGTCGTTTGGGACGCGGAACAGGAGAAATACTATTTCTCGGTGGTGGACATCGTGCAAGTACTTACGGAAAGCCCTCGCCCAAGAAAATACTGGAGTGCATTGAAAGCCAAACTGAAAGCGGAAGGAGATGAAACGTCCCAAAATTTGGGACAGTTGAAATTGCCCTCACAAGACGGCAAAAAGCGTTTGACCGATGTCGCTGATTTAGAAGAAGTTTTCCGAATTATCCAATCAATACCTTCGCCAAAGGCTGAACCGTTGAAACGCTGGCTCGCCCAAGTCGGCGTACAGCGTATCGACCAGATGATTGACCCCGAACTCACGTTCCAGATGGCCGTGGAGGACTATCGCCGGCAAGGCTACAGCGACCGCTGGATTAACGAGCGCATGAAATCCATCAAGATGCGCAAGGAACTCACCGACGAGTGGGAACGCTCAGGCATCCACGAACCCAAAGACTTCGCCGTACTGACCAATGTCCTCACCAAGGCGTGGAGCGGCATGACCACAGGCGAATACAAGCAATACAAAGGTCTCACCAAGGAGAACCTACGCGACAATATGACCAACATCGAACTGGCACTCAACACTTTAGCAGAAGTTGCCACTACCGAAATATCGCGCCAACGCAACCCCAAAGGCTTCGGCGAAAGCCAACAGACCGCCCAAGCTGGAGGCCGCATCGCCAAAAACGCCCGAAAAGACCTTGAAAAGGAACTCGGCCACAGCGTGGTTTCGTCAGCTAAGGCTTCGGATTACCTTCAAGCAGCCGAGGATGTGGAAGTAAAAGAGTTACCGGAAAAATGATTAAATTTGCAGCCGAATGGCGAAGCCCTGAGATATGAACCCGATTGCACAACAGAAAGCCGCACGACGATTCGCCGAAACATGGCAAGGCAAAGGCTACGAGAAAGGCGAAACGCAACGCTTTTGGCTCGACTTGCTCCACAACGTCTTTGGCGTGGACGACCCCACCAAGACGATGCAGTTCGAGATTCCCGTCAAGACCATCACCAAGGAAAAAGGGGCCGACTTCATCGATGGCTACGTCACGCCAACCAAGGTGCTGATTGAGCAGAAAGGCTCGCACATCGACCTTTCGGCCAAAGCCAGGCAAAGCGACGGCACGGAACTCACGCCTTACCAGCAGGCGCGTCGCTATGCCGCCGGACTGCCGCTGTCGATGGCTCCGCGCTGGATTGTGACCTGCAACTTCCGCGAGTTTTGGGTCTATGACATGGAGCAACCCAACGCCGAGCCGCAGAAAATCATGTTGGAGAACCTCGAAAAGGAAATCTACCTCCTGCAATTCCTTGTCGATACGAGAAGCGAGCAAATCCGACGCGAGGAGGAAGTCTCGTTGAAGGCCGGCGAACTCGTGGGCAAACTCTACGACGCTCTAATCAAGGAATACATCGAGCCCGACGACGAGAGCCTGCGGTCGCTCAACATCCTGTGTGTCAGGCTCGTGTTCTGTCTTTATGCCGAGGATGCCGGCTTGTTTGAAACGCGCACCACCTTTGTGGATTACGTGAAATCGTTCCGTCCCGAAGACCTGCGCCGAGGCCTGATAGACCTGTTCAAGGCATTGGACACAAAACTTGAAGACCGCGACAAGTACGACCTGAAAATCAAGCCGTTCCCGTATGTGAACGGAGGGCTTTTCGCTGCCGACGACATCGAAATCCCGAACTTCACGCAGGAGATTGTGGATGTCATCGTGAACCATTGCGCCCCCTTCGACTGGAGCGAGATCTCGCCGACCATCTTCGGCGCGGTGTTTGAATCGACCCTCAACCCCGAAACGAGGCGCAAGGGCGGGATGCACTACACCTCTGTCGCCAACATCCACAAGGTCATCGACCCGCTCTTCATGGACGACCTCAACGCCGAGTTCGAGAGCCTCATAGGAGCGCGGATGTCCCCATCCACGAAACGCCAAAGCCTCCTCGCCTTCCAGCGCAAACTCGGCTCGCTCACCTTCCTCGACCCCGCCTGCGGCAGCGGCAACTTCCTCACCGAAACCTACCTGAGCCTCCGACGCTTGGAAAACAAGGTGATTTCCGTGCTGAACAAGGGCGAGAGGGTGCTCGGCTTCAACGAAGAGTTCATCAAGGTGAACATCAACCAGTTCTACGGCATCGAAATCAACGACTTCGCCGTGACGGTGGCCAAGACCGCCCTTTGGATTGCCGAGTGCCAAATGATGGAGGAGACAGAAAGGCTCATCGGACAAAACATCGACTTCCTGCCGCTGAAGAGCCACGCCAATATAGTAGAAGGCAATGCCCTGAAAATCAATTGGTCAACCCTTGGCAAGAACGACCCGACGGGGTTCCTGCTCACCGACAAACTGAATTACTACCTGATGGACGAAACTTGCAGCTTTGTCGCCCATGAGTCGCCGCCTGAATACGGAAACCACCTCAAGGAACTGAACGTCGTGGCCAAAGAAGTGGAGCAAAAGGAACTACCGAAGAGCGAACCCCAGCCCGTCGTTTACGACTTCATCATGGGCAACCCGCCATTCGTAGGCTATTCGCTCCAAAGCAAGGAGCAAAAGGAAGAAACGCTTGCCACCTATGTTGATTACAACGGAAAGCCTTATAAATCAGCGGGAAAGATTGACTATGTGGCCAACTGGTACTTCAAGGCGGCGCAACTCGTCCAGAACAAGCCAACGAAATGCGCCTTTGTTTCGACCAACAGCATCACGCAAGGCGAGCAGGTGGCAGCCGTTTGGAAGCCCCTATTTGAGCGTTTCGGAATCCATATCGACTTCGCTTACAGGACGTTCCGTTGGGACAGCGAAAGCGAGCAAAAGGCCCATGTGCATTGTGTCGTCATCGGGTTTTCGTCCAAGTACGCAGCGGCCAAGCCGAAACGCATTTTCATCAACGAAACGGAGTCTGTTGAAGCGAAGAATATCAACCCCTATCTGATTGATGCTGAAACCGTTTGGATTGAAAGCAGGAACAAACCGATTTGCGATGTGCCACAAATGTCGAGTGGCGGCAAACCCGTTGAAGGCGGAAATCTTATTTTCACCGAGGAAGAAAAGAA
>CALFIT010000080.1 GCA_937877465.1 uncultured Bacteroidales bacterium | reverse complement strand
CTTGCGTGGTGATGACGCATTGCCTGATCTCGAAATGCGCGGTATAGGTCTGGTCGTCGGTGACGACGACGGTGCGCGGGTTGTCGCTGTTGCCGTCGGTCCAGCCGGCGAAGCCGAAGCCGAGATAGGCCGTGGCCGCAATCTGGATGGTGTCGCCGTAATTGAAGGTGCCGCCACCTGTGACGCTGCCCCAAGCGGGATGGTCGGAAACGACGGTGATGGTGTATTGGCGCGTGCCGAAGAAGGCGACGAAAGCGCTGTCTTGCGTGACGACGACATCGCGTGGGTTGTCGGTGACGTTGTCGTTCCAACGCTCAAAGGCGAAGCCTCCGTTGGCAGCGGCCTCAAGCCTGATGGTGTCGCCGTAATGATAGGCGCCGCCTCCCATCACGGTGCCAGCATCCTCAGGGCTGACCGTGGCCGTGATGACATATTCAAGTTGCTGGAAATGAGCGATGAATGTCGTGTCTTGAGTGATTACGATGTCGCGTGGATTGTCGGTGATGCTGTCGTTCCAGTAGAGGAATGTGCAGCCTGCATTGGCGATGGCCTCGATGGTGGCCGTGTCGCCGTAGTGGTACATGCCGCCGCCCGTCACCGTGCCCCAAGCCGTGCTGTCGGCCTCGACGGTGAGGGTGAAGGTAGGCTCGTCGGAAGGCATCACGACAAGCGCGGTGATTTCGTCGCAATCCTCAATTTCGTAAAGGACTTCACCGTCTTTCCAAACAGTGGCCACGCCGTCAAGTTGTCCAGCATAATAAACACCAGACTCATTGACTGTCAAAGTGTTGATTTCTGAAAATGATGTTGTGGGGTGGCTGTAAAGCACTTCGCCGTCTTGCCATATTAATAAGGTGTCGTTGAGGAAACCGCCAACAAAGATGCTCCCGTCGTAAAAGGCGACGGCTGTGAACTCGGAATCGATGCTGTCGTTGATGCTGAAGACGACGGAGTCGTTTCGCCAAAGGGTGGCTTGGAACCCGTCGGCATAATTGATGCCAGCCGCGATGATGTCAACACCGTCAAAAACGATGTCGTTGATGGCCGATATTTCGTCCGATTGCCACAGCATCGTGTCGTTTTTCCAAACGGCAGCCATGTCGTTTGCCCTACCGCCCACATACACGTCGCCCGTGGCGGTGTCGATGGCCAATGCGCTAACCATGTTGCTAACCACGCTGTCGCTATAGGCAAACATCACTTCGCCGTCTTGCCAGACCAAGCCGTCGAAGCCTTCCCATTGGTTTTCTCTGATTCCTGCTGCAAACCATTGGTTTCCAATGAGTTTTAATCTGACGATGAGGCTGTTGGTGTCGGCTACGAAAACATTGTTGTCGTTGAGCCAAACGCGGCCTTGCACAAAACTGTAGGTCGAGTCGTGGCTGTAGCCAGCGGAGTAAATGTTGCCGTCGGGCGCTATTTGCAGGCTCGAAAGTCCGACAAGGGTCGTGTCTGTAATGCTTTGGACCAACGAGTCGTTCTTCCAAATCTTGCCGACACCGTTATGGTTTCCGGCGAAATAAACGTCTTGGGCTTGTGCCATGCCGACGACGAGCAGCATTGCGGCTAAAAATGAGCATATCCTTTTCATCTTGTATAGGTTTTCAAAAACGGTGTGTTAAATCAAACGGCAAAAATAGAATTTTTTTCCCATAGTCGGTATGCCTGCAATGAAAATGTCGTATCTTTGCCGCCGATATGCGGTGCCGCAAGGCCCAACAGGGAATCGGGTGAGAATCCCGAGCAGTTCCCGCTGCTGTAAGCCCTTCACGCCGTCCATCATGCCACTGAAAACCAACGCTTTTCGGGAAGGCGGACGACTTAAAGGGGTAAGTCAGAAGACCTGCCGCATGTCAAGCGAAACAAAGCTTTCGGGACAAGAGCTGGCCTTTCCTTATCATTAAGGTGTACCAACACTATCCTTGAAGTTTTGAGGTAATTAACTCATTATTAAACCTTTAAAACTTAAAGTGTTATGCGTTTTAAAAACTTTACCCTTCTGTTCCTCATGGGACTCTTCGGTCTTTTCACGACCAACCTCTTCGCGCAAGAGGACGCCACCATCGACCCTGCCGACATCCGCTATTGGATTGGCGAGGGCGAGAATCAAGTCGTTTTCATCGTCAACTGGGCCGAGCCTGACACGGCTTTGGCCTGGGGCTACCGCTTCAGCGAAGCGACGCTCACTGTGAAAGACGTGTTGGATGGCATCACCGCCACCGACTACCGCGTTGAATATTCAGCCTCAGGTAGCTGGTTCTCCGACATCACTTTCAACGACGGCGTGCTTGACTTGGGTCTTGCAGGTGAGTGGTGGATGTTCAACGTAAATGGCATCACTGCCGGCAATTACTTTGACGCTCAGCTTGTTGCTGATGGCGACGTAATCAAGTTCGGCGACGAATCATGCGGCATCATCACCGACCCAGAGATGTGGACCTACGTCTGGACCAAGGAAGTCGCCGCCGTCTATCCCCTCGCCGAGGAAGCCAAGATTGAGTTCTCCGAAATCGAGTATTGGGTGGGCGAAGGCCAAAACGAATTGGTGTTCTGCGTCAACTGGAACGAGCCTAACAAATGCTTGGCATGGGGCTATCGTTTTGATGACGAGAGCGTTATGCTGAAGGAAGTGATGGACGACATCGCCGCTGCCGATGGGCGTTTTGCCTACGTTGCGGGCGCTTGGGGCGTTGATGACATCACTTTCGATGACGGCGAACTTCATTTGGCCTTAGCCGGAATGTGGTGGCTCTACAACGTGAACGGCTTGATGGGCTGGTACGGCTACGATGCCGAACCGCTCCACGACGGCGACTTCATCAAGTGGGGCGACGAGTCGTGCGGCACCGAGATTGCTCCTTGGACTTACGTTTGGGAGCAAGAGGTGGAACCCGTCAGCGTTTATACCGGCGTTGACGACTTCAGCGTTTCCGCGCTGTCGGTCTGTCCCAATCCCGCTGAAAACGAGGTCTTTGTGACCTTAGAAAACGCAGGCTTGAACGTGGTTTCGGTCTATGACCTGCAAGGCCGTTTGGTCAGCACGATGAGCGTCAATGCCACGGAAGGCGAGCAGGTGCGTCTTGGCATCGAGAGCCTGATGTCGGGCGTGTATTTCGTCCGCGTGAGCAACGACAACGCCATCCAGACCACGAAACTTGTTGTGAAGTGAAAAAACTGGTTTTCATACTGTTGGCCATGATGCCGGTGACGCTTTGGGCGCAGTTTGCACCCGCAGCGGGTGTCGCCGGCACCACGGCCATGCACGCCGACTCGTCGGCATTCGTGGCTTGGGCCACGGGTTGCACCATCGAGCGCGGCCCGCAGCGCATCGACAGGCCGTCGTTGGGTTTGGCCAACTTCGGCGAGGAAGCCTTGGCCGTTGGCAAGCCTGGCGGCACGATGGACGTGGTGAGCCTCGGCGACGGCGGCACGGCCACGCTGACTTTCGCTTCACCTATTTACAATGGCGACGGCCCCGACTTCGCCGTGTTCGAGAACGGCTTCGCCAACGCCTTGGACACGACGATGTATTTCCTCGAAATCGCCTTTGTGGAGGTCAGCTCCGACGGCGTGAACTTCTTCCGCTTTCCGGCCGTCACCCATGTTTCCGCCGAGACCCAACTGAACGGATCGGGCTGCATCAAGCCAGAACAGATCCATAACTTCGCAAGCAAATACGTCGCGATGTACGGCACGCCTTTCGACCTCGACGAGGTGGAAGACAACGCCTTGCTCGACAAGAACAAGGTGACGCATGTGCGCATCATCGACGTGGTGGGCAACATCAGCCCCGAATACGCCACCTACGACTCGGAAGGGCATGTCGTCAACGACCCTTGGCCCACGCCCTTCGGCTCCAGCGGCTTCGACCTCGATGCCGTCGGCGTGATCCACGACTTGGCACATAACGATGTGCCTGAAAACGAGGGCGTTGCCGTTGCCGTTTATCCCAATCCCGTTAAAGACCGTCTGACGATACAAGCCGAAAGCCTGCAATCGGTAGAGGTGTATAACCTTGTCGGACAGAAACTTATGCGTTCAACGGAAACGGTCATCGACCTAAGCGGATTGACGGAAGGCGTGTATTTCGTCCGCATTGAAACGAGCGACAAGATGGTTACGAAACGTATTGTGAAACAATAAATTAGAAAGACGATGAAAAGAAAAACCCTGCTACTTTTGGCCTTGTTGCCGGCTTTGCTGTTTTCTTGCAAGCCCAACGAGCCTGACACCCCGAGTGAATACACCGTCGGGTCGGGCGTCTTGGTGCTCAACGAGGGCAATTTCCAGTTCTCCAACGCCTCGCTGAGCTTCTACGACATTGAGGCCGACACGGTGGCCAACAACCTGTTTTACAAGGTGAACGGAGTGCCGCTCGGCGACGTGGCTCAAAGTTTTTGCCTGCTTGACGGCCATCTGTTTGTCGTCGTCAACAACAGCAACTACATCTACAAGATGGATGCCCAGACCTTGGTTTGCGACACCACGAAGCCCTTCAAGCTCGGCGATTTCTATTCGCCGCGCGAGATGTGCGTCGTGGCTCCTAACAAGGCCTACGTCAGCGACTTGATGGGCACGGGTCTCTGGATTGTCGACCCGCAGGACATGAGCCACAGCGGAGCCATCGAGATGGGCAAGACCACCGAAAAGATGCTGATGGTTGGCAACGAGTTGTACGTCAGCAACTGGTCGAACTACTACCTTCCCGAGATGGAGAAAAACACCGTTCAGGTTGTTGATGTCAACAACGACGTGATGGTGGCCGAAATCACGGTAGGGAAGGAGCCTAACACGATGGCGGTCGATAAGGACGGCCATGTGTGGGTGCTTTGCGAAGGCGCCACTTGGGAGGATGACGGCGAGAATCCGTCGCTGTGGGAAATCGACCCGATGCTGAAGACCGCCACCAAGCGTTGTGAGTTTGAAGGTGTGGCAATGTGCATGAAGTCAGATGTTTATGGACGTTATCTCTATTTCTTCCTCAATGGCGATGTGCGTCGTTTCGACGTGGAGACGCAAAGCCTCTCCGAGACGTTCCGCATCGAGGCCGAAGGCCGCAATTTCTACAACATGGCCGTTGACGCTCGGTGGGGCATCTTCGTCACCGACGCGAAGAACTACATGATGAACGGCACCGTGTATCGCTACACCGACGACGGCCTGTTGCTCGGCTCGTTCGAGGCAGGCATCATCCCTAACGCAATGTTGTTTAAATAATTGATATTCTTTTGGTTCGTGAACGGGCGGATGGCAAATCCGCCCCAGAACCGTTTGAAAATTGACTGAAAATGACCAAGACCTGTCCTCGCTGCGGAAAAACGTTTGAGTGTGTACATTCTGCGGATTGCTGGTGCGTCAAAGTGCAACTCGCCGATGCCACAAAAGCCTATCTGAGAGAGAATTACAGCGACTGCCTGTGCAAGGAATGTCTCGAAAAACTGAACCGACAATGAGAAAGCTGTGGATTTTCCTGTTGTTGGCAATGGTGGCCTGTGCGCCAAAGGCCCACGAGACCGTCGGGAAGCCGATAGGCGACAACCTGATGCGCTATGCCCGCAACATTGCCGTCTATGAAAAGGATTACGGCTACCGCGTGGACGTGATTTGCCCTTGGGACACCACGCTTTCTCTCGGCTCGTATGCCTTCGTCAAAGACACGACGAAGCCTGTAGGACAAGAGGTTACGGGTATTCTGAAGGTGCCGGTAAGCGCTGTGGTCTCGTTTTCGGCCACGCAATGGGCGGTGTTTCTGCGTTTGGGCGAAATCGACCGCGTGAAAGGCATCCTCGAAGGGCGTTTCGTGACGGACAGCGCCATGCTTTCGCTGTTGGCGCAAGGCAAGGTCTATGACATCGGCACCGAGTCCGCCGCCGACATCGAGCGGATGATACAACTGAAGCCCGACGCGCTGCTCTATTCCCCATATTTCGACGGCAACCAAGGCGGACTGAACGTGGTCGGGGCGGTGCAGTTCCCCTTTGCCGACTACTTGGAAAACACGCCCTTGGGTCGCGCCGAGTGGATTCGTGTTGTCGGAATGCTGGCAGGCTGCGAGGACAAGGCCGACGCTTGGTTCAACGAGATTGAGACGCGCTACAACGCCCTTGCCGGACTTTGTGCCAAAGTGGAGCATCGCCCGACGGTGTTCTCCGACTTGGCCTTCAATGGACAGTGGTATGTGGCGGGCGGGAAGAGCTACATGGCCAAGCTGTTTGCCGATGCCGGTGCCGACTACATCTGGAAAGACAACCCGTCTTCAGGCAGCGTGCCAATGGATGCCGAAACCATTTTGGCAAAGGCGCAACACGCTGAGTATTGGCGCGTTGTCAACTCACAGCCCACGGCCATGACCTACGCGACCTTGGCCAAGGAAAACCCCGTCTATCCGCTTTTCGACGCCTACAAGAACCGCAAGATCATCGTCTGCGACATACTCCCGACGGGCTATTTCGAACAGTCGCAATGCGAGCCCGACCTGCTTTTGGCCGACTTCATCCATTTCTTCCATCCCGAGTTGCTCACGGGCGAATGGGCTGGTTATCAGCCGAAATATTACCATTGGATGGAGTGACAAATGCGTTTTGGATGGTTTTTGCTTTACATGACTAAAAACGGCCCAAAATGTTTTACTGACTTTCACCGCCTGAAAGGGCAGTCTGCCGAGC
>CALFIT010000079.1 GCA_937877465.1 uncultured Bacteroidales bacterium | reverse complement strand
AAGAAGTACCAAGACCAAGGTTTCGTCATCCTCGGCTTCCCCTGCGACCAGTTCAAGCACCAGGAGCCGGGCAGCGACGAGGAGATTGCCGAGTTCTGCCGCCTGAACCACGGCGTCACCTTCCCGCTGATGAAGAAAATCGACGTGTTTGGCGAGAACGCCGACCCGATCTTCAAGTACCTCACCGCGCAATGCCCCGACGAGGAAGTCAAAGGCTTGAAGGACAAGGCCGTGATGAAGATGGTCGACAGCATCAGCAAGAGCGAAGGTCGCGAAGAAGGCGGCGTGCGCTGGAACTTCACCAAGTTCCTCATCTCGAAGGACGGCAGCGTCATCAAGCGCTTCGCCCCGACCACCACGCCGGAGGAATTGGACGCCGAAATAGCAGCAATGCTGAAATAAAAGCCGTCATGTATCCCCAACTGAAATTAGACAACCAACTCTGTTTCAGGTTCTACACCGTGTCGAGGCTCCTCACGCAGGTCTACTACCCCCTGCTGAAGAGCCTCGGCATCACCTATCCGCAATACTTGGTGCTGATGGTGCTTTGGGAGGCCGACCACCAACCCGTGAACGACATCGCCAAGCGGTTGGTGCTCAACACCAACACCATCACGCCCCTGCTGAAACGCATGGAGGCGGAAGGGATCATCAAACGCGAGAAAGACAAAGACGACGCCCGAAAGGTCATCGTCTCGCTAACCAAGAAAGGCAAGCAGATGGAGGAACAGGCGGCCTATGTTCCCGAAAGCCTTGTCAAGTCCATCACTTGCAACGATTTTGCGGCAAATCTGCCCCACGACATCTTCCCCTTCCTCGACGGAATGATTGCCACTTTGCAACAAACCGTCGAATCGATGGACGAATAGGAAAGCAGAGCGTTTTCCTATTCGTCGGGAAGGATCACCACCCGCATTCCCTCAAAGGCATAGTTTTCCTTCAAGTCGTCCAAGTCGTCGTTGCGCAGGCGGATGCAGCCCTCACTGCCGCGACCCGGCACCGAGCTTTCGTTGTTGGTGCTGCCGTGGATGCCGATGCCCGAAAAGCCCGGCGTCTTCAGCCGCATGAACCAATTGCCGTACGACAAAATCGAGCCGCGACCGTCGCCGAAGTCGTGATACCAATTGGAAGCATCTTGTATCTGTGTGATAATGAACGGGTTGTCGAAAGTGCATTCAGGCGTGCGCATGTCGCCTTTTTTCTGCTTTTGGCCTTTGTTGAGCGCGACGCAAACGGGGTAATGCACCCGTTTCAGGGTGTCGGCACCCACCACCTCGTAGACATAAAGGCGGTATTCGGGCTTCGAGATCACGATGAAGCAGTGCCTCTTGTCGACGACTTCGGAATAGAAGGTGGCCGAGTCGGGCCGGACGGTTTCCACGGAATCGGCAAGGAACGTTTCATCGGCGGCCAATGTCTTTTCGCCGACGGCTTCGTTGCCAGCAGGGATGCCACACGAGGGCAGGAGGAAGAGGGTCGCCAACAGACTGAACAGGATGGTCATTTTTCTCATGGTATTTCAAAAACGGTGCGCAAAAATAATCATTTTCGCCGAAACCGCCGATGTTTTGGGTAACCAATTTTCCATAACGGGGTTCCCTTGCGCCGCCCAAGCCCCGTAGGGGCGCAGGACGACAGGCAGGTGTGGAATGCAACGGAACGCCTGCCGACAAACGCATCGGAAATTCGGGAGAACGGGAGAACGGGTTATTCCACATTGCAGACCAAACGGACAACAAATCTTACCAATCACCGTCGACAATAGTTGCAATGATCTTGTCCACAACCTGATCAAAGAAAGGTTGGCGCAAGAAACAATTATGCCGCGAAATCACTTCTTCAACATTGAAGGCGTTAACGATATGTGTGACAAAATAAGAAGCCTTTGGCAATGGTGTCGATAGCCATGCAGATTGAATCGGGATGGTCAATTCGGGGATGATGTTTTTGGAAGAAATGAGCACTGCGTAAAAAAGACCAGGCTCAACCTCCTGTAGGTCCTCACATGAAATGACCAAGGCAGGATGTGGCAAAACCTGACCATCGGGAAGTGTGAAAGGAACTTCCACTATTTCTCTTTGGCAAACCGGAATCACAGCCATTTTTCGCAACCTTTGGGCAGCTTGCCGCTGCGGGTCTTCAGAAAATTTGCATATTCACTTGGGCTCGGCTCAGGAAAGTCGGCAGGTGACAACGGAGGGAAATCCTTTAGCTTTTCCGCCAACAATTCATCTGAAAGGCTGCCATGACGGAAAGGCACCTTAACCGAAGCTGATTTAATCTGGCTCAGAAGCCATGTTTCTATTTGCCGCTGTAGCCAATCCTGAAAGGTATCGTTGATTTGGAACACATTCTCGGCTTGGGAAACAAGGCTGTCGTCAAGAGAAATACTGTAATTACACATGAGGTTCTAATTATTTTCCGCCTGCAAAAATAAACATTTTCCCGAATATGCCATGTTTTTTCTTAGGAGGGCTTCCGCGTTTGTTTTTCGGCAGGGGTTGCGCTGCGCTTCACCCCTGCCGTATTTCCGAAAAAAATATGCAAAACACTTGCCATGAACGGAAAAAGTTGTTTATCTTTGCAGCGTCAGAAATGACTAATCCGGTACTTGCCGAGTGGGGGTAAGCCCTTATCGACCCTGCCCCAATTTTAAAAGAGCCATCCGAAAGGACGGCTTTTTTATTGCATGTACTTTTGCCTGAAGAGAAACATATAAAGTGGGTTCTCCGTGAAACGCCGTGTTACGGTTCCCTTGCGCCGCCCAAGCCCTG
>CALFIT010000078.1 GCA_937877465.1 uncultured Bacteroidales bacterium | reverse complement strand
TCCAGTACAACAAGGCCCGCCAAAACGTCATCACCAACGAGTTGATCGACATCGTTGGCGGTGCCGAGGCGTTGAACGGGTAAAGGGCTTAACGCTATACCAACGGACAAGAAAGCGACTCCCAAATAAAGGGGTCGCTTTTAGTTTGTGTAAATAAAGTCTTTAATCTCTACAAATATAGCGAAGAAAACACTATTGTCCTGCATTATTTGCAGAAAAACAACCATTTCCTATTGCTAAGCATGGGTAAATTGCATATTTTTGCACCCAAAAAGGGACAAAACGATGCGTTATATCGGTGGAAAATCTTTAATGACCGAACACATCCTTGATGTCATTCAACGACTCACTCACAATGTGCGAAGTGCCGTTGATATTTTCTCAGGGAGTGGAGTTGTTGCACAAGCATTTAAGGCACAGGGATATGAAGTTACAGCCAACGACGTTTTGTATTTTTCTTTTGTTCTCAATCAAGGTATCCTATGCAACAATACGACCACACCTCGCCTAATGGAACTACTTGCATATCTCAACGGTTTACCCACAGATCAATGCAGCCCCAATGACCCACACAACTTCATAGCACACAATTACACACCCAACGACACATGCAGTCGTATGTATTTCCAGCGCAGCAACGCCCTTAAAATAGACATTATCCGCCAAGAAATCGACCGCCTGCGCCCTGAATTGACTAACAACGAGTATTTCTATCTTCTTGCCAGTCTTATCTCCGCAGTACCATTTGTAGCAAATATTACAGGCACCTATGCTGCCTATCTCAAATATTGGGATGTTCGCACATACAAGCCTCTTACTCTTGAGCCTCTACCTGTCTTTGATAGCATACAAACCGCACATGTCTATAACAAGAATGCCATCAACCTTGCTACACATATCCAATCCGACATCGCCTATCTTGACCCACCATACAATGAGCGCGAATACCTCCCAAACTATCATATCCTTGAGACAATCGCACGATATGATTATCCAAAAATTCATGGAATTACTGGCATTCGCACTGATAATGACGCCAAGTCTGATTTCTGTAGAAAAAGTCGTGTTCACCAAGCTTTTTCTGACCTTCTCCAAACCCTCAACTGCCGTTATATTCTCATCTCATACAACACCGAAGGTCTACTCCATCCAGAAGAGTTGAGCGAGATTCTCCATCAAATCGGAATTCATAACACCTTCCATCTATACGAGTACCCTTATCGCAGATACAAAAACAAAATACCAAACAACACCGATGGATTGAAAGAACAACTATATTTTATTGAAAAGCAATAATATGAACAAATCGCCACTCAATTACATAGGCGGAAAGTACAAGCTTTTGCCACAACTCTTGCCGCTGTTTCCCGAACAAATCAACACTTTTGTTGATATGTTTGCCGGGGGATTAGATGTGTCTCTTAATGTTCACGCTAACCACATCATCTGCAACGACATCAACAATTATGTCATTGGCATGTACGAAGATATGAAACAACGCGAATTAGACATAATGTTGCAGGAGATAAATACCATCATACTCAACTACAACCTAAACAAAACCAATCGCGAAGGTTACAACACATTACGTGCCGACTACAACGAAACGCGCGACCCGTTGCAACTCTTTGTACTGGTATGCTATGGATTCAATCACCAATTCCGTTTCAACAATCGGGGCGAGTTTAACAATCCTTTTGGAATAAATCGCAGTTCATATAACCCTCAAATAGAAAGTAATTTGCGCATGTTGCATGGCAAAATACAAACGATGACTTTCACCGCTGATAATTTCCGCTTTATGGATCTTGAAAGACTGGAAGCGGGCGATTTCCTCTATGCCGACCCACCCTATCGAATCTCATGTGGCACTTATAATGATGGAAAACGAGGCTTTGAAGGCTGGACGACAGATGACGATATCGCACTCTTTCATATTCTTGACAATCTCAACGAGCGAAAAATCCACTTTGCTCTTTCTAATGTTATCGAGCACAAGGGGGAAGTCAATGAACAACTTAATGATTGGAGGCAACGATACCACACTCACTTCATCAATGCTAACTACGCAAACAGCAGTTACCAAGCCAAAGAGAAAGGCAAAAAAACCATTGAAGTTCTAATAACTAATTACTAACATGCCAAGAGTTCAACGCACTTTCGGATGGATACAAAACCCCTCCTCTACAGATAACCTCAAAAAGATAGTATCGCTTTTCGTTAAAGATAGCGATTTCCATACATCAATGTTGCAAAATCGATTGCCTCTTTTACGGGATGCTCATTTATTGGAAACCGCTGAGTTATACGACTCTTTTGTAAATGCACTTTCACAAACTAAAATATCATACGTTCTTCTAAAAGGGTATGGTTGTGGTAGTGGTAGTCGTTCAAATGCCAAGTGTTCAGGCTTGGCACAAGCCGCACTTACTGGACAACAATTCAAAACATATGTTATCGACGGAAAAAGTATCCGAATAAAAAAACCTTATACTGATGATTGGACAGCTGACGGATTTTTGCGTTGGGCCGTATCTCTTGGTTTTTTGGACTACAATTACGATGACGACACTTGCTCGCTATCAGAAAGTGGAAGGGCTTTTGTTTTGGCAAAAACAAAGACAGAAGAAAATTCCATTCTCGGTAACGCCTATCTTGCTTATCCGCCAGCATGTCGCATCTTGGGCATACTGAGCGATGGCAACCACTACACCAAGTTTGAAATAGGTAAACTACTCGGTTTCACTGACGAGGCTGGCTTCACCTCTATTCCTCAAAACATTTGGGTGCAAGCATACGAAACAGCCTCCAGCCAAAACGAGAAAAGCAAATTACGTTCTAATTTTGAAGGCTCATCCGATAAATATGCACGTATGATTTGTGGTTGGTTAGAACATATCGGTTGGGTGGCCAAATCGCCCAAACAAGTGACTGAAACAATTGGCAGTAACTCATACACCACCACTATCGGCGCGGCTTTTTCAATTACAGCAGAGGGACTGAAAAACTATAAACGAGCCATAGGCAAAAGCAGTAGCGCCCGCATACCAAAAATAGTATATCGTGAAATGCTGGCAAGCAAAGCCCCGCAAGCAGAACTTTTACGCAAACGCCGAGCAACAATTCTTAAATATATAGGGGGCGTACAAAAACGCTCGTTACCACAAATTGTCGAACATCTTCAAAGCCATGGCTTAGAAGCAACAGAAACGATTGTAAAAGACGACCTCAAAGGGTTGAAATACATTGGGTTGAATATAGTAAATCAATACGGTGAATATCATCTTCTAGACACCATTACCAAACTGATTGTACCTACTACAATCGAGGTTGATGAAGATTCGCAAGCATCCATTATCCGAGAGCGCGTCCGTGAAAAACTGCAACACATTGACCACAAGTATCTCAATCTTATCGACTACTCTTTCGAGGGCAAAGACAACCGCATTTTCGAGATATTTACCATTGACTTATTAACTAACGAACTACACTTCATTGGACGGCATCTTGGAGGCTCGCGCAAACCTGATGGCATTATTTCGCACAACCAGAGAGGCGTGATAATTGACAACAAAGCTTACTCTAAAGGTTTTACCATTGACCGCCACATGGCTGACCAGATGATTCGATATGTACAGGAGAACAACGAACGCCGACCGGAACGAAACCCCAATAAGTGGTGGGAATATTTCCCATCTGATATTGTAACGTTCAATTTTGTGTTTATTTCCTCGCTTTTCCGTGGTGATATTCATTCTGCACTCAGCGGAATTAAAGAAAGTACGGGCACAAATGGCGCTGCACTTAACACGGAAAATCTTCTCTACTTTGCCGAAGCTATCAAAGGAGGGTTGTTGTCTTACGATGCATTTATGGAAAAACTCAATCATAACACAGAGGTAACATATTCATAGATATGATTCCATACTACTCCATAGAAAATGCTTTCACCCTCTATCACGGAGATAGTGCATCTGTTTGCGACAGCCTCAATGCGGGAATTGCCGACTGTATCTTTGCCGACCCTCCATATTTCCTTTCAACTGGCAAAAAACGTGTTTGGATAAAAGACACATACACGAGTTTCGATAAAGGAGATTGGGATAGGATAAGAAACTTGGAAGAAAAGAACGACTTCAATAGAAAATGGCTGACAGCAGCACACAGGGTTTTAAAAGACAATGGCACTATTTGGGTAAGCGGAACATATCACAACATTTTCTCGGTAGCTTTATGTCTTGATGAGTTGGGGTTTAAAATACTCAACCTTGTTGTCTGGAACAAAACAGATCCGCCAAACACATACGCCGACGACCGTCTAAGTTACTCCGCCGAATATATTATTTGGGCAAGAAAAAAAAACGACCAGCATCATTTCTACAATTACGATTTGATGAAACAATTTAATGGTGGCAGTCCATTGACAGATGTCTGGAGAATCCCCGCAACATCATCATGGGAGAAAAAACTCGGAAAACATCCTACCCAAAAACCTTTACGACTGTTGTATCGTATTATTCTCTCATGTACGAAACAAGGAGATACAATTCTCGATCCGTTTGCCGGAAGTTGTACCTCAGGAATTGCTGCAAACTTGCTGGGACGCAGTTTCATAGGTGTCGACCAAAACCAAGATTACCTAGATTATGGAATTCGCCGCCGCAATGAAATTGGCGAACCCAATATGGCGCAAAAAATTCTAAAGAAGATTTCAGAGGTGCCGGATGATGTCATGGTAATTGTCAATCATGCAAGAAAAGACCTTAAAAACTTGATGATAGAAAAAGGGATTTGCTATCTGCGTGCCGGAGATGCCAAAGGTTCTTTGCTTGTTACTTCCGGATTCGAGCGCATGAAGTATGTCCTTCTGCATACGAATGGAGAAGATTGTCATCTATTCAAATTGAACAACAAAGGAATGTTCCAAATTTGGGCCAGAGAGACATTGGAGCAATATGGTTTTCATCCAGAAAAAGCCCCATACTATGTGGTCTTACCGTTTGACAACTCAAAAGAAATTGCGTTCACAAAACAACCCAACCTGAAACAAAAAATCAACACTTACCGTGCAAAAATTCGCCCCTTAAGTGATTTGGTCGGACTAAACTAAATAAATCTGCTCAAGAACAATCCATCATATCTTCAAAATGCCATTTTGAATTTTCGCCCAAAAATTACAAATAACATTTTGAAAACAAAGGGTTATGTCCAAAAAAATTCTCATTGAAGGGAAAAAACCGGCATTCCCTGCAAATTTTTCACTCCTGATAATACACCCGCTTCACCCGTTGTGAGACGCGTGTCATTATTTCATAGGGTATGGTCTGGCACGCCTTGGCGATGTCGGCGATATCGTGCTCAGCGTCAAAGATGACCACCGTGTCGCCTTCGGCGGCTTTGATGTGGGTCAGGTCGAGCATGCACATGTCCATGCAGATGTCGCCGACAACGGGCACTTGCTGGCCGTTCACATAAAACTTTCCATTGCCATTACCGAGCAAACGCGAAAGCCCGTCGGCATAGCCAATCGGGACGATGCCGATGCGCATGTCCTTCTCGGCGCGACCGTGGCGGTTGTAGCCAATGCTGTCGCCCGCCGGAACGTGTTTGATCTGGTTGATGGTCGTCTTGAGCGCGACCACGGGCTGCAACATACCCCTGTCGGCCTCGCAAGTGGGTACACCGTAAAGCCCGATGCCCAAGCGCACCATGTCGAACTGGTATTGCGGAAAGCGTGTGATGCCCGCCGTGTTGAGGATATGGCGCAACACCTTGTGCGGAAACGCCTCCACGATGATTTTGCTACCTTCTTCAAACTTCTTGATTTGACTCAACGTAAACTCATCCTCAGCGGGATTGTCGGCGGTGGCCAAATGCGAAAACACGCTCTTCACATGCAGCATGGGGTTGGCCTTGATGCGGCGGATGAGTTCTGGCAACTCGTCGTTGGAGAAGCCAAGGCGGTGCATCCCCGTGTCGAGCTTGATGTGGACGTTGAGCGGATGCGCCTCGGGCAGGGCTTGGTTTTGCAATGCCTTCTCGATGAACTCCAAATTGCGGAAGCTGAACACCTCAGGCTCAAGGTGATACTTGATGATGTTGTCGTAGCTGTTCACCTCCGGGCTCATCACCATGATGGGCAGGTTGATGCCCGCGCGACGCAGCTCCACGCCCTCATCGGCAAAGGCAACGGTCAGATAATCAACGTTATGGAATTGAAGCACATTAGAGACTTCGAGGTTGCCGCTGCCATAGCCGAAGGCCTTCACCATCACCATGAGCTTGGTCTCGGGCTTGACCTTGGAGCGGAAATGGTTCAAGTTGCCGACCAAATGGTTAAAGTTGATTTCCAATACCGTCTCGTGCGCCTTCTCCTGCAACTCCATCCCAATCTGCTCAAACTCGAAAGCACGAGCGCCCTTAAGCAGAATTGTCTGGTTGTTGAACTTCGAGAAGGGGAAATGCGCCAAGAAGTCGGCCACGTTGGGATAGAAATGGCATTCCATGTCGAACTTGCTTGCCTGCCGCGAGATGCTTTCGCCGATGCCAATCAGCACGTCGACGTCTTTGGCCTTCAGCATCTGGGCGATTTCGGCGTACAAATCCATCTCGTTGCGTCCGCTTTGCAGGATATCGGACAGGATGACCACGCGACGCTGATGCTGGTGTTGCTGCCGCATCACGTCCAAGGCGATGGACAGCGAGTTGACGTCGGAGTTGTAGTAGTCATTGATGATGGTGCAGTTGTTCATGCCCGCCTTGATTTCGAGGCGCATGGCGATGGAAGTCAAGCCCGACAGCCGCTCGGCG
>CALFIT010000077.1 GCA_937877465.1 uncultured Bacteroidales bacterium | reverse complement strand
GCATCATCGTGAAAAGATATGTGGAACAACTGCCTGAATGGGCAAGACAGATAATCGAATAACATATTATAAACCAAAAAAGTTTTCCCGTCAACCATCGTTTAGAAAATGTATTTCTGTTCATAGCCAGCTTGGAACTCGAAAAAAATCAAGTTCTAAGCACGCTATGAACGGATTTTATTATAACTTTGCAGCCGAAAACAACCACCTTCAATCATGTTAGTAGGCAGAAAATCAGAAAGAAACGAGTTGCTAAGGGCATACAATTCCGAATATTCGGAATTTGTCGCCGTCACAGGGCGCAGACGCGTTGGAAAAACTTTCTTGATTAGGGAGACTTTCGGCTATAAATTCGCCTTCCAACATTCGGGCTTGGCCAACCAAAAGACAAAGGAACAACTGAAGGAATTCAGGCTGTCGCTCATCAAAAGCGGCATGAAGAAATGCCGCGTTCCCACCGACTGGTTCGACGCGTTTTTCCTCCTCTCCGAGTTCCTCGACAGCAAAAGGAAAGGCAAAAAAGTGGTTTTCATCGACGAACTGCCGTGGATGGACGCCCCACGCTCCAATTTCGTATCCGCACTCGAACATTTCTGGAACAGCTATGCCTCGGCCCGCAAGGACATCCTGCTCATCATCTGCGGCTCGGCCACCTCTTGGATTATCAACAATGTGTTCAGAAATCACGGAGGATTGCACAATCGCGTCACTTATCGCATTCATCTCCAGCCTTTTACGCTTAATGAATGTGAACAATACGCCCAAAGCCGACATCTGAAGATGAGCCGTTTTGAGTTGCTGGAGACCTACATGGTGATGGGCGGCGTCCCGTTCTATTGGTCGCTCTTGGAGCAGGGGAAAAGCGCAGCGCAAAACATTGACAATCTGCTTTTTTCGCCCACGGGCAAACTGCATTACGAATACAAGGAGCTTTACGATTCGTTATACAAGAATCCCGAACCCTATCTGAACGTGGTTTCCTCGTTGGGTGCCAAAAAGATGGGATTGACTCGTGAAGAATTGATCAAGGAAGGCCACATCACCAACAACGGGCAACTCACCAAGGTTTTGCAGGATTTGGAGGCTTGCGGCTTCATCCGAAAATACAGCTACAAAGGCATCAAGCGGAGCAACGCCATCTTCCAACTCGTTGACAACTACACTTTGTTTTACTACCATTTCCTGCACGAAACGACTGGAACGGACGGCGCATTTTGGAGCATCAACACCAACACACCTGTTCGCAACACTTGGGAAGGATTGGCTTTCGAGCGCGTCTGTTTCGAGCATGTCCGACAAATCAAACAGACGTTAGGCATCGCGGGCGTTTCAACGCAGGTGTATTCGTGGCGGGTGCTGAAAGACCCCGTTTATGGTGCTGGAGCACAAGTCGATATGGTCATCGACCGCTCCGACCAAGTAATCAACCTCTGCGAGATGAAGTTCTCAACCAAGGAATACGCCATCGACAGCGAAGACGACGCGGACCTCCGCCACAAGCAAGGCCGTTTCATGGTATCACAAAAGACCCATAAATCCCTCCATCTGACGATGATAACGCCTTTCGGAATAAAACCTAATATGTATCAATATAGTGTTCAAAATGCAATAACTTTGGAAGACTTGTTTAAAGAGTAAAAACACGATGATTAACAATGTGTTATGTCTTAAACTTGGCGTATTTTAGAAAATATTTTTCCGTTCATAGCCAGCTTAGAACCGCAAATAAATCAAGTTCTAAGCACGCCATGAACGGATTTCAATTTTGACAACATGTCAAAAAAAC
>CALFIT010000076.1 GCA_937877465.1 uncultured Bacteroidales bacterium | reverse complement strand
ATGCATTAGGGACTGCGCCGAATAGTTTCTCCACGTTCAAATAAATCGGGTTCAGTGCAAAGGCGGAGATGGCGTTGTAGGGATACGAATCCCGCCAGTCGTAGTGCAAGGTTGTGTCGTTGACGGGCAGGATCTGGATGATTTTCAATCCTTTGCCGATGCACCAATCCGCTAATTTTATCAGGTCGGGGTATTCGCCGATGCCGAAGTCGTCCTTCGTGCGCAGGCTGAACAGCGGCACGGCCACGCCTTTCATCGTCCGCCTCTCGGTGAGGCCGAACCAGTCCCAAACGCGGTTTTGGCCTATATGCAAAATACGGTTGGGACCGTCCTCCCAACGGATTTGGCCGTTTTCGCGGACGAAATATTTGTATTCGGTCACCGTCGTCACGTCGGTTTCCACCGACCAGATCCCTGGCCCCACATATTCCATCGGAACGGCATTGTCTGTATTCCAGTGTCCTAATTCTGAGGTGTTTCCGGTCAGGAACAATTCTTCGCCCCAGCGGCTGTCGTATCGTAATCTGAATAGGGTTTTCATTTGTCAGCGATATAGAGTTTGGTGATTTATATAGCTTTAATCATGTTTTTTCTTTTGTCGTGTCTGGTTTTCGGAAAAGTTTGTATTTTTGCAGCGTCTGAATCGCCCAGGCCCACGCATTTGCCTAATTTGTGCGATGGAGCAGCTAACAGACTGGTCGAGGCAAGCGGCCATGCAGCAGGGGCGACTGCAAGAAAACAGGGGAGCTTTACGGCTCCCTTTTTCATTTCTTCCAAATCAGGGGAATTTTGGACAAATCCGTTGGCCTGATGGCATGGACGGTTGTTACAAGCCAAAAATTCTCGCTTTTGTCGTAATGCAAATGCACGGCGGCAATATGGTTAGGCGATTCTTCGTGGGCAACGGCGAGCACCAGCGACAATGGTTTGTTGCCTTCATGAATTTCATTGAAGTTGCGGGCGACAAACTCGGCGTAGTCTTCTTTGGTGAGGCCTAATTGAGCCAATTGGGTTTCCAATTCCTCGATATGTCTGTGATTATGCTTGACCGTGTTGCTCACGCTTGCACGAATGGCTTGGACGGGTTCGGGCAAGGGCATCACTTCCTGAATCTTACGAAGGGCTGCCATAGGAATGTGTCCGATGGTTTTGTACTCCTTGTTGAGTTTAACCTTGTTTTTGCTTTGGTTCGCCATTGCTTCTCTTTGTTTACGGTTGCAAAGATATTTGTTTTTCCTGAACGAGCAAAAATCTTTGCGAATCTATTCCATCCTCACCCGACTAATCACCCCGCGATTGCTTCCCGAATCGAAGAACACGCTATAGGCATAGCCCCCATGCACCTTGAACACCCTTGGATATATCTTCTTGCTGGCTTTTTGTCCCATGCCTACCGTTCCCGCTTCGGGGTCGTAGAGGCCGAGGTGGTTCATCCCGTCGTCTACGAAGAGGCCGTAGGTCTTGCCCGTGGCTTCGTCTTTCAAAAACTCGTTCTTCCGCATTCGGAAACTGACGTTGATGGAATCGCGCTGCAACTGCTTTGGCGTGAGGCGCACCACCCGTGTCTTGGTAACCAATGCAGGAATAATATAGGTTGACGGTTTCCGAGCGGTCGAAAAGCGGCAGTTCATAATACCCTTTGGCATCGGTGCTGGTGCCGTATTGCGTGTTCACGATGCTGATGTTCACGTTCTCCACGCCGAGGTTGCCGTGGACGGTGGTTTTGGTTTGTGCGAAAAGCGAAGAAGCACAGAATAGCAATAGCAAAGCAAGAATAGAGTTCTTTTTCATAACGCATTCATTTTACGGTGATTGTAGCATATTTATACTCCTTCCCGTCATCAAACCTCAGCAGATACTCGCCTTTGTAAAGCGCCAACTTGAACTCCTTTTCATCTTTGCCGTACATATATTGGTCAATGGGGACGCATTGCTCGCCTTCCGATTTCAGGAATGCGCTCACGCAGCCTTCGGGGAAACCGTTCTTATTGATAAACTTGCGGTCGATAGCGTAAAGCACCTTGCCGTTGTAGAGTTTCCAGTCGGGGATGTTGTCTTCGATGAATTGTGTGCGAGGCAGGCAACAAGTAGCATCCATGCCCGAGGTGTTGATGTAAACATGATTCACCGTGTCGTAGAACAAAATGGGTTCGCGGACGGGCAAGGCATCAATGAGGTCATAATAGGTGGTGAGCAAAGAGTCGGCTTCCCAATAGGGGTCATCAAAATACATTGCACAGTCCATAGTGAATGGGTCAATGCCGGATTTTTCCTTGAAATAACCGCCCATCATGTGCCACCCTTTTCGGTCGGTAATATGGCCAAAGCCAGCCAAAAGCAAGAATTTTGCACCAGGGTCTTTGTCAAGGATGTTTTTGATGAGGTTGTCCGCTTGGCCTTCCTCTCTCTTGCTGAAATCAAAGCTTTCGTATGGCACCAAGGTATAGCCCATGTTGAGGGCGGTCCTGAAAAGGTCACCAAAAACAGGTTCGTCGCTATAAAAACCTCCGGTTGTTCCCAATAACGGGGTGCGCCTTTCGTTAAGCAACGAGTCGTTTTCAGACAACGCTTCGGCAGCTAGGTAGCGGTAGCCGTTTTCATAGCATTTCTCCAGCCAGCTGATGACAAAAGCCCTACTATGTGGATTGAAGTGCATCTCGTTCAGCATGATGACTCGATTGTTCTGGATGATGCTGTCCATCACCTTGGACAAAGGAATGGCCTTCGCATTCTTGTAATTATGGGCTGACTTCATGTGGTCAACGAACATGGTTCCCGTAACCTCGGACTCGTGCCTTGCTTCTTTGTATCGTCCGACCTGCGAATACAAGACGCCGACAAACTCATGGTAAGAGCGCTCAAAATAAGTACCAGCATAAACGCTGTCCATACCAATCAATTTCTTCAATCCACGGTAACCAAACCCCTCTTCTTTTGCAATGACCGAAGGGTGTTGAAGTTTGTTTTGCGCCACGGCGCTTTGGAAGGTGAGTGCTGCGAAGAGCATAATGAGGTAAATTTTCTTCATAAAGCGTAAATTTTGATAGTTTAAAGAGGTGATTTTGTGGCTGAAATGCTACAAAAATCATACCATGTTTTGTTAGGCAAATGCCTTTTTAATCCACCTTTACCTGATACAGTGCCTTCCGCTTATTAATCCCCGTCGGATAGATGAAATACAGTACACCGTCGTGGATTCGTAGGTTTTGGGCGAAGGGATAGCCGCTGAGGTCCATCACGGAGGTGACGGTGCCGGTCTTCAGGTCGATGCGCTTCAGGGTATAGATGCCGTCGGTGACGAAGAAGGTGTAGAACTCCTTTCGCGCCGCGTCCACCATCATCTTCTGTTTCCAGCGTCGGTCGGGCACCATCTTGCCGTTCCAGTTGCGGTATTCGTGGAAGGTGAGGGGATAGCTCCACCTCAACCAGCTCGTGGCTCTTGGTTTTCATGCTGACGGTCAGGTTTTTGCCGTTGATGTCCTTCTCCTTGATGGTGTAATAGGTAGGCTCGAAGACCATGTGGGCGAAACGGAGTCTCATGCCTTCTTTGGCAAAGCCGTATGTAAAGCGGCCTTGCTCGTCGGTCACCGAAACAAGCAAAGAATCATGCACATACACGCTCACGTTCTCGATGGCTTTGCCGTTCTCGTCCTTGCAGTAGCCTTGGATGATGGTGCGTTCTTGGGCAGTGACTTGGATGGTCAAGCCAAAAAGCAGTATGAATAATGCAATTCTTTTCATGTTGCAGGTTTTTTTGAATATTTGATGGAACAAAAATAAAAAGAATTATTTGAATTGTTTATTTTTGCCCCATCAAATCAATGCCCATGACCGCTTTCGATTTCTTTAACATCCTTCGCTCCATCCCGAAGACCTTGCGCTTCAACTTGCATTATTTTCCGCTGAAGACAGCCTTGAAACTGCCCGTCGTCGTGTCGCATCGCACTTATTTGCGCGAGCTGCACGGCAAGGTCACGCTGCCCGAAAAAGTGGAAACGGCGATGGTGAAAATCGGTTTCGGCGACGTGGGCCACTACGACCGCAAACGCTCGCGCACCATCTGGCAGGTGAGCGGCACGGTCGCCTTCGGCGGCAAGGCGAGCATCGGCCACGGCTCCAAAATCTCCGTGCGCGGCGACTTGAAACTCGGCGCGGACTTCAACATGACGGCGGAAAGCACCATCGTCTGCGCCAAGGAAATACGCTTCGGGCGCGACTGCCTGCTGAGTTGGGACATCCTCGTGATGGACACCGACGAGCATCCGTTGTTTAATAATGAAAATTGCCGCATTAATCCCGACAAGGCCATCCTCGTGGGCGACCATGTGTGGATAGGCTGCAAGTGCGTGCTGCTAAAGGGCGCGGAGGTGCCGAGCGACACGGTCGTGGCGGCGTGTACGCTGCTGACCTCATCCTTCGCGGGCGAGCATCAGGTGATTGGCGGCAACCCGCCTTCCGTCCTCAAGCGCGACATCGACTGGGAACATTAAAGCGTCTCTATCACCGCACAGAGCTTCTCGAAGATTTCTGGGATTTCGCCTACGCCGTTCACCGCGTGCAGGTTGCCCTTGGCGGCGTAGAAGTCCGTCACGGGGTGCGTCTTCTCGTAGTATTCCTCAAAGCGGTGCTTGATACTCTCCAAGTTGTCGTCGGCGCGACCGCTGGTCTTGCCGCGCTCCAACATCCGCTCGATGAGCAGTTCCTCAGGCACTTCGAGGCTCAACACGCCCGTCAGCGGAATGTCGAACTTCGCCAAAAGCTCGTCGAGGATTTCGGCTTGGCGCACCGTGCGCGGGTAGCCGTCGAAGAGGAAACCGGCCGAGTCCAAGCGCTCGGAGAGCTTTTTCTCGATGATCTGGGCCACGATTTCGTCGGAGACGAGACCGCCTTTGCCGATGATTTCCTTTACCTGCAGGCCCAATTCGCTTTCGGCGGCGATTTCCTCGCGCAGGATTTCACCCGTCGAGAGGTAAGCGAGTTTGTATTTTTCGCGCAGAAACTGCGACTGGGTTCCTTTGCCAGCCCCTGGAGGGCCAAAGAGGATGATGTTTAGCATGGTATGTTGTTGTTGAATCGTTGATTGTTTAATTGTTGATTGGCTGTTAGCTTTTAGCCATTAGCTTTTGGCAAGCTTGGTCAGGTGGCTAATGGCTAAAAGCTAATAGCTAACAGCCAATAACTCCCAACTCTACACTCCTCACTCAATAATTTTATAAATGTCGGGGTAGTTTCGTCCGTGTTGGTCATAGTCGAGGCCGTAGCCCACGATGAACTCGTTGCCGATGTCCATGCCCTTGTAGTCGATGGGGTAGGTGTATTGGAAAGAGTCGGGCTTGAAGAACAGCGTGGCGATGCGCACGTCGGCGGCCTTCAGGTCGCGGAGCTTCTGCATCGTGTAGCGCATGGTGTGGCCCGTGTCGACGATATCCTCCACGATGACCACGTGCCGACCGTCCAACGAATGGTCGAGTCCGATGAGTTCGCGGACGACGCTGGTGCTTTCCGTGCCCGAATAAGAGGTGAGTTTCACGAAGCTGATCTCGCACGGGATGGTCAGCCGCTTGAACAGCTCGGAGGCGAACATGAAGGCCCCGTTGAGCACCACGAGAAACAGCGGGTTCATGCCGTCCAAGTCGCGGTTGATTTGGTCGGCCACATTCTGGATGTTGGCCTCGATTTTTTCTTGGGGGATATACAACCCAAATTCCTTGTCTAAGACTTTTACTGTTTTCATTTTCAGTGGATTGAAGTTTTTTAGCCCTTGCGGATAAGGCGACACAAATATACAAAATGCTTCTTTTGGGTCAATCATAAAGAGAAAAAAACTATTTTTGCGTCATAAACATGGGTCCCTGAGCTTGTCGAAGGGCCGACCGATAGAATGATAGTGCTTCGACAGGCTCAGCAACCTGATTTAACTGAACAACTGAACAACTGCCAACTGAACAACTGATAACTGCCAACTGATATGACCCCAATAGTAAGCATCATCATGGGAAGCACCTCTGACCTTCCCGTTCTCGAAAAAGCCGCCCAGTTCTTCGACGAGATGGAGATCCCGTTTGAGATGAACGCCCTCAGTGCGCACCGCACGCCACAAGAAGTTGAACAATTTGCCCGCGAAGCCCAAGGCCGTGGCATCAAAGTCATCATCGCCGCCGCTGGCATGGCCGCCGCCTTGCCCGGCGTGATTGCCGCCAACACCACCTTGCCCGTCATCGGCGTGCCCGTGAAGGGGATGCTCGACGGCCTCGACGCCATGCTGTCCATCATCCAGATGCCTCCCGGCATTCCCGTGGCCACGGTGGGCGTCAACGGTGCCCTCAATGCCGCCATCCTCGCCGCCGAGATGCTGGCGCTCAGCGATGCCGAGATAGCCGCGAAAGTCATGGATTACAAGGAAAACCTGAAGAACAAGATTACGAAAGCCAACGCCGAGTTGCGTGAAGTGAAATACCGGTTCAAGACCAACTAATCGTCGTTTCCAGTGAACACGATTTGGCTGAGTTGCGTCTTATCGAACACCCGATTCGCCATGTCAATGATGTCATTCGCCGTGACCGCTTCCACCTTGCGGATGATCTCGTCCATGTATTCTATCGGATCACCCATGAGCAGCGAGCGGGTGATGCTGAGCAGTTCGTTCATGCCGCTCTCGTAGCTCAACGCCACTTGCCCGATGAGTTGCTGCTTGGCGTGTTGCAACTGCATGGTGCCCAATCGCTGCTGACATAACTTGTCTATCTCCTTGTAAACCAGTCCGATGGCTTTCTCTAACGAATCGGGATCGACACCCATGTAGACGCTGATGAGTCCTGTGTCGCTGTAGGCCGTGTATTGCGACTCGATGCTGTAGGCGAATCCGTATTTCTCGCGGATGTTCAAGCCGAGGCGCGAACTCATGGCCGGTCCGCCCAGCACATTGTTGAGCATGACGATGGGCATTCTCAGCGGACTGCTGAACTCGGGAGCCAATCCTCCTATCATGCAGTGGCTCAGGTGGTTGTTGCGCTTCATGGTGCGGTTTTCTGGTGTGTAGCTTCCAAAAGCCTCGCGTTTCCTATTAATGATGTGTGCGGGCTGCTCGCCGAAATACCGCATCGCCAACTTTTCAAGTTCCTTGAAGCTGATGTCGCCCACCGAGGCCAAGATCATCTGGTCGGTGCTGTAGTTGTGGGCCATGAAGTCGAGGATGTCCTGACGATGGAAGCCTTTCACCAACGCGGTGGTTCCCAAGATGTTGCGCGACAGGGGATGCCCTTTGAAGACCATCTCCTCAAAGAGGTCGTAGATCTCGTCGGAGGGCGAGTCCAAGTAGGAGTTGATTTCGTCGAGGATGACTTCCTTTTCCTTGGCCAACTCGTTTTCGGGGAAAGTGGAGTGGAAGGCGATGTCGGCGAAGAGGTCGAGGGCGCGGCGGTAGTGTTGCTTGAGGAAGGTGGCTTGGATGCAGGTCTCCTCTTTGGTGGTAAAGGCGTTGAGGTCGCCGCCCACGTTGTCTAAGCAGCTAAGGATATGGTAGGCCTTGCGGCTCTGCGTGCCTTTGAAGATGGTGTGCTCCACGAAGTGGGCGAGGCCGTTCTCGTGGGCTTGTTCGTCGCGGGTGCCGGTCTCCACCATCATCACCAAGTGTGCGATTTCGCCGCTTTTCTCTTTATGTATCAGCCTGATACCGTTTGGAAGACGGGTTTCGTTGTATCGATTGTCCATATTGTCGAAAAAATTGGCTGCAAAGATACGACAAACCGAAAACATTCTTAAATTTGCGGCAAAATTTAAGGTATAATATGGATAGCAACAAGACACCTGCGCTTTTCGGCCAAAAGCATTCAAGTAGAGACTACACCAAGGCTGAATGTTGGGGAAAGAACCAGTTCAACAGTTCTTTTCCAGCTTCGTTGGTGGCGTATATGCATAGTAAAGGCATCAAACCAGTCTATATTTGCACAACGCCCTCAAATTCGGTTGTCCATAAATATTTAGACGGAAAGGAATTACTTGGAATAGACCCATTGGGCGAAGATGCCTACTACAACTACGAGGCGGGATTTGCGCCTTATGAGGTTTATTATCAAGGGGATAGAGAGAAGATAGACTTGGTTATGCTGAATAATGAGACAAAGGAGCTGTTGACGGGATTGGAGGTCAAATTAACAGCCCTTCCCGATAACACCACCAAAAACTTGCCCGAAACCGAGTGGGGAACTGAAATTGTCATGCGCCCGCCGACCATTTGTTTCTTGGCTTGCACGATTTGTGCGAACTACAATACGATAGAGGAAAAGGAGCATCTGAGGTCGTTACTGCGGAAGGTGCCACAAATCAACCACTGGGAAGAAATAGAGGAAGTCTTGTCGCATTACAATCAGATCTTGGCTTCAATTTTGGCCGTTTCAACCGATATGTGCGATAAACAGAGACCTTTGATTATCCAGCCTATTTGGAAAACCGAAGGGAACAAGATGCGTTTGAAAGAGGATTGTCTTGATGTCTTTGTTTGGTCAAACCTCTCCATCATCCAAATGTGTTGTACAGAGGATAGTTCAAATATTTCAAAGTTGAACCGTTTTCATCGCACAATCATTTGGCTCTACAAGATGCTCCTCGATTATGTGACTTACGATATGTTTGATTACAAGCGTATTATCCGCTTGCAGTCATATAATTTGGCCAACGACAAGGCATTTGCGTTGCCTGGCACAAAATCCCATGCTTTCCTTAAGGGCGATGAACTTGTGAAGCCGAGGATTTCCAAGTATGAGATAAAGAACATCATTCTGGGTGGAGGTCAAGACTTGTTAAGCCCAGAAAGAAGGTTTGATGCGGTATTAGTGAACAGTCCCGATATTTTTGAATAAGATGAAAGTAGTAGATTTATTTTGCGGTTGCGGAGGCTTGAGCCTCGGCTTTCAGAAGGCAGGATACGAAATCCTTGCCGCGTTTGACAATTGGGACGAAGCGGTGACGGTTTATCACGCCAATTTTGACCATCCCGTGATAAAACAGGATTTGTCGGACGTGGAGGCGACGGTTGAGGAAATCAAGAAGTTCAATCCCGACATGATTATCGGAGGCCCGCCGTGCCAGGATTTTTCGTCGGCAGGCAAGCGGAACGAAAACAATGGACGCGGCGATTTGACGGTGCATTATGCGCAGATTGTCACTTCCATTAAGCCCGAATGGTTTGTGATGGAAAACGTTGACCGTATCTTGAAGACAGAAAAGCTTGTCGAGGCGAGAAAGTTGTTCAAGGAATGTGGCTATGGCTTGACAGAAACCGTGCTGAACGCCAGTTTCTGTGGCGTTCCACAACGGCGCAAACGTTTCATCATGGTAGGTCGTTTGGGAGAAAAAGACGGTTTCTTGAGCGATGTCTTGGAGAAACGACAAGCATCAAAAGAGATGACCATCAAGGATTATTTTGGCGACCAAATAGACATAAAATACTATTACCGTCACCCGCGTAGCTATGCGCGACGCGGTGTTTTCAGCGTTGACGAGCCAAGCCCTACCATTCGTGGCGTGAATCGTCCTATGCCTGCGGGTTACAAACTGCATCCAACCGACCCCGTTAGTTCGCTTGAAGGCATCCGACCCTTGACGACGCTTGAACGGAGTATGATACAAACCTTCCCGAAAGACTTCAAGTTTATTGGCACCAAGACGGGCATGGAACAAATGATAGGCAATGCCGTGCCAGTCAATTTGGCGAAATTCGTTGGCGATTCCATCATGGCTTATATAGGCGTGAGCAACCCGATTGACATTGCCGAAATCAAAAAGGAGTTTCCTTCGGAGATTGTCAACCATAAATTGGAAATGAGGGATTCGGAATTGGATGTGAAAAAGAACGTCCTTGTCAGTTTGGTGAAAAGTGACAATGTGGATTTGTTTCTTGACGGCTCTGCAAGGATTTATTACACAGGGAAGAAGTTCCCTTCTACAGTGGCACTCAATAAGTTGTACTATTTCATGCCATACATCAAGAAGCAGGGAATTCGCGATTTGTACCTAATCAAAATCGCCCGTGTCGGCTCAAAACACGAAGTCCATCCCGAAGCGGACGAGAATGATTTGAGGTTGGTGTTTGAGATAGAGTTTGTGAAGCAATTGTTCGATGATTATAAGCCTGTGCGGTTGAAGATTTGGGACACATTTACGGATACAACATTACTGGAAATAATTGATAACCAAATAAATAATTATTTAAAATGAAAAAAGTTTTCTTTCTTTTTCTGCTGGCTGTCCTCAGCATCGGAGGATTTGCCCAGGCCGCAGTCATCGACCCGCTGCTTGGCGAGGAGATGAACCGCCGCTCCGACGATGAGAAAATCGACATCATCGTCATCATGAATTCACAGTACGACCGTGCGCAACTCAACCGTCGCGCCGATTATTTTGTCAGTAGGGCCGAGCGCCGCGAGTTCGTGGTCAACGAACTGAAGGAGTTTGCCGCCTCTACGCAGTACGACCTGCGTAACGCCCTCCGCGAGATGGAGCGCAACGACATGGTCACCGAGCCGCGCATCCTCTGGATGGCCAACGCACTCAACTTTTCGGCCAACAAGGCGGCCATCGCCGACTTGGCCCGCCGTAGCGACATCGCGCTGATTGGCTACGACATGGAACGCAACTGGATCCCCGAAAACGAAACGCCGCGCATGGCTTCAGGCTCGCGCGAGATCACTTCCAACGTCCTTCAGGTGAACGCCAACCAAGTGTGGGACTTGGGCTTCACGGGTGAAGGCGTCGTGGTGGCCGTCATCGACACGGGCGTCAACTACAACCACGTCGACGTGGCCGACCACCTCTGGGACGGCGGCGAGGAGTTCCCGCATCACGGCTACGACGTGTATAACAACGACAACGACCCCATCGACGACATGGGTCACGGCTCGCACTGCGCTGGCACGGTGTGTGGCGACGGCACAGGCGGCTCGCAAACGGGCATGGCCCCCGATGCCACGCTGATGTGCGTCAAGTGCTTGAATGCCAACGGCGGCGGTGGCGCTTCGCCTATCGCAGCCGGCATCCAGTGGGCCGTTGAGCATGGCTGCGACTTGTTCAGCATGTCGCTCGGTATCGCCAATTCGAGCGTCACCGACCGCACCTTGCTCCGCAACATGTGTGTGGCCGCCCTCGACGCGGGCGTGGTGGCCGCCATCGCTGCCGGCAACGAAGGCAACAGCCAAGGCCAATATCCCATCCCGAACAATGTGCGCGTGCCAGGCAGCTGCCCTCCGCCTTATATGGACGATGTGCAAGGCGCCAACCCGGGCGATCTGAGCTGCTCGGTCTGCATCGGCGCCGTCGACTCCAACGATAATGCGGCCTACTTCACCTCGCATGGCCCCGTCACTTGGTCGAACACCTCGTTTGGCGATTATCCCTACAATCCGGGCATCGGACTCATCCGTCCCGACGTGTGCGCCCCGGGCGTCGACATCAAGTCGCTGAACTATGCCTCCAACTCCGGCTACACCACCATGAGCGGCACTTCGATGGCCACGCCTTGCGTGGCGGGTTGCATGGCCCTCATGCTGAGCAAGAACATCGACCTGACGCCTGCCGAGGTGTGCCAAATCCTTGAAGAGACGGCGCATCCGTTGGCTCCGGGCAAGAGCAACATCTACGGCTTTGGCCGCGTCGACGTGTTGGCCGCCATCGAGGAAGTGCAAGTGGGCGCCATGGCGTTCAACAACGCCATCGTCAACGACCCCTTGGGCAACAACGACCACAAGCTCAATCCAGGCGAGACGGTCTCCCTCAGCCTCGACCTGACCAATGTCTCCGAAGCCGCCGTCAACGGTGCGCGTTTGGAACTGACGACTGCCAACGAGCATGTCACCATCGTCAACGGCACGGCGCAGTTGCCCAACTTCGCGCCCCAACAGAGCATGGTGGTGGAGGACGTTTTCTCCTTCAGCGTCGACAACGAGGTGGTTGCCAAACAGAAAATCAAGTTCGCCGCCGAGGTGTATATTGACAACGAGCTTTCCGGCAAGCTGAACTTCAATGTCGAAGTGTACGACTACAACCTGCAATATGGCGCCGTGGCCGTCTTGAACGACGACAACGCCAACGGCCTCCTCAATCCGGGCGAGACCGCCGACTTGCGCATCTTCGTCGACAATGCGGGCAACGAAATGGCCCAAACCGTGGTGGGCACGCTCTCTACCGACTATGCCTTAGTCACGCTCAACGAAGTCGAGAAGCCTTACGGAACGGTGGGCGCCGAATTGGCCGGCTATGCCGATTACAACCTCAGCCTCGATGCCTCGGCTCCCGACGACTTTGCCATTCCCTTCACCCTTGAGTTGGTGGATGCCAACGGTCGCCACACCACGCTGACCTTCACCTACAAGAACGCCTGCAATGTGGTGTTCGCCTTGTCCGATTCCTATGGCGACGGCTGGAACAACGCCTACTTGGCCGTGAGCTACAGCGACGGTACGCCTTCCGAGAACATGACCATCAATAGTGGCAACTCGGCCACCTACACTCGCGAACTTGCTTCGGGTTCGACCATTACCCTCTCGTGGCACAGCGGCAACTGGGACAGCGAATGCAGCTTCCAGATCGCTTACGACGACGGCACGGTCATCTTCGAGAACCAAGGCGGTTTCACGGGCACTCGCACCCTCGACGTGAATTGCGCCGGCGGCAGCGGCCTGCCTGAGTTCTGCGCCCCGATAGAGAACCTCTCCTATGTGCTCGATGGCCACGATGTCATCCTCTCGTGGGATGCGCCTACGGGTGCCAACCCTGTTGGCTATGAGGTGTATAGGGAAACTGTGCTGCTCGAAACGCTCACTGGACTCACCTACACCGATCCCGATATGGAGGAAGGCGAATACAACTATTGCGTCTATGCCGTTTACGACAACTGCCAAAGCGAGTTTGTTTGCGAATTGGTGGAGGTCACCTCATGCGGTCCCGTCCTGAATTTGGACTACACCCTGAACGACGACCTGCTGCTTACCCTCACTTGGGAAGCTCCCGAAGACCCGACGGGATTGGTTGAATATCAAGTCTTTATGGACGATGAGCCGATAGCTACGACCAACGAATTGACCTACGCCTTCAACATCGCCACGGGCACTTACGATGTGGCTGTGAAGGCCGTCTTCGACGATTGCGAAAAGGATGCCCATATCCAGGTGTGCGTCGTCGGCGCGGTTGAGAACCTGCATTATGTGGCCGCTGGCAACCATGCCGACGTGGCTTGGGATGCGCTGGATGGCGCAAGCCAATATGAGGTGTATGTCAACGGTGAATTGGCCGCTATGGTTGACGAAACCTACTTCGAAGCCGAACTTGCAAACGGCCTGACCACGGTCACGGTGAAGCCCGTCGCCGACGGTTGCTACGTCATTGAGAGCAGCATCGAAATCTGCTACATCAGTGCGGTCGAAAACCTGCAATTCGTCTCGATGGACGACAACGGTATGTTGCATTTCACTTGGGATGCTGCCGAAAATGCTGATTATTATTCTGTTACCGCCAACGGCACCACAGAGCAAGTCAGCGAAACCGAGTTTGCCTTCATGGGCGAAATTGGCTCCAACGACATTTGCGTGACGGCACGTTCCGTCTATGGCTGTGCGTCGGAAGCCACCTGCTTGTCTGGCATCACCGTTTGCCCGCCCGTCGATGGCTTCGACTATTCCTTCAATGGTAACGAAGTGACCGTTACGTGGGAAGGCGAAGGCATTGACCACAACATGGTTGTTTTGGATGGCGAGAGCCAAATCGTTTATGAAAACCGTTTTGTGGCTCAGGTCGAAAACGGGCCGCATACCATCAAGGTGACGCCTACTTATGGTGAGGAATGTTGGGCAGTCCATAGTGCGACCTTCGATTTCGAAGTCACCAACACGGCCCCCGAAATCCAAGTCACCGACGTGCGTGAAGGCTACATCAACACGGCTTGGAACGCCGTCGACGGTGCCACGGCCTACAACCTCTTCCGCGACGACGAGCCGATAGCCGAAAACCTTGTCGCCACGACTTACAGCGACACTGAGATGGCCTCCAACGCCCAGCACTGCTACACTGTGCAGTCGGTGTTCGAGAAGGGCGTTTCCGACCCGTCGGAGGCCGCCTGCGCCAACTACTTCACGGGTATTGGCGAGAACAACGGCCAAGTGAGCATCTTCCCCAACCCGACCACCGACAAGGTGACCGTCGAATGCGCCGGCATGACGCAAATCGACATCTACAACGTTGAAGGCAAGCTCGTCAGAAGCATCGCGGTGGAAAGCGACCGCTATCAAATCGACAACCTCGAAAACGGCATCTACATGCTGCGCATCCGCAAGGGCGACGAAACCCTTGTCAGCCGCGTGGTGAAGATGTAATTGAAACTGAAAAAAAGACACGTCATGCGCAAGATCCTCATTTCGCTCGCCCTGTTGCTCGGCATCGTGCTCCCGATGGCAGCCCAAGAGCCTAAAGACATCATGAAAGAGCCCATCTCGGTGGCCATGTTTCAAGCTACCTATGCTTTCCATATCCCCGGGTTGGACACGCGGCAGCAATACGGCGTCAGCCACAATGTGGGCGGCAGCTTCGTCTACAAGACGGAGTCGAACTGGCTGCTGACCGCCAACGCCAACTACATCTTTGGCAACAAGCTGAAAGGCGACCGCATCTCCATCTTCGGCGAGGGCATCACCACCGTCGACGGCGAAATCATCGGCGGCGCGGGCAGCATGACCTTGCTGTCGGTCAACCAGCGCGGGCTCCACATCCAAGGCGAGGTGGGCAAGTTGTTTCCGCTTGGGCCTAACCCCAACAGCGGCTTCTTCGTGCAGGCAGGCTTGGGCTATCTGCGCAACCGCACCCGCGTCGACTTCCAGCAGTCGCTGCTCAATCCGCCTTATCCCGTCGAGGGCGACTACCAATACGGCTACGACCGTATGCGGGGCGGTCCGGCGGTGCATCTTGAGTCGGGCTACCTCCTGCTCAACGACACGCGACTGCTCAACGTCTCGATCTCGCTTGAGGTGACCTACGCCCGCACCCGCGACTTGCGCGACTACGACTTCCGCGTGTTCACCAATCCCGAAACAGGGGTGATGGAACCCGTGGGCCGCACCGACCCGCACAAGCGTTACAACGACCTCTACTACGGCATCCGCGTCACGTGGAACATCCCGACCTATCAGCGCAAACCCGACGATTACTATTTCTATTGATCGTGCGACGGATCTACACATTGGGAATCAGGCTATACGCACTTGGTGTGCGTATAGCCTCGATTTTCGGCAATGCCAAGGCGAAACTGTGGGTCGCCGGGCGGAAAAACCAAGGGTCCCTGAGCTTGTCGAAGGGCCCGACTCCGAATGAACCTGTCCTTCGACAGGCTCAGGAACCTGATTCTTGGATTTGGTTCCATGCCGCTTCGCTCGGCGAGTTCGAGCAAGGCCGTCCCGTCATCGAGGCACTGAAAAAGGAGTTCCCCCAATACAAAGTCCTGCTGTCGTTCTTCTCGCCTTCGGGCTACGAGATCCGCAAGGACTATCCCTTGGCCGACGAGGTGCTTTATCTGCCCACCGACACGCCCCGCCATGCCCGACAGTGGGTGCAACGTCATCGCTTCGTGGCGGCGTTTTTCATCAAGTACGAGTTTTGGTTCAACTACATGCAGGCCTTGAAGGAGGCGGGCGTGCCCTTGTTCTACATCTCGCTCATCCTGAAGCCCGATGCCTTTTTCTTCCGCTCCTACGGCACTTGGTTTCGCCGTCAGTTGGCCACGGTCAGCCATTTCTTCGTGCAGGACGAAACCACGGCGCAGTTGCTCCGCGACCACGGCATGACCGAAGTCACGGTGTGCGGCGATACGCGCTTCGACCGCGTGGCGGCCATCGCACGGCAGGCCCGACCGTTCCCCGAAGTGGAGCGTTTCGTCGGCGGACGCAAGTGCATCATCGCGGGCAGCACCTGGCCGCCCGACGAGCAGCTGTTGGCGGCGTTTCTGCCGCAACTGCCCGACGACTATTGCCTCATCGTGGCACCTCACGACGTTTCGACTGCGCATGTGGCCAAAATCAAGGCGGCCTTCCCTGACAGCCAATGCTATTCCGAACTCGATTCCGAAAAACAGTCGAAGATATTGGTTGTCAATACGATAGGAATCCTTTCCCAGCTCTATCAATATGCTTCTTTCGTCTACATCGGCGGCGGCTTCGGGGCTAACATCCACAACATCCAGGAGCCTGTCACCTTTGGTTGCCCTGTGGTCTTTGGACCCAAATACAAGACTTTCAAGGAGGCGGTCGACTTGGTTGCGCTGCAAGGGGCGTTCTCCATCGGGAGCCAAGAGGAGTTGGACGCGGTCTTCCATCGGCTCATCCACGACGAGGCGTTTCGCCGGCAGGCTTCGGCCATCTGCCTTGACTACCTGAAATCGCAGGTCGGAGCCACCGAGGTCATCCTCGAAGGCTTCAAAAAGGCACTTTCTTTGTGATTTTTGGCGATTTTTTTGTTTTTTTGTTTTTTATTGCCTAATTTTGAGGCCGATTCCGTAAGGGAACACAGCTCTCCAAAAATCCTATGCCTATGCAAGACAACTCCACACTATCTCCACTTCCCCGCATCGGGCTTAGCCATGGCGACATCAACGGCATCGGCTATGAAATCATCCTGAAAACCTTTTCCGACTCAAGGATGTTCGAGTCGTTGGTTCCCGTCTTGTATGGGCAATCGAAGGCTTTCTCTTACTACAAGAAGAATCTTGGCCTCGACAGCCCCAACTATTTCTTGGTTCGCGAGGCGGCCCAGTCGGCACCCAACAAGTTCAACATCGTCAATGTGATGGAGAACGAGGTGAAAATCGAGCCGGGTGCTCCCTCCGAGGTGTCGGCTGAGATGTCGGTGCTCTCGATGAAAAAGGCCGTTGACGACTTGCAGACCAAGCGCGTAGAGGCCTTGGTGATGGCCCCCGACAGTCCGTTGGTGGCCAAGACCAACCGCGACTTCCTGTTTTCGTTCAACAAAGACGCCGACACCTTGCGTGTCATGGTGAGTGGCAAGATGCGCATCGGCCTCGCCACCGACGACATGCTCCTCAACGAGGCCTTGCCGCAAATCGACATCCGCTATCTCGTCTCGAAGTTGGCGGTGTTCTCCCATGCCTTGAAGGTCGACTTCGGCATCCATGCGCCCAAGATCGCCGTCATGGGCCTCAATCCGCATTGCAGCCACGAGGCGGCGGGCGACGACGACAAGGTGCTGAAGGCCATCTGCGACGCGCAGAAGAAAGGCATCCTCGCCTTCGGGCCGTTCTCGCCCATGCAGCTGTTCGTCTCGGGCTGGTGGCAGAAATACGACGCCATCCTTGCCATGTATTACGACCAAGGCGTGTTCCCGCTCAAGTATGCGGCGGTTGACGGTTGCGCCTACTATTGGGCCGGCTTGCCCGTGGTGTGTACGGCACCGATGCACGGTCCCGCCTTCGAATTGGCCAATGCCAACAAAGCCGACCCCGATGCCTTCCGCAAGGCGGTGTTTCTCGCCGTCGACATCGCCCAACAGCGCAACGCAAAATGAAAAAAGGAGGCCCGAAAGCCTCCTTTTTTCGTCAAGTCGTTTGTCCTTGAATCACTTCACGACGAATTTCTGGGTGGCCGAACCGGCACTGATGAAATAGATGCCACTGTTCAGCTCGCTGACGCTGAAGGTGTTGATGCCAACATGGCCTCTGAAGCTCTTGATGCTCTGGCCCATGTTGTTGTAAATCACCACATCCTCGTCGCGGCTCAGGCTGATGTTCAGTCTGTCGCTGACGGGGTTGGGATAAATGCTCATCTCGGTGTTGCCGACGTTGTGTTCTTCAACGGCGTCGTAACCGAATAGCTCGTTGAGGTCGAAGGTGATGGCCTTGTACAGGTTGTCGTCGCCAGTATAGTCGGTGCCGTTGCCAATCACCCACGAGTCGGCTTCGCCGTCGGCTTGGAAGGCGACCACTAACTTGTTGTTGGTGATGGCGGCTTGCGGATAGACGCATTCGTCATACTGGTATATGAAGTCCGTGGTGAGTTGGATCATCGGGCTCCACGTGGCGCCGCCGTCTTCCGACGACCTTGTAAACACCTTGAAGAGGAACTTGTCGGAGCCGTCTTTGAAGTTTTCACCCATGGCAATCCAAACGGCCACCAACAGGTCTTGGTCGGGCGTCATGAGCAGGACGGGCATCTCGCAAACACCACCGTTGTATTTGCCGTGGTAGTTCGTCATGTCGTCAGTGGTGATGTTGAATTCCGTGGCCGTGTAGGGGTCTTCGGGGTTGTCGTTCTCATCCAAAGGGGTGAGGTAGCCGACAAATTCGTTCCACATGTCGTGTGTGGCGTCGCTCCACAGCCACCATGAGGAATAGATGTCTTGCCAGAGGTAGGACGAGTCCATGATGAAGGGCTGTCCCGGAGTGGGAGGCATCGGGTTGTTGGGGTCGGTGCCATATTGCGGGGCGGTCTCGCCGAAGTAAGGCATGATGCTGTTCCAGTAGGCCACTTGGCCGACGCCGGGGTAGTAGCTCGTGGAAGAGGCGTCGCCGGTGGCGCCGCCAAACTCATAGAGGACGTGCAGCGTGCCTTGGTTGTCCCAAAGGGCCGAGGTCCAGCGGGGATACAAGTAGCCGATGCCATCGCCATAGTCGACGTCGATGCCGGGGTGGTGGTAGTATTCCGTGGTCTCCCAGCTGTCGCCCTCGTCGTTGGAGGTCAGCACGATGCCGTTGCCACGGCGCGTGTTGACGACGATGTCGAGGCGGTTGCCGCCGGTGTTTTCCATGAAGTAGGCATCTTGGCCCGAGCCGAAGCAGGGGGCGAAGTCGCGACCCAACTGCGGGATTTCCATGTATTCATCCCACGTCACGCCGCCATCCATCGAACGGAAGTAGAAGAAGGGGTTCGACTGGTCGTTGATGGTCTGGCTGAGGGCTGTGAAGAGGATGTGGATGTGCCTGTGGTCGGGACCCGTACACATCACGGCGGGGAAGTGGATGTTTTGTTCGGTTTCCCATTCAATCATGGGGGCCACATCGCCCGAAGGCAGGTTGTCCTTGTCTTCGATGATG
>CALFIT010000075.1 GCA_937877465.1 uncultured Bacteroidales bacterium | reverse complement strand
GTCGTTGGCTATCTTCTGGGCTTTCAGGCAGTTGCCGAAGAAGGCGCCGGTGAGGGCGTAAGGCGAGCTTTGGTCGCACACGTCGAGCATCTCCTCAAACTTGTTGTCATCATACACATAGATGGTGATGATGGGTCCGAAGATCTCTTCCACCATGCTCTCGTAGTTCGGCACCTTGGCGAGGATGACGGTAGGCTCCACGAAGTAACCGACGCTCTTGTCGCAGTGGCCACCGAAGACGATTTCGGCATCTTTGCTGGCTTGGGCACGGTCGATGTAGCCCTTGCAGTTGTCGAACGAGGCCTCGTCGATGACGGCGTTGACGTAGTTCGAGAAGTCCTTCACGTCGCCCATCTTGATGGTGCTCATCATGTCGCCCACGCGGTTCTTCACGTCGTTCCACATCGAAGCGGGGATGTAGGCACGCGAGGCGGCGGAGCACTTCTGGCCTTGGTACTCGAAGGCGCCACGCACGATGGCGACGGCCACCTCTTGCGGGTCGGCGCTGTGGTGGACGAAGATAAAGTCCTTGCCGCCGGTCTCACCGATGAGGCGAGGATACGACTTGTAGAGGTCGAGGTTCTGGCCGGTGGCTTTCCACAGGCTCTTGAAGGTGGCGGTGCTGCCGGTGAAGTGGATGGCGTTGAAGTTCTTGTCCTTCAGGGCCACGCCGCTAATCAAGCCGCCCTTGCCAGGGAGGAAGTTGACCACGCCTGCGGGAAGGCCTGCTTCCATGAAGATGCGCATGTCGGTGTAGTTCGACAGCAGCGATGTGGTCGAGGGCTTCCAGATGGTGGTGTTGCCCATCAAGGCGGGGGTCATGTTAAGGTTGGAGGCGATGGACGAGAAGTTGAAAGGTGTGATGGCGAACACGAAGCCTTCCAGCGGGCGGTATTCGGTGCGGTTCAGCTGGTCGTTGGCGGAAGCGGGCTGCTCGGCGTAGAGCTTGCTGGCGTAGTAGTTGTTGTAGCGGAAGAAGTCGATGGTCTCGCAAGCGGAGTCAATCTCGGCTTGGAAGCAGTTCTTCGATTGTCCGAGCATGGTGGCGGCGTTGATGCGGGCGCGATACTTGGTGGCCAACATTTCGCCGATGCGGGCCATGATGGCGGCGCGCTCGTCCCAAGGCGTGTTCTCCCAGTCGTGCTTGGCGGCTTGGGCGGCGTCGATGGCCATGCGGACTTCCTTCTCGCCTACCTTGTGGTAGCGGGCGATGACGTGCTTGTGGTCGTGGGGCATCACCACTTCGCCCATGTCGCCGGTGCGGACTTCCTGCCCATTGATGATGGCGGGGATTTCGACGACTTCGTTGGATTGACGTTCAAGTTCTTTCTGGAGCTCGATGCGCTCCGGGCTGCCCGGACGGTAAGCCTTTACCGGCTCGTTGTCGGGCTTCGCAAATGTGATCAATGCGTTGTTCATTATTCGTTATTTAAGATTTAAAGATTTAAAATTTAAAATTCGCGGTGCAAATATAGTAAAAATCGTTGCGAAAAACTTTGATGCGAAAAATTTCGCCATCATTTCATCCGCTTCACCGCCTGTAACAAATGCGTGTGCTCGTTGCGCTCCTTGTTGAAGATGCCCGTTTGGTCAAGATAGTCGATGCGCACTTCGCCCGAGCAGTGGATGATGCGCTCGTCGCCCATGACGATGCCCACATGGGTGATGAGGCCGTCCACGTCGCCGAAGAAGGCCAAGTCGCCGGGCTGGGTCTCTTGCAGGAAGTAGACCAACTCGCCGCATTTCACCTGTTGCGAGGCATCGCGGGGCAAGGCCAATCCCGCCATGCGGGCACACGCCTGCGTCAAGCCCGAACAGTCGATGCCGAAGGCCGTGCGTCCGCCCCAAAGGTAAGGCACACCGAGCAATTTCATGGCGTTTTCGACCAAGGTTTCCGGCTGGAACGTGTCGGGCATTTCGATGGCGTCGGGATGTGGCTCGTAAAGCGGCGTGCCCAAGGTCAAAAACTTGCCTTCAAATTCCGCGATGGCTTTATTAATAAGGTGTGGCTTTTGCGCTTTCATGGCGAGAAAGGTCTCCTCTCCGATTTCGTGGAACTGTTTCGCCTGAATCCAGCCTTCGTAAGCATAAGTCCCTGAGCCTTGAGCCTGTCGAAGGGTCGATGGGCCGTCACAGAAGGCCCTGTTTTCGGTTCGCACAAGCACCCATTCCTGGCTTTTGTCCAAGACCGTATATGTTTCATTGTAAAGCAGTTGGCTGACCATTTCCGAAGCGTGTCGGGCTTCTTTGCGAAGCGCGATGGCGGAGTTGTTGCAGATGCCGTATGTCATGATTTTGTGGTTTTTCCGACCGCTAAATTAGGCAACAATTCCTTTCATTTCGCCTTTTTTCGGCGATTTTTTCTCCCATGAATGAAGTTTTTTTTAATTTAGCCCTCGCTTTTCCATGTTTGAAGAGTTTTTAAATTGTTGTTTATGAGTAAGATAAAAGATTTTTTTAATAAGATAAGGCACAGCTACTACGACATTGCCAAGGCTGTGGCTTTTTTGGTGGCCGTAGTTTTGGTGTGTTGGCTGATGCCGCGCACGGGCAAGTTCAAGTACGAATACCAGCTCTCGAAGCCGTGGCAGCACGAAACGCTTTACGCGCCTTTCGACTTTGCGATCTACAAGGACTATGAGACCTTGAGTGCCGAGACGGATGCGGCTTCGGCCAACGTGAAGCCCATCTTCGTCTTCGACGAGGAGGAGATGTCGGCCTCGCGCAACGCACTGTTCAATGCGTTTGAGGCGCAATGGCACGACAAGACGGGCTTCGACCGCGACCTGAACATGGATGTCCTCTTCGCGGTTTACGACTCCATCGAGGACGGCGGCATCGTGGCCTACGACAACGCCACCAGCAACCTGACGCCCAACACGGAGGTGAACGTCGTCCGCAGCCGCGTGATGCGCACGGTGCGTTACGGCGATTTGCATAGCATGAACGAAGCGACCGAGATGGTGGCGGCGGCCTTGGCCACATTGGACGAGAGGTACGACAGGAAACTGCTCTCCGAACTCCTCAACGGCGCACTCCGCCAAAACGTGTTCTACAACGCCGAAATGACCAAGCAGGAAGTCGACAAGGCGGTTTCGGCGGTGTCGCTCACCTACGGCATGGTGCAGAAAGACGAACTGATCGTGTCGGAGGGCGAAATCGTTACTGCGCACACCTACGATATCCTCAACTCGTTGCAACGCGAGTACAACACACGCTCGATGTCGCGCGACGAATCGTTGCGCGTGTTGCTGAGCCAACTTTTCCTCGTGGCGTTGGTCTTCACGCTGATGGGCTTGTACGGCAACAAGTTGCACAAAAAGGTCTTCGCCGAGCTGAAAAACATCGTCCTCCTGCTGACGTTGGTGCTTTTGGTCGTCATCCCGTCGTATGTGTTGGTCAAGTGGGCACCCGGCTTGATTTACTTGATGCCCGTGTGCCTGTTGGCCATCATGGTGGGTTCGTTCTTCAATTTGAGGTTGGCTTTCTCGACGCAGGTCTTCGCCGTGATGCTCATCTCGCTGGCGGTGCCCAATCCTTTCCAGTTCATTTTCATGCAGTTGGTGGCCACGGTGCTGACGGTGTTCAGCATGTCGAACATGCGGCAACACCACCGTTTCATCCAGTCGGCCATCTTCGTGTTTGTGGGCTATCTCTTGGTCTACCTCGCCTTCACCTTCATGTCGACTTCCGAAGTCGATTGGACCATGATCCTGCTGTTGGCCCTAAACGCCTTGTTTACCTTGTTGGCCCAGCCGCTCATTCTCATGTTTGAGCGCGTCTTCGGCTTCACCACCTCGCTCTCGCTGATGGAGTTGAGCAACACCAACAGCCCCTTGCTGCGCCAGTTGGCGACCACGGCTCCGGGCACGTTCCAACATTCCATCCAAGTGGCCAACCTTTGCGAAGAGGTGCTTTACGAAATCGGTGGCGACACGCTTTTGGCCCGCACGGGTGCCTTGTACCACGACATCGGGAAAATCAAGAACCCGATGTATTTCACTGAGAACCAACACGGAGCCTACAGTCCGCACAACGACCTCTCGAATACCGAAAGCGCCGAAATCATCATCTCGCACGTCACCGACGGCATCGAGTTGGCGCACAAGGCGCATGTGCCTGAGCGCATCATCGACTTCATCCGCACCCACCACGGCACGCGCCGCACCGAGTATTTCTATATCAGCGAGCAAAAGGCGCATCCCGACGAGGAAATCGACCCCGCGCCGTTCACCTACCATGGCCCCGCGCCGTTCTCGCGCGAGACCGCCGTCCTGATGATGGCCGACAGCATCGAGGCCGCCTCGCATAGCCTCAAGGAACCCGACGAGAAGAAAATCAGCGACTTGGTGGACAACATCGTCAACAAGCAGATGGAAGCCGGCCAGTTCCTCAACACGGATTTGACCTTACGCGACATCGAAACCGCTCGCAAGGTGCTGAAAAAGAAGCTGATGAGTATCTATCACGTTAGGATTGCCTATCCGGAGAAGTGATGGCTTTTGGAAGTAAATAGCGACTCACCAATTCCTTCATCATTTCTTCGGTTAGGTTCGACAAGCCCGTTTCGGTTATCTCGTTATGGTCTTGAGTGCCCATGCGGAGAATGTATTTGTAGGTCTTGCCGTCAATGGTGGCATGCAGATGGAAATTGCCTTTGTAAGCGGCTTCAATGTGGGCGTCCTCAATGTTGTGTCCTGATGAGGTCGAAAACGAGAATGCCTTTGGATTGGCAGCGAATCCCCATGCCGAAAGGTGTTCGGACAAGCAGCTTTCTATGCGTCCTATCCATTCGTCTCGAACACCGTTGTCCTGCGCCAATGTCCTGAAAGAAGCCACGGCAGATGCCACCTTGCGAATGATGGACTCTGGTGTGCGAATGCCGTTTTCGTTGGCGAAGGAAATAATGTCCTCGTGGCTGATGTCGCGAATCTTGCCGCCAATCATCAGGCAATGTTCCTTGTTGGGCAGATAGCCCCCCGTGTCGAAAATATAGGTCAGGTCGTATGCGGGTGAGAGCCTCCACAATCCTTGCTGGTTCATGATGAATGTGAAGTTCTTGTGGTGGTCGTCGGTGTTGTTGGCCAGGATGTTGAACACGAGCCTACGGAACACTTCTTGGCAATCCACTTCAGGCAGATGCAGCTTCCTGCATACGGTTAGCAGTTTTTCGTAGCTGTCGGCTTCCGGGTCCATCGCCGCAAGGGTTTGGGTATGGAGCTTTCCCGTCTCGTTCCGGTCGAACCGCTTGGTCAGGAAATGCTTTGTGCCTTCCACTTCGAGCAAGCGCGACTCCATTATGTTGATGCCTGCTGCCAAGGCCATTTCGTAATAGGTTTGCTCCAACTCGGCAGATGAACGCTCTTTGTCGCCAAATTTCAACAGACAGTAATCATAGTCGGGGTCGACATCGGTCTGTCCTGAGCGAATCTCCCCCGTCTCTTTATGGATGGCGATAATCCCTTTGGGCTGACGGCCTCCTGCCGATGTCCCGACTGAAATCAATGATTGCAGGGTGAGCGACTCGTCGGGGAGAATCTTCACTTTTTCGCGTTCGATGGCAATTCTTTCAGCCAAGGCAGCCAAGACTTTGATGTCGACCTTGTCAGTCATTGCGCCTCGTTCTATCTCTGGCACAAACTCCAATGCTCCCATGCCTCTTTTGCCGATGAACGCCAATTTTTCCAACGGTGTCACGCTCCTTTCGGAGAGGTGGTTCTCTTTGCGCCATTGGTCAAAGAGTTGGTTGCCCCAAGCGTCGGGAAGCGAGTCGGCGATGAAGGAGGGTAGTTTTTGGTATATACGCTCCATCTCACCAAAAATGGCGCGAGTGCTTAGGGGATGATGGATGGATGCCGCCAATGGTGCAATGTCGAGATTTCCGCGAAGAAACTCTGGATTGTAGTTGAAATAGGACAGGTGCCGTCCTTCGTGCCATGCCAAGCGGCCGATTTCCATGCCCCAAAGGAATATTTTCAAGACTTCTTTCATTTTTTATGCCGCACACGCTGTGCTTTTTTCTGGTTTTCGTCATACAAATAGGGAGATTCAGGTTGTTCGGGCATCAGCTCGTTCAGGTCGTTGATGCTCCCAACCGCTTTCAATAGCAGGAGAAAAGTGCTGAGCGAGATGTTCTTGACCGTGCCGTTTTCGAACCGATGGATGGTCATCATCGACAGGCCCGACATCTCAGCCACTTCTTTCTGCGTCATGTTGGCTCTCAGCCGATAATCCTTGAAACGCGAGCCTAAAAGCCTCACCAATTCGGTCGCTGAATACTCTGAATAATCTTCCATTATAAATTAACTTATGTGTTGAATTAAGCCGTAAAAACAATATTAAATCTTCATATATGTTGAATTATGCTGCAAAGATACATTTATTTTTTCAAATGCAACAAAAAAACTGAAAAAAAGCAAATTTGAATGTACGAAGGGACACTGACTAGAGTTTCTTCAGATATTCCACAGCCTCCGGTCCCTCGTTGAACACCAAGTCCAACACGCTCAAATCCGCCGCAAAGGGGAACTTCGTACTAAATACCTGATAATAAGCTGGAAACAAAGCCGAGTCTGCTTGCCGTTTCAGGCTGAAAGCCTCGCGCAAGTCGTTCTCCGCTTCGCGCACGTAATCCGTCGTGTGCACGATTTCCTTCTTCACTTTCAGCATCTTCAGCACCGCCTGCAAAGCCGCGTCGTTCACGTCGATGAGCCGCTCGAAACGGTTCTCGAAAACGGGTCGCAGATAGTCGTAATAATGGTCGAAATAAGGCGAGGCCTTGTAGGCCGACTCCAAGCAGCGGCTGTGGATGTGTTGCCACGGCGCGTTGGGGCTGACGAGCACGTCCTTGGTCATGGTGTGGTTGCCGTTGACCTTCACTACGGGCACACTCAGGCTCTCCACGCCGTTGGCCGTCATCACGCGACAGCGGTTGCGGTAGGTCTGCTTGTGGTAGGTCTCCCACACTTCAACAAAAGGCTCGTCCTCGGCGAGAAAACGAGCCATGTAGCTGATGCTTGGGAAATAAGCTGTGGTGAAGAGTGTCATTTGAGCAGCTGTTCTTCCACGATTTGCCGGTAGCCTTCTTCAGGCATGGCTCCGACCTGCATCATCGGCTGCCCCTCCAAGGGGATGAAAAGCACCATCGGGATGCTGCGCACTTGGAATGCGGCGGCGAGTTCCTTTTCCTGGTCCACGTTGATCTTGTAGACGAGCAGCCGTCCGTCGTATTCCTCGGCCATCTTCTCCATGATGGGGGCCACGCGGCGGCACGGACCGCACCAGTCGGCATAGAAGTCGACGATGGCGGGCACACTGCCTTTGTAGATGAAGGTGTTCGGGTTGTTCTCGAAGTTCCAAACCTTTTTCAAGAACTCCTTGTAAGTCAAGTGAATGACCTTTGATTCTTCTTTGGTTTCTTGCGCGAATGCCGTCGTGCCCATCGCGAGCATCAGTATGGCTACCAATAGTTTTTTCTTCATTTCGATTCGGATTTTGGGCTACAAAAATAGCAAAAATCATGCAAATGCGCGTTTTTTCTTTACCTTTGCCGCAAAATTCACAAAAGGGTATGCTCATCGTCAATATCAATGAACTCGTCGGCATCGAGGAACAGGGCCGACTGCTGAAGCGTGGCTCCGAAATGGCCGAAACGGGAAGGATAAAGAACGCCTTCTTATTAATAAAAGGTAGGAAAATCGCCGACTACGGCTCGATGGATTCGGAAGCTTGTAGGAAATATCTCGCTGAAAACCATCGCGTTTTCGATGCCCAAGGCCGCGTCGTCATGCCGACCTTCTGCGACTCGCACACGCATTTGGTCTATGCCAACTCGCGCGAGATGGAGTTTGTCGATAAGATCCGAGGCCTCAGCTACGAGGAGATCGCCAAGCGGGGAGGGGGCATCCTCAACTCGGCCAAGGCGACGGCGGCGGCCTCCGAGGACGAACTCTACGACATGGCCTGGCAACGCCTCGAAGAGGTGATGCGCATGGGTACGGGTGCCATCGAAATCAAGAGCGGCTACGGCTTGACCACCGATAGCGAGCTGAAGCTGTTGCGCGTCATCCGCCGGCTCAAGGAAAACTCGCCTTTGCTCATCAAGTCGAACTTCCTCGGTGCGCACGGCATCCCGATGGAATATCGCGGCCATCAGGAGGACTATGTGGATTTGGTCATCAACGAAATGATTCCGTTGGTAGCTTCCGAGGACCTTGCCGACTTCATCGATGTGTTCTGTGACCAAGGTTTCTTCACCGTCGAGGACACCGAGCGTATCCTCATGGCAGGCATCAAATACGGAATGCGACCTAAGATCCACGCCAACGAAATGGCCATTTCGGGTGGTGTGCAGGTGGGCGTGAAATACGGTGCCATCTCCGTCGACCATTTGGAGCAAATCGGCGACGAAGAGATTGAATGCCTCAAAGATACCGAGACCATGCCGACCGTCCTGCCGGGCTGCGCCTTCTTCCTTAACCTACCTCTTTCGCCAGCGCGGAAGATGATAGATTCTGGCCTTCCCGTAGCCATGGCCTCCGACTTCAACCCGGGCACGTCGCCGTCGGGCAACATGCAACTGATCATGTCGATGGCCTGCATCCGCTATCGCCTGACTCCCGAAGAGGCCTTGAACGCCACCACTTTGAACACGGCCTACGCGATGGGTGTGAGCGACGAGGTGGGCAGCATTACCAAAGGCAAACTTGCTAACCTCATCGTCACCGAGCCGATGACGCAGTTGGAGTTCATGCCGTATTATTACGGTGCCAACAAGGTGGCCAAGATGATCCTGAACGGAAAATTTGTTTAACACGGAAGATTATGAAATTCAACAAGTTATTTATTGTGTTCTCCTTGCTGTGCGTGCTTTTTGCAGCCTGCCGGAAGGAGCATTACGACGTGAGCCATGTGCAGGGCGTGAATGCCGAAGGCGAGGTGCTGCTGCCCGTCGCCTCCAAGTCGCTGACCATGATGGACCTCATGCAGCGCTTCGAAATCGACAGCCTGATTGAATGCCATGCTGACGGCTCGATGGCTTATGGCTTTTGTTACAATCATCTCGGTGCCCTGAGAGGGGATGAGTTGCTGCATTTCAAGGACTTGAGTTACGAACAGCACTTCACTTTCGAGAATCCTTTCCTCGACGTTCAGGTGCCTTCGTTCGACACGATGCTGCATTTCGACCATAGCGTCGTCTTCGAGGCCGAGCACATCAGCGTGCTTGAAGCCGTCATGCGCTCGGGGCATTTCAACTTCGGGTTCGAGTCCAACGTGGGCATCTTGCAGCGGGCGGTCATCCGCTCGTCGGACATCATGGATGCCGAAGGCAATGCGTTTGAGATGGATGTCGTGGTCAGCGCGGGCACGGTCAGTTTCGACCTCGACGGGATGCGATTCCTGACCGAAACACCTAACACGTTGAGCTTCAGCTACGACCTTTATTTCCATGTGCAGCCCGTCACGGAGCCAGAGTTGTATTTCGACGTCGACATCCTTGGGTGTGACTTGGCCATTCGGGAGATGCGTGGTTTCGTGGAGCCTTACGAGTCGCGAAACACCGTCGACACGACGTTCCATCTGTTTCCCGACAACATTTCGGGTAGCCTTGAGGTTGAAGGGGCGCGACTCCGCCTCAGCGAGCGCAACACCTTCATGCTTGGGGCACGCCTCGTGGTCGACACGGCCTTGGTCGGTGGCGAGGGCATCACGCCTTATTCCATCTTCGAGCCTCTGCCCGTGGTGGCCGACTTGCCGCCTCAGCCCACCTTCGCCGTGGTGCTCGACCAGTCGCTCAACGGAAAAGTCAATGCGTTCAGTAGCAACGCTTTCGCCTCATCCAATTTCATCGTGAATCCCGATGGGGTCTCCGAAATGGTCACGGTGGCCGACTCCTGCAACATCGACGTGCGCGTCGACGTGGAGATTCCCTTCGCGTTCACCGTCGACGATATCCGTTATTTGGACACGGTCAACATGAACCTCGCTAACATCGAGATGCCTGACTTCATCGAAAAACTGACTTTGGAACTGACGTTCAACTCGACATTGCCGCTGAACCTGAAGGGTAGGTTCTTTATGTACGATACTGAACAAGAGGTGATTACAGACACCTTGACCGCTAACGAAAGGCTGATAGCGGCTTCTTTCGACGGTCGTCCAGTCGCAACGACGGTCAGCATCGACGTCACCCAAGAGCGCGTCCAAAACGTGATGCATTCCAACCGCATCATCATGATGTATGAGGTGGACACCGATGCCCGCAATGTGGCTCTCAATGCCGACCAGAAATTGGACTTGTTTGTGAAGGCCAAAGTGAAATACGATGGCATGGTTGAAATTGAAAGAAATTGAAAATGAAGAAGTTAAACAGATGCATTCTTGCCACTGCCTTGCTTTTTGCGGCGGTTGCGATACAGGCACAAGAGGTGTCGCCTGTCGATTTCATGCGGATGAACCCCTATCAGATGGACGCCAATCCCGCCACCGACCTGCCCTACGAAAGCGTGATGTCGCTCGTGATCGGCAACACCGGCCTCGATGTGCAAAACACGACTCTGCGCTATGACAACCTCTTCGATTTCGATGCCCAAGGTCGACCCGAAGTCGTCAATCTGAGGAAATTGGCCAACAGCCTGTCGACCGACAACTTCTTGGGACTCAACGCCCATTTGGATTTGTTCACCTTGTATCGCCGGTTGAACAAGGGGATGCTCACCGTCGGCTATCGCGTCAAGGCCGATGGCGATGCCCAATATGGCGACGGCCTGTTCAAGTTGTTGGCCTACGGCAATTCGGCTTTCGTCGGCGAGTACAATCCCGCCCACGTCAGCATGGATCTGAATGCCTATCTCGGTCAGGAGCTGGCCGTTGGCTATCAAAGGAATATCAACGAGCGGCTTTCGATCGGTGGCCGCGCCAAGGTGCTGTTTGGGGCCGCCAATGTCGCGACGGACGCTTTTGACGCCAAGCTCTACACCGACCCCGACAGCTACGCCCTTCGTTTGGAGGAAGACGTGGCCGTGCGTATGGCCATGCCGCAGGTGGTTTATGTCGACGAAGAGGGCAAGCTGAAAGGCAATGGCCATTTCAGCATGGTCGATTTGTTCCGCAATCCCGGCTTTGGCGTCGACTTGGCCGCCGAATACCGTTTCAACGACCGTTTCAGTGCGGTGGCCGCCGTCCACGACTTGGGCTTCATCTATTGGCGTTTCAATACCATCGCGATGACGAGCCGGATCAACGACGCGGGACAGTTTTATGACGACGGCGACTTCCTTTTTGACGGCATGGATGTCGACCAGCTGCAACTCATCGTGTCCGACGATGCCTATCGCGAGAAGTTCCTCGACACCTTGCAGCAGTATTTCCAAGTGCAGTTCGGCCCGACGGAGAAGTATACGACCATGTTGAATACCAATCTTTTGCTGCGCGGCAATTATGATGTCGATGCCCACAACCGGTTCAGCGTTCAGGCGCAAGGCAAGTTTTACGGCAGCGGTTTCCGTCCCGCCCTGACTTTAGCCTACAATGGCTATTTCTATGACAAACTCGATGTGTGCGTGACCTACACGATGATGCCTCACAGCTACGACAATATCGGTTTGGGCATTGGTGGACGGCTGTTCAAAACCTGTCAAGTCTACCTGACGACGGGCAATGTTATAGGCTTGTTCAATCCGTTGAATACCAGCGGGATGAATGTACGGATGGGCATCGTTTTCGTATTGCGTCCTGAGGACAATGACCATGAATACGAATAATGCGCCTGATTCCGCTTTGGTTTTCGGCATCAACCGCCACCGCCTGACCACCGATGGCGAGGGCGTCACCACCTTGGTGGCGTTCAATGGGTGTCCCTTGCGTTGCAAGTATTGTCTCAACAAACAATCGTGGGATTCCGAAAAAGGCCGCACGTATACGCCCGAACAGCTCTTTGAGGAAGTGAAAATCGACCAGTTGTATTTCCTTGCCACGCATGGCGGCGTCACCTTCGGCGGCGGCGAGCCTTTGCTCCAAGTGGAGTTCATCAAGGCGTTCAGGGCGTTGTGCGGTGGGCAATGGCAGCTTTTGGCCGAGACCAGCCTCAACGTGGCTTTCGAAAACGTTCAAGCCCTCGATCCGCTTTTGGATGGCTACATCGTCGACATCAAGGACATGAATCCGGAGATTTACGAGGACTACACGGGAAAGCCGAACACAATCGTGCTTGAAAACCTGCAATGGCTTCTTGGGCATGGCGACCCAAACCGCATCACTGTGCGTGTGCCTCACATTCCCGATTTCAATACAGATGAGGATGTGGAGCGCAGCAAACAAAGGCTCGCTGCAATGGGCGTGGTGAACCTCGACGAGTTCCAATATATAATAAGGTAGTGAAATGCTCTTATAGTCCGATTATTTCGAAAAAAATCGCTTCAAACCGCGTTTTGTTCAAAATAAATCGTATTTTTGCCAAATTAATAAAAAAATCGAATATCATGGCTAAAGGCAAGCAAACCTGCAAGATCTTGAAAGAAATCCGCAAGCAAATCGCGGCGGAGAACGACATTGAATTGGCCGTTTCGGAATGTACCTATCACGGCGACTGCCTCGGCACCTGCCCGAAATGCGAAGCCGAAGTGCGCTATCTGGAGCGTGAATTGGAGAAACGGCAACGAATGGGTAAGGCAGCGGTCTTTGCCGGAATGTCGATAGGAACCTTGTTTGCAGCCACGTCGTGCAATCATCTTGTTCCCGAACCTCAGGCTGGCGATGTGCCCCACATCCCCGATCCCACCGAAATGCCCAACGACAGCATCCCAAGCGACACCATCCCCGACGATGCCTATCGGCTCGAAGGCGATGTGTTGGCACCTGAGCCGGATACCACAATGAAGGAAGAAAAGAAAACTTCGTGCAAAAAAGACGAACTGTTAGCAATTGCTGGTGATATTGAGGAAGTGGATTGGGCGACAGAAGAAGGAGTGACCGAAGGACTTGTGGTTCCTGAGACGGGCGAGATTGAAGACCTTGAAATGGATGTTTATCAGATTGTCGAAGAGATGCCTGAGTTTCCGGAAGGAGAAGAAGCCTTGATACGGTATTTGGCTGATCATGTCGATTATCCCGAGGAAGCAAAAAAGGCGGGCGCTTATGGAAGGGTGTTTGTGGGTTTCGTCGTTGAACCTGATGGCAGCCTTTCGGATATTAAGGTGTTGAGAGGCATCGGTTTCGGTTGCGACGAGGAGGCCATTCGTGTCGTTAAGTCTATGCCGAAATGGAAACCAGGAATGCACCGGGGCGAACCCGTCAGAGTGTCTTACCAGATTCCTATTCTTTTCAAGTTGGAGGATACACAAGAATAAGTTCTATTTGTATCGAAAAAAGCCCTACCTTTGCCGCGGCGAAAGCCAAGCCCCGTAGGGGCGACAGACCATTAAGCAGGCGGCGTAAGCCCCTGCGCTAACAAGTAGAAATCTAAATCTAAACGACAATATGAAACAACTCATCGAATGCGTGCCGAACATCAGCGAAGGCCGCGACAAGAATATCATCGACCAAGTGACCGCTGAAATCGAGAAAGTGGAAGGCGTCAAGCTGCTTGACGTCGACCCCGGCATGACCACCAACCGCACCGTCATCACCTTCGTGGGCGAGCCTGAGCCTGTGCTTGAAGCCGCCTACCGCGTGGTGAAGAAAGCCGCCGAACTCATCGACATGAGCCAACACCACGGTGCCCACCCGCGCCAAGGCGCCACCGACGTGTGCCCCCTCATCCCCGTGAGCAACATCACCATGGAAGAGGTGGTCGAGTACGCTCACAAATTGGGCAAACGCCTCGGCGACGAACTCAACATCCCGATCTACTGCTACGAAGAGGCTGCCTTCATCAAGGAGCGCCGCAACTTGGCCTATTGCCGCACGGGAGAATACGAATCCTTGACCTCGCGCCTCGGCACGGAGCAGTGGAAGCCCGACTTCGGACCCAACGAATGGAACGAACACGTGGCCCACACGGGTGCTACGCAAGTGGGTGCCCGCGACTTCCTCGTGGCCATCAACTACAACCTCAACACCACCTCGACGCGCCGCGCCAACGCCATCGCCTTCGACGTGCGCGAAAAGGGTCGCCCGATGCGCGAAGGCGGCAAGGTGAACGGCAAGCCGATGAAGGACGAGAAAGGCAACACCATCATGATTCCCGGCACGCTGAAGGCCACCAAGGCCATCGGCTGGTTCATCGAGGACTACGGCATTGCCCAAGTGTCGATGAACATCACCAACATCAGCGTGTCGCCCGTCCACGTCTGCTTCGAAGAGGTCTGCGCCAAGGCCGCTGCCCGTGGCGTGCGCGTCACCGGCTGCGAAATCGTCGGACTCATCCCCAAGAAGGTGCTGATGGATGCCGGACGCTATTATTTGGCCAAGCAGCAACGCAGCCTCGGCGTGAGCGAGGACGAAATCATGAAGATTGCCGTCAAGTCGATGGGCCTCGACGACCTGAAGCCTTTCGACCCGAAGGAAAAAGTCATCGAATACCTCATCGAAGACCACAGCCAGAAGAAACTCGTCGATATGACCTGCACAGGCTTCGCCAACGAGACCGCCAGCGAAAGCCCCGCTCCGGGTGGCGGTTCCATCTCGGCCTATATGGGTGCTCTCGGCGCTTCGTTGGCCACGATGGTCGCCAACTTGTCGTCGCACAAGCCGGGCTGGGACGAGCGCTGGGAGGAGTTCTCCGACTGGGCCGTCAAGGGTCAGGCCATCAAGGACGAACTGCTTGAACTCGTTGATGAAGACACCAATGCCTTCAACAAGATCATGGATGCCTTCGGTCTGCCGAAGAAGACCGACGAGGAGAAGGCCGCACGTAGCGCCGCCATCCAAGCCGCCACGAAGTATGCCACCGAGGTGCCGTTCCGCACGATGAAGGCTGCTTTCAGGGCTTTCGAGGTGGTGCGTGCCATGGCCGAAACGGGCAATCCCAACTCCGTCACCGACGCGGGCGTGGGTGCCTTGTGCGCCCGTTCCGCCGTGATGGGTGCCCATTTGAACGTCAAAATCAACGCCGCGTCGCTCAAAGACGAGGCTTTCAAGGCCCAAATCTTGAAGGAAACCGCCGAGATTGAAGCCGCTGCATTGAAGCAAGAGGCTGAAATTCTGCAAGTTGTCAACAAGGTCATCCAAGGGGAATAAAATTTTGTGAAAACGGTTGCGGGTATCGAAAAAAGTAGTACTTTTGCAGCCAAATTTGAAAGGAGTATAAAGCAATGTCAAAGAAACAGAAAGACGCACGCGTGAAGGTCATTCTCGAATGCACCGAGCATAAGGCCAGCGGAATGCCTGGCACTTCGAGGTACTACACCATGAAGAACAAGAAGAACACTCCCGACCGTTTGGAGTTGATGAAGTATAACCCGATTCTCAAGAAGATGACCCTCCACAAGGAGATTAAATAATTTAGAGTTATGGCAAAGAAAACCGTTGCTACCCTGCGTAGCTTAGACAAGACCTATAGCAAGATCATCAGAATGAAGCGTTCTGAGAAGACCGGTGCCTACTATTTTGAGGAGACCGTCGTCCCTGCCGACATGGTGCAGGAGTATCTTGCCAAGAGATAATTTGGATTATCGTTTGTGAATCAGGCTTTTCCATAACCATTATGGAAGAGCCTTTTTGTGTTTAATCAAGACACGAGACTATTTGATACGGGACACGGGACCGATAGCCTCGCGTCCCGCGTCACGGAGTCCCGCGTCAAATAACAAAGAACTATGGGCTTATTCTCATTCCTGACCAAAAAGAAAGAACAAAAGGAAGACTTAGACAAAGGGCTTGAAAAGACCAAGACCAACGTCTTCTCGAAACTGACCAAAGCCATCGTAGGCAAGTCAACCGTCGACGACGAGGTGCTCGACAACCTTGAGGAAATCCTCATCACCTCCGACGTGGGTGTCGACACCACCCTGAAAATCATCGACCGCATCCAGAAGCGTGTGGCCCGCGACAAGTATGTGGGCACCAACGAGTTGAACGCTATCTTGAAAGAGGAAATCATGGCGTTGCTTCAGGAGAACGATTCGGGCGACGGCACCACTTTCGACCTTCCCACCGACAAGAAACCCTATGTCATCATGGTCGTCGGCGTGAACGGCGTGGGCAAGACCACCACCATCGGCAAGTTGGCCTACAACTTCAAGAACGCGGGCAAGAAGGTCGTGCTTGGCGCTTCCGACACGTTCCGTGCCGCCGCCGTCAGCCAGCTCCAGATTTGGGCCGAGCGGGTAGGGGTGCCCATCGTGCAGCAAGGTCAGGGCGCCGACCCCGCTTCCGTGGCTTTCGACACGGTGAAGTCGGCGGTGGCACAGGATGCCGACGTGGTCATCATCGACACGGCGGGTCGCCTCCACAACAAGGTCAACCTCATGCGCGAGCTGACCAAGATCAAGACCGTCATGCAGAAGGTCGTCCCCGACGCGCCGCATGAGATCCTGCTCGTCCTCGATGCCTCCACGGGCCAAAACGCCATCGAACAGGCGAAACAGTTCACCGCCGCCACCGAAGTCAACGCCTTGGCTTTGACCAAGCTCGACGGCACGGCCAAGGGCGGCGTGGTTATCGGCATCTCCGACCAGTTCAAGATTCCGGTCAAGTACATTGGCGTCGGCGAAGGCATCGACCATTTGCAGGTCTTCGACAGGAAGGCTTTTGTGGATAGTTTGTTTGAGTAATGAAACGCCCTACCTTAAACATCATCACCCTCGGTTGCTCCAAAAACAAGGTCGATTCGGAGCATTTGGCCGCCTTGTTGCAGCACCGCTACGTCATCCGCCACGACTCCGAGAGGAAATCCGACGCGGTCATCATCAACACCTGTGGCTTCATCGGCGACGCACAGGAAGAGTCGGTCGACACCATCTTGGAATACGCCGAACTGCGCAAGCAAGGAAAAATCAAGAAATTGTATGTCACGGGATGCCTCTCGCAGCGTTTCCGCAAGGAGCTGCAAGCGGAAATCCACGAGGTGGACGCCTTCTATGGCGTGGAGAGCGTCAACCTCATCGCCGCCGACCTCCTGAAAGAGGAAGTACAACCCGAATATTGCAGCCATCGCGTGCTTTCCACTCCGAAACATTACGCTTACCTCAAAATCTCCGAAGGTTGCAACCGCCGTTGCGCCTTCTGTGCCATCCCACTCATCCGTGGCAGCCACGTTTCCGTGCCGATGGCCGACCTGCTTGACGAAGCCAAGGAATTGGCCAAGCAAGGCGTGAAGGAACTGATCCTCATCGCGCAAGACCTGACCTATTATGGCCACGACATCGACGGGCAGTCGCACATCGTGGAGCTGGTGAAAGCCCTTTGCGACATCGACGGCTTCGAGTGGATCCGCCTGCATTACGGCTATCCGCTCGGCTTCCCCGACGAGTTGCTCGACCTGATGCGCGAGAATCCCAAGATCTGCCATTACATCGACCTGCCCTTGCAGCACATCAGCACCCATATCCTGAAGGCCATGCGCCGTGGCGTCGACCGCGAGCAAACCATTGGCTTTGTGGAGAATGTGCGCCGCCATGTGCCCGACATCGCCTTCCGCACCACCTTCATCGTCGGCTTCCCGGGCGAGACAGAAGAAGACTTCGAGGAACTGTGCCAGTTCGTCCGCGACATACGCTTCGAGCGTGTCGGCGTGTTCGCCTTCTCGCCTGAGGAAGGCACTGCTGCCTACGACATGCCCGATGACGTTCCCGACGAGGTGAAGCAAGCCCGCGTGGACAAACTGATGGCCATCCAGCAAGACATCTCATTGGAAATCAACGCACAGCGGGTGGGTAAGACCGAAAAGGTGCTCATCGACCGTTTGGAAGGCGACTATTACGTTGGCCGCAGCCAATACGACTCGCCTGAAGTGGACGACGAAATCCTGATTCCAGCGTCCAAAGACCTGCAAATCGGCCAGTTCTATCAAGTCAAGATTACGCAAGCTGATTATTTCGATTGCTATGGCGAAGCATAACGAAACGGGCAAGATGGGCGAGGATGTGGCGGCCAACTATTTGGTCGGGAAGGGCTATGAAATCCTCGAACGCAACTGGCGCAACAAGCACAAGGAGATCGACATCATCGCCAAAGACGGCGAGGAGCTGGTCATCGTCGAGGTGAAGACCCGCCATCGCGACGACTATGGAGAGCCTGACCTTGCCGTGACCCGCCAGAAACAGACCCGCCTTATCTATGCTGCCAACGCCTATCTTTTCAAGCACAATTTGGACATCAGCACCCGCTTCGACATCATTTCCATCATTCTTAAAGACGGAGAACCCATTATCAACCACATTGAGGACGCGTTTTTGCCGCATTGGTGATGATGGCCCGACGAATAGAATCGTTTTTTGCCGTATCACTTTTTTTTAGACTAATTTTGCCACGTCACGGCCTCTAATGTTGTGTCTAAAATAACATAGTATGATGAACAGACTGACAATCACGCTTTTGGCTTGCTTTATGGCCTTGTCGCTCTCCGCGCAAATCGACACGGATTGGAGCCAACGGGTGCGCGAATCGCAACAGAACGCCCGCGAGGAATACGAGAGGTTCCGGCAGCAGGCTGAACAGGACTACAAGGACTTCCGCAGGAAAGCTAACGAGGAGTATGCCCGCTTTATGAAAAACCCGTGGACGGCTTTCGAGTCGCAACCGGCCGAAGAGATTCCCAAGCTGCCCAAGCCGCCCACTCCCGTTGTGGTTGAACCTACTCCTCAGCCGACAACCGAGCCGATCCCTTTCGACGGCAAGCCCATGCCGCCAAAGCCCATCGACCCGCCGCAACCCATCGAGCCGTTGACGCCGACGGTTCAACCCGACATGCCCGAAACCGTCGTCAGCTTCTATGGCACGGAGATGGCCTACCATTTACCGACCACCCAATCGTTGCGCATGAAGGATGCCTCCGAGAGCAGCGTGTCCGCCTTGTGGAAGCAACTGTCGAAGCCTGACTTCGACAATCTCATTGCCGAGTGCCGGGGCTACCG
>CALFIT010000074.1 GCA_937877465.1 uncultured Bacteroidales bacterium | reverse complement strand
TTCCTTGCCAGCTTGAACGGTTGCGTTAGCCATTCCGTTTCAGCGGAAAATGAATGTTCAAAGACGGGAACTTCTGTCTTTGTCGATGATACGGAGGCCAATTTGATGGATCTTTACAGCGCCGCTGCCGCGACCCGTCATGCCGTACAACAGGAAAGTGCTGCCAGCGTAACAGGTTTCAGTGTGCGAGTCCTGCCTAACCGCACACGGACGGTCAGTAATGTCAACATTAGGCAGGTGTTACTTTCGACGAACAAGCCTGCCGTTTCGAGGTTAATACATCATCCTCTCAACCTTTTAGTTGCGTTCCCGAAGGAATACCACATATTCCAGTTGAGACGCATCCTAATTTAGACGTTTCCATTTTTTTCGTCCATTTCCCATGTTGGAGACGCAAAGCTTTGCGGCTCAAATACGGGTATTTCATTCATGAGACGCAAAGCATTGCGGCTCTACAACGGCTGCCACGGTGTGACAGCCCTACACAACATTTAAACAATTCAACATCAAATAATTAAACAAAGAAAAATGGAAACAACACATATCGCGAACCTCGCAAACTACGAACTCCCTGAACTGAAACGCCAAGGCCTTTTCCGCCGAGGGTACTACACGCCCACGCAAATGCCCGTGAAGAAAAAGGAATATTACTTCACCGACGATGTGGAAGACCTAATAACCCTCCTCGAACAACATCGCTTCAACGACATCAAGAACCTGCATTGCAAGTCGCTCACGCCCACTGGGTTGTTGGTGGTCAGCACCAAGGACGGACAATTTGCAGCGGCGCAAATCCGCAAATACGAGCCTTACGAATTCAAGCCCGCGTCCGAAATCATGGTCTTTAACGGTGCCGATGCGGCGGCATTTCTCGGAAATCTGAAAGAACTGAAGCCCGAAGAGAAGTATTTTTGACTGTTTTTACCTTTGGCTCGGAACTGACTCCGAACATTTGGACTAACCAGCCAAAGGCTTTTCGCCACACGCGCTCCACGGGACACACCAAAGCGTCGGCGTCCTCGCTCATCTGCATATGCAAAGACAGGCATTTTATTTATAATCCGTCTAAATTAACCGTTTTTTCGGAAATAAAGTGAAAAGGCAGGCTCCATGTGGCTAAAATTCCCTAATTTCGTGGCACAAAAATTCAAGACAACACAAATTCTAAAATCTAATCAATATGGCAAAATTCAGAGGAGCCATCGTAGTTGACACTGAGCGTTGTAAAGGCTGTGGCGTTTGCATCACGGCCTGCCCATGCAAGGTCATCGAATTGGCAAAAGAAGTAAACGGAAAAGGTTACAATTACGCCTTCATGGCGAACCCCGAAGCCTGCATCGGCTGCGCCAGTTGCGGCATCACCTGCCCCGACGGCGTCATCAAGGTTTACAAGAAAGCCCTGTAATCAAAACCTATTGTCTAACAAATCAAAAAATCTTACATAATGGGAGAATTAAAATTGATGAAGGGTAACGAGGCATTGGCCGAAGCCGCCATCCGTTGCGGTGCCGATGCTTATTTCGGGTATCCCATCACCCCACAGTCGGAGGTGATCGAGTATCTGTCGGAACAGAACCCTTACGAACGCACCGGAATGGTCGTTCTGCAAGCAGAAAGTGAATTGGCCGCCATCAACATGGTGTATGCCGCCGGTGCTGCCGGAAAGCACGTCATGACCTCGTCTTCCAGCCCGGGCGTGTGCCTGAAGCAGGAAGGCTTGGCCTACATCGCCGGCGCCGAAGTGCCTTGCGTCTTCGCCGACGTGGTGCGTGGCGGCCCGGGTCTGGGTACCATCCAGCCTTCGCAAGCCGACTATTTCCAGAACACCAAGGGCGGCGGCAACGGCGACTACCGTAACATCGTCCTCGCCCCCGCTTCCGTCCAGGAAATGGCCGACTTCGTGCCGCTCGGCTTCGACTTGGCCTTCAAGTATCGCATGGCTGTGTGCATCCTCTCCGACGGCGCCATCGGACAAATGATGGAAAAGGTCGTCCTGCCCGAACAGAAGGCCCGCCTCACCGAAGAGGAAATCAAAGAGAAATATCCTTGGGCTTTGACAGGCCGCAAGCGTGGCACGCAACACCGCGTCATCACCTCGCTCGACCTCGACTCGGCCCGCATGGAAGAACACAACCGCGCCCTACAGCGCAAATACGACGAAGTGACCAAGAACGAGACCCGTTGCGAGATGATCGACTGCGACGACGCCGAATACGTGTTTGTGGCCTACGGCTCCAGCGCCCGCATCGCCCAGAAGTCGGTGCAACTCGGTCGCGCCGCCGGACTCAAGGTCGGCTTGCTCCGTCCCATCACCCTGTGGCCCTACCCGAGCCAAGCCATTGCCAACCTCATCGACAAGGGCGTCAAGGGATTCCTCTCAGTCGAATTGAGCTGCGGTCAGATGATCGAAGACGTGCGCCTCGCCTGCAACGGTCGCGTTAAGGCCGAGCACTTTGGCCGCGTCGGTGGCATCATCCACACCCCGGAAGAAGTTCTCGAAGCTATGAAGAAACAAATTATAGGAGAATAAGAAAATGGCAGAAATCACATTACAAGATATCATCCAGCCCGAAAACTTGGTTTACGAAAAATCAAAGCTGCTGACTGAAAAACCGTTCCACTACTGCCCCGGCTGCGGCCACGGCACCGTACACCGCATCATCGCCGAAGTGCTTGAAGAGCTTGGCGTTGACGACCGCACCATCGGCGTTTCGCCCGTGGGTTGCGCAGTGATGGCCTACGACTATTTCGACGTCGACTTCGTCGAAGCCGCCCACGGTCGCGCCCCGGCGTGCGCCACGGGTATCAAGCGCGTGTGGCCCGACAAGGTCGTGTTCTCCTACCAAGGCGACGGCGACCTCGCCGCCATCGGCACCTGCGAGACCATCCACACCTGCAACCGTGGCGAGAACATCACCATGATTTTCGTCAACAACGGCATCTACGGCATGACCGGCGGCCAGATGGCTCCTACCACCCTCGTGGGCATGAAGACCGCCACCACGCCTTACGGCCGTATGCCCCAGTGGCCCGACGGAACGCCCAACAACGGCTTCCCGCTCCAAATCACCAACCTGATCTCGCAACTGCCCGGCACGCGCTACGTCACCCGTCAGGCCGTGTTTAGCGCAGCCGCCGTGCGCAACTGCAAGAAGGCCATCAAGAAGGCTTTCCAGAACCAGATTGAGAACAAGAACGGCGTCAACTTCGTTGAAATCGTTTCGAACTGCAACTCCAACTGGAAGATGAGCGCTGTCGATGCCAACAAGTGGCTGCAAGACAACATGCTGCCCGTCTATCCTTTGGGCGACATCAAGGACAATTTCGAGCTGATTAAGAAATAACTAAAAACGACAAAGCAATGACAGAAGAAATTATTATAGCCGGTTTCGGCGGACAAGGCGTCTTGTCAATGGGTAAGATCCTTGCTTACAGTGGTATCATGCAGGACAAGGAAGTCAGCTGGATGCCATCCTACGGCCCCGAGATGCGTGGCGGCACGGCCAACGTGACCGTCATCGTCAGCGACGAGCGCGTGTGTTCCCCCATCCTCAACGCTTTCGACACTGCCGTCATTCTGAATCAGCAGTCGCTCGACAAGTTCGAGGACAAGGTGAAGCCCGGTGGCTACCTGATCTACGACCCCAACGGCATCACGAAGAAGCCCACCCGCAAGGACATCCACGTCTATAGCATCGAAGGCGCGCAATTGGCCTCCGACATGGGCAACTCCAAGGTGTTCAACATGATCATCCTCGGTGCCTTCCTGAAGATTCGCCCCATCATCGACAACAAGAACGTCGAAGAGGGCTTGCGTCACAGCTTGCCTGAACGCGCCCACAAGCTCATCCCGCTCAACATGCAGGCCGTGCAGGTCGGCATGGACAACGTGAAGGCTGAGAACTAAACATGGGATTCCAGAAACCCGAAAAAGCCGCTCGTTTGGGCGGCTTTTTTTGATGCTTGGAGGAACGAGGTCAATCAAAAAAAGCCGCCGTGTTTGTCACGGCGGCCTTGTCGCTTGTATAGATTATGCTTATTCAGCAGCTTGCTCGGCTACAGGAGCCTCGGCTACAGGAGCTTCGGCAGCAGGAGCCTCAGCCTTCGGAGCGGCCTTCTTGCTGCTGCGGCGCGTGCTCTTGGCTTTGGCTGCGGTCTTTTGGCCCTCGCGGGTGTAGACCTCGTTGTAGTCAACAAGTTCCATCAAGGCCATCTCGGCGGCGTCGCCCTTGCGGTTTTCGGGCATACGGATGATGCGCGTGTAACCTCCGGGACGGGTGCCCACTTTCGGGCCAACTTCACGGAACAGCTCGGTGACGGCATACTTGTTTTGCAGATAGGCAAAAACAACTCTGCGGTTGCTCGAACCCGTTTCGGTCGTGGTGTTGTTCTCAGGCTTCGCCTTGGTGATCAAGGGCTCAACATACATGCGCAGGGCCTTGGCCTTGGCCGTGGTGGTGATGATGCGTTTGTTGAGAATCAACGAGGAAGCCATGTTGGAGAGCATAGCCTTGCGGTGCGCGCTCTTTCTTCCCAAGTGATTGAATTTCTTATTGTGTCTCATCTTCTTATTCCTTATCTAATTTAAATTTGCTGACATTCATACCGAACTCAAGGCCTTTGCTTCTGACCAACTCGTCAAGTTCGGTGAGCGACTTCTTGCCGAAGTTGCGGAACTTGAGGAGGTCTTGCTTGTTAAAGGCGACAAGTTCACCAAGCGTTTCAACCTCGGCAGCCTTCAAGCAGTTCAAGGCACGGACCGAAAGGTCGAGGTCGACGAGCTTGGTCTTGAGGAGCTGGCGGGTATGCAACGAACCTTCGTCAAAGTCCTCGGTCACCGTCTTCTCGTCGGGGACGAGGTTGATGTTCTCGTCGGAGAAGAGCATGAAGTGGTAGATGAGGATCTTGGCGGCTTCTTTCAAAGCATCTTTAGGATTGATCGAGCCGTCGGTGTCGATTTCGATGACCAACTTCTCGTAGTCGGTCTTCTGTTCGACACGCCAGTTTTCCACCTTGTAGCTCACGTTGCGGATGGGCGTGTAGATGGAGTCGATCGCGATAGTATCAACAGGAGTGCCGGCCACCTTGTTCTCGTCGGCCGGAACATAGCCCCTACCCTTGTTGATGTTCAGCTCGATATTGAGCTTCACTGAGGGTTCGAGGTTGCAGATGACGAGGTCCGGATTGAGCACTTGGAAGGAGCAGAGATACTTGTTGATATCGCCGGCCTTGAATTGCTCTTGGCCCGTGATGGTGAAGCTGACCTTCTCGTGCGTCTCGGAGGGGACGACTTGCTTCAAGCGCACCTGCTTGAAATTCAATACCATGTCGGCGACATCTTCAATCACGCCGTCGATGGAGGCGAATTCATGAGTGACACCGTCAATGTGGATAGAAGTGATGGCGAAGCCTTCCAACGAAGACAGCAGAATCCTTCTAAGCGCATTACCTATGGTGATGCCGAAACCTGGTTCTAGAGGTCGAAACTCGAAAATACCTTTGGTGTCGGAGCCTTCAACCATGATAACCTCATCGGGTTTTTGAAACGCTAATATTGCCATATTTACTTTATTTACCAGGTTAATTATCAACAATTACTTAGAGTACAATTCAACGATGAGCTGTTCGTTGATGTTCTCCGGGATCTCTTCGCGAGCCGGATAGTTCAAGAACTTGCCACACATCATGTTGGGGTCCCATTCGAGCCAGGCGAAGTTGCTGCCTTGGCGGCCTTCCAACGAGTTGGTGACCACTTCGAGGCTCTTTGACTTCTCACGGACACCGACAACATCGCCCACCTTGACGAGATAGGACGGGATGCTGAGGACGTCACCGTTGACGACGATATGACGATGGTTCACGAGCTGACGGGCGGCGGCGCGGGTGGGAGCGATTCCCAAGCGGTACACCACGTTGTCTAAGCGCGATTCCATAAGTTGCATCAGGATCAGACCCGTGACGCCTTCCTTGCGGCGGGCGAGGTCGAAGGTCTTGCGGAATTGTCTCTCGAGAACTCCGTAGGTATATTTAGCCTTTTGCTTCTCCTTCAGCTGGGTGCCATATTCCGAGACTTTCTTTCTTCTGCTGTTGGCGCCGTGCATTCCAGGAGGATAATTTCTCTTTTCGAAGTACTTATCGGAACCGAAGATGGGTTCACCGAACTTACGAGCGATTTTCGTTTTTGGACCTGTATATCTAGCCATAATTCAAGTTTTTTAATTGTTCGACTTTACACTCTTCTACGTTTTGGAGGACGGCAACCATTGTGCGGCAGCGGGGTGACGTCGATGATCTCGGTCACTTCAACGCCCATCGAGTGGATGGCACGGATGGCGGATTCACGTCCTGAACCAGGTCCCTTCACATAAACTTTCACTTTGCGTAATCCCAAGTCATAGGCAGTCTTGGCGCACTCTTCAGCAGCCATCTGAGCAGCGTATGGTGTGTTCTTCTTTGAGCCTTTAAAGCCCATCTTGCCTGCTGATGCCCAAGAAATGACTTGTCCTTCATTGTTGGTCAGAGAAACGATCACGTTGTTGAACGAAGCCTTCACGAAAGCCATGCCCGTTGCCTCGATCTTCACGACACGTTTCTTTGTAACTTTGTTGTTTTTTGCCATTTTAAATTCTAAGGTTTTTTAATTTGATATGATCCAACTACTTGTTGTTACTTCGTAGCTTTCTTCTTGTTTGCGACAGTCTTCTTGCGGCCCTTGCGGGTACGTGCGTTGTTCTTCGTGCTCTGTCCGCGGACGGGCAGGCCGGCACGATGACGGACGCCTCTGTAGCAACCGATGTCCATCAAACGCTTAATGTTCATCTGAACTTCACCGCGAAGTTCGCCTTCGGTCTTGTACTGCTCGGCAATGATGTCACGAACAGTCTTCTGCTCGTCGTCGGTCCAGTCTTGGACTTTCTTAGCAGGCTCGACACCGGCTTTGTTCAGGATTTCCTTGGACAGCGAACGTCCAATGCCGTAAATGTAGGTCAACGAGATTTCACCGGCCTTGTTGCTCGGGATATCTACACCAGCGATTCTTGCCATATTTTCTTTTTTCTTTAAGTTTAAATTTTCGACCAGAATTAACCCTGACGCTGATTCTCTTTAGGGTTCTTCTTGTTAATCACATACACTCTGCCCTTGCGCTTGACGATGATGCAGTCGGCAGATCTTTTCTTTACAGATGCTTGAACTTTCATTTCAGTATTCTTTTGTGGTTTGCTCTCTAACTTTTGTATCTGAAGGTGATACGGCCCTTTGTCAAATCGTAGGGAGACATCTCCAACTTGACCCTGTCGCCAGGCAGAATCTTGATATAGTGCATGCGCATCTTGCCGGAGATGGTGGCGATGATGACCAGCCCGTTCTCCAACTCGACGCGGAACATGGCGTTGCCCAATGCTTCCACTACCGTGCCTTCCTGTTCTATCGACAATTGTTTTACCATACTTTATTCGTTCAAATACGTTGATTTTCGTTGTTTTCTTCTGTCCTTCGCTCTGTCTGGACCCGATTTTCGGGCTGCAAAAGTAAGAATTCTTTTCGAAACGGCGGACATTTTTTGTCAAATTTCTTCATTCACACCGTTTTGTCGTCGAACTCCCCGCCTCTTTTCGGGGAACCCTCCGGACGGTGAGTCCCGAAGGTTTCCCGAAAGTCGGCTTGCTTCGCTCCAAGCGAGCAAAGGGTTTCCTGTTTACATCCTGCCAATGCGACCCTTGATGCGGCCCGTCTTGGTGAGACCATCGTAGTGGTGCATCAAGAGGTGGCTCTCGATTTGTTGCAAGGTGTCGAGCACGACGCCCACGAGGATCAGCAGCGAGGTTCCGCCATAGAAGTGGGAGAAACCTGTGGTGACGTTCATGAGCGAGGCCACGATGGCAGGCATGATGGCCACGATGGCGAGGAAGATGGAACCCGGCAGGGTGATTCTCGACATGATGGCATCGAGATACTCGGCCGTCTTCTTGCCAGGCTTAACACCCGGGATGAATCCACCGTTCTTCTTGATGTCTTCCGCCATTTGGTTGGTGTTCATCGTCACAGCCGTATAGAAATAGGTGAAGGCGATGATGAGGAGGAAGAACACGAAGTTGTACCAGAAGCCATTGATGTTGGTGAAGGCTGCCGCAAATCCCGTCAGGGTCTCGGTCTGCCTGAAACCGGCGATGGTGATAGGCAGGAACATGATGGCCTGGGCGAAGATGATAGGCATGACACCAGCGGCATTCACTTTCAGCGGGATGTACTGGCGGACGCCGCCGTACTGGCGGTTGCCAACAACACGCTTGGCATACTGTACCGGGATCTTGCGCGTGCCTTGGACGAGGGCGATGGTGCCCACCATCACGAAGAACAGCACAATCAGCTCGATGACGAGAACCAGCAGGCCGGTTCCGCCTTGGCTGAAGCGGGCTGCGCACTCGGCGACGAAAGCACCGGGCAGGCGGGCGATGATACCGATCATGATGATCAGGGAGATGCCGTTGCCAATGCCCTTGTCGGTAATCTTCTCGCCGAGCCACATGATGAACAAGGTGCCGGCCACGAGCAGGATCACCGTCGAGACCCAGAAGAAGGCGCCGGGGTTGGAGCCGTCGAAGGGGGTGACGGCGGTTGAGGCGCCAGCCATCCTGAACTGTTCGATGACGTTCCTGATGTAACCCGGGGCTTGGATGACCACGATGAGCACCGTCAGGTAGCGCATGATCTGGTTCAGCTTCTTACGGCCGCTCTCACCCTCCTTTTGCAGGCGCTGGAAGTAAGGCACTGCCATGCCGAGCAACTGGATGATGATGGATGCGGTGATGTAAGGCATGATACCCAAGGCGAAGATGGAAGCGTTGCCGAAAGCACCGCCGGAGAACATGTTGAGCAGTCCGAGAAGACCGCCTTCGCTGCTCTTTTGGATGATCGACAACTGGTTCGGGTCGATGCCGGGAATCACGACGAACGAGCCAAAGCGATAGATCAAGATGATGAGGATGGTGTAAAGGATGCGCTTGCGCAGTTCCTCGATCTTGAAGATATTCCTTATGGTTTCAATCAGTCTGTTCATTTCGTTTCGTATTTTTCGCAGGTCCCGCCGGCGGCCTCGATCATCTCCTTGGCCTTGGCGGAATAAGCGTGAGCCCTAACTTCCAGTTTTGCAGTCAATTCACCCTTGGCCAGGATCTTGACGAGTTCCTTCTTGTGGGTGATTCTGTTTTCGACAAGCACTTCGGGAGTGATCACCGTAATGCCTTTGTCAGCGAGCTTCTGCAAAGTGGAGAGGTTGACCGGGCAATACTCAACGCGGTTCATGTTGGTGAAGCCGAACTTGGGTACCAAACGCTGCAGAGGCATCTGGCCGCCTTGGAAGCCGACCTTACGCTTCGCGCCGGAGCGGGCTTGAGCGCCCTTGTGACCGCGTGTCGACGTGCCGCCTCTTCCCGAGCCTTGGCCACGGCCTAATCTTTTCTTTTCCTTTGTAGAACCTTTTGCTGGTTTGAGATTACTTAAATCCATGATAATGTAGATTTGATAAGTTCAACAATTAGATTTCTTCGATCTTGAGGAGATGGGCTACCTTTTTCACCATGCCGGCCTTGACGGGGTCGTCCATGTCGACCTCGGCAGATTGGTTCATCTTCCTCAGCTTGAGCGACTTCAAAGTGTCCTTTTGATCTTGTGGTCTTCCGATACCACTTCTGACTTGGGTGATTCTTACTTTTTTCATCTTTCAAAAGTTTTATCCGTTAAACACAGTCTCCAAATCCACACCTCTCAATTGTGCGACGGTGTAGGCATCGCGCATTCTGGTCAGGGCGTCGAAAGTGGCCTTCACGACGGAGTGAGGGTTCGACGAGCCTTTCGACTTGGCCAACACGTTCTTCACACCCACGCTTTCGAGCACGGCACGCATGGCACCGCCGGCGATGACGCCGGTACCGGGCGTGGCGGGCTGGATGAAAACGTAGGCACCGCTATACTTGCCGTATTGCTCGTGAGGCAGCGTGCCGTTCAGCACGGGAACCTTGACGAGGTTCTTCTTGGCGTCATCGACGCCCTTCTGGATGGCGGCAGTGGCTTCCTTGGCCTTGCCGAGGCCGTAACCGACGACGCCGTTCTCATTGCCGACGACAACCAGTGCTGCGAAAGTGAAAGTGCGTCCACCTTTGGTCACCTTGGTGACGCGGTTGATGCTAACGAGGCGTTCCTTGAACTCGATTTCGCTAGACTTTACTCTTTTTACATTAACTTCTGCCATGACAATTAGAATTTTAATCCTCCATTACGAGCTGCGTCGGCTAACGACTTCACTCTACCGTGATACAAATAACCATTGCGATCGAACACGACCGTCTCGATGCCGGCGGCCTTGGCCTTTTCGGCGATGAGGGCGCCCACCTTGGCGGCTTGTTCGGTCTTCGTGATCTTCTCGTTTTCGATGCCGTTCTCGCGGGAACTGGCGGCAGCCAAGGTCTTGCCGACCTCGTCGTCAATCAGCTGCACATAGATTTGCTTGTTGCTTCTGAAGACAGACATGCGCGGACGCTGTGCGGTACCAGAAATCTTCTTCCTGATGCTCTTCTTGATGAACTGTCTTCTCTCTTCTTTAGTTTTAGCCATTTTGTTACTTTCTTTACTGAGGTATTAACGATTACTTACCAGCTGACTTGCCAGCCTTGCGTCTCAGGACTTCGCCTTCGAACTTGATACCCTTACCCTTATAAGGTTCAGGCTTACGCAACGAGCGGATCTTTGCGGCCACCTGACCAAGAAGTTGTTTGTCGTACGAGCGCATCTTCAGAATGGGGTTCTTACCTCTTTCGTTGATGGTCTCGATCTTAATCTCCGGAGGCATCTCCATGAAGATGTTGTGGGAGTAGCCCAGTGCCATTTCGAGAATCTGTCCCTTGGCCTCGGCCTTGTAGCCGACGCCGACAAATTCCTGCACCGTCTCGAAGCCTTCGCTGACGCCTTTGACCATGTTGGCGATGAGGGCGCGATAGAGTCCGTGCTTGGCGTCGGGCTCGATGGCGGCCTCGTTGCGCTTCACGTGGATCTCGTCGCCTTCGATGTCGATGATGACGTGGTCGTAGAACTTCTGCGAAAGTTCACCTAACTTACCTTTAACCGTGATGACATCGTCCTTGATGTCGACCGTTACGCCAGCGGGGATGGCGATAGGCAATTTACCAATTCTTGACATGTTTTTCTATCTCCTATTCTTTTAGCTAACGTAACAAATCACTTCACCGCCGATGTGGAGCTTGCGGGCTTCCTTGTCGGTCATCACACCCTGCGAGGTGGAGATGATGGCGATGCCGAGGCCGTTCATCACACGCGGCAGGTTCTCACTGTCGGCATACCTTCTCAGGCCAGGGCGCGAGACGCGGTCGATGGTCGTGATGGCCGGCAGCTTGGTCACAGGATGGTACTTCAAGGCGATCTTGATGACATTCTGCGATTTCTTTTCGCCTTCCTCGAACTTGTAGTTGAGGATGTAGCCTTTCTCGAAGAGGATCTTCGTGATGGCCTTCTTCATGTTCGAAGCGGGGATTTCAACGATTCTATGCTTGGCATTGTTCGCATTGCGGATGCGAGTCAGATAATCTGCTATAGGGTCTGTATTCATCTTTCACTTAATCTTAAATGTTTACCAACTAGCTTTCTTAACGCCCGGGATGAGTCCCTTGAGGGCCATCTCACGGAAATCGATACGCGAAATGCCAAACTGACGCATGTAGCCTTTCGGGCGGCCGCTGAGCTTGCAACGGTTGTGCAGGCGGACGGGGCTCGAGTTCTTCGGCAGTTTCTGCAGGCCTTCGTAATCGCCGGCAGCCTTGAGGGCTGCGCGTTTCTCAGCATACTTCGCGACCATCTTTGCTCTCTTGCGCTCACGCGCTTTCATTGATTCTTTAGCCATAGTTTACTTGTTTTGATTTTTAAAGGGAAGACCAAAATGTTTCAACAAAGCCAATGCCTCTTGGTCGGTCTTGGCTGAGGTGACGAAGGTGATGTTCATACCGTTCATCTTCACGACCTTCTCGATGTCGATTTCGGGGAAGATGATCTGTTCGGTGATGCCGAAGCTGTAGTTGCCACGGCCGTCGAAGCCTTTGTCGCTGATACCCCTGAAGTCGCGGACACGCGGGAGGGCCACGCAGACCAAGCGTTCGAGAAACTCGTACATCTTGTCGCCGCGCAGCGTGACGTGGACGCCGATCGGGTTGCCACGGCGCAGCTTGAAGTTGCTGACGTCGTGCTTTGAAATGGTCGGAACGGCTTTCTGGCCGGTGATGGCGGACATCTCCTCCACACCGACGTCGATCAGTTTCTTATCGGCCAAAGCTGCGCCGATGCCCTGATTGAGTGAAATTTTCAGAAGCCGTGGAACCTGCATCACGCTCTTGTAGTGGAATTCTTCCATCAATGCAGGCACGATTTCACTCTTGTATTGTCCTCTAAGTCTGGGTTGATAGTTCATAGTTACTTAATGATTTCACCTGTTTTCTTTGAATAACGGACCAATTTGCCGTTTTCGTCTTTCTTACGCCCAATCCTCGAGGGTTTGCCGGTCTTGTCGACCACCATGAGGTTGGAGATGTGGATAGGGGCTTCCTGCTTGATGATGCCGCCTTGGGGGTGCTCGGTGTTGGGGCGGGTGTGCTTGGAGATGATCCTGACGCCTTCGACGATGGCTCTGTTCTTCTTCACGTCCACGCGCATCACCTTGCCTTGCTTGCCTTTGTCGTTGCCTGAAAGGACTAATACGGTGTCGCCTTTCTTTACATGTAATTTGCTCATTTCTTTCAGTTTTTTTGATGTTGATTAAAGCACTTCTGGAGCGAGCGAAACTATTTTCATGAACTGCTTTTCACGCAACTCTCTTGCCACTGGCCCGAAGATACGGGTACCGACGAGTTCGCCGGCTTGGTTCAGCAGCACGCAAGCATTGTCATCGAAGCGGATGTAGGAGCCGTCGGGACGACGGGTTTCCTTCTTGGTGCGGACTACGACTGCCTTCGAGACGGTGCCTTTCTTGACATTGCCGCTCGGGATGGCGCTTTTCACGGTGACGACGATGATGTCGCCCGTGTGGGCGTAACGTTTCTTGGTGCCGCCCAACACTCTGATGCAGAGGACTTCCTTTGCACCGCTATTGTCAGCTACTGCGAGTCTGGTTTCCTGTTGTATCATTTTACTTAGCCCTTTCGATAATTTCTACTAGTCTCCAATGTTTTCTCTTGCTCAGCGGACGGGTTTCCATGATGCGCACGGTGTCGCCGATGTTGCATTCCTCTTTCTCGTCATGAGCCATAAAACGGTTCGTCTTCTTGATGAACTTCCCGTAGATCGGGTGTTTCTCACGGCGCTCGATCTCCACGACGATGGATTTCTGCATCTTGTTGCTGACGACCACGCCGATTCTTTCTTTTCTGAGGTTTCTTTCCATTGTATCTGCGTCGTTTAATTATTTATTTCCTTCAAGTTCACGTCTTCTCAATTCAGTCAGATAACGGGCAATGTTCTTGCGAGTTTCACGGATCTGGTTGGGATTGTCGAGCGGCGAAACGGCGTGGTTGAGTCTCATCTTCACCAACTGTTCGCGGGCCTGCTCCAAACGGTCGTTCAGGTCGGGCGTGCTCATCTCTCTGATTGCTTCTTGCTTTTTCATTGTGTATTATCCTCCAAATTATTCGACGTAATCTCTTCTAACAACAAACTTCGTGGTGACGGGCAGCTTTTGGGCGGCCAAGCGGAGTGCCTCCTTGGCGACGGCCAACGGCACGCCTTCGGCCTCGAATAGCATGTGACCCGGGGTGACACGAGCTACAAAGTATTCGGGATCGCCCTTACCTTTACCCATACGGACGTCCAAAGGCTTCTTGGTGATGGGTTTGTCGGGGAAGATGCGGATCCAGATTTGGCCTTCACGCTTCATGTAACGGGTGACGGCCTGACGGGCGGCCTCGATCTGACGGGCAGTAATCAGGGCCTCTTCCAGTGTCTTGATTCCAAAAGAGCCGAAAGCAAGCTCGTGGCCGCGGTGCGCGTTGCCCTTCATCTTGCCTTTCTGTGGCCTTCTGTATTTTTGTCTTTTAGGTTGTAACATATTCAG
>CALFIT010000073.1 GCA_937877465.1 uncultured Bacteroidales bacterium | reverse complement strand
ATTCCAACAAAAATATATCGTAATTCGATAAATAGTTGTATTTTTGCAGCGTCATGACACCCAAAAAGCGGGCTGAAAAGCCTATAAAAGAAGTAAAACAAACTAATTATCAACAAATTAAAAGAAAGGAATTACAAAAATAAAAAACAAATATATAAAAACATTCATACTATGTTGTTTCGTGTTGGGTGTTTATGCAATTAAAGCTCAACAAACGCCAACATGTGGTGATTGGGGAAGTGTTTATTTGGAATCACTGAGTTCGTTTGAAGAATTCGAATACGGCAATTGGGAATTGGTTTTTGAAGACAATTTTGATGATATGATTAATACTAGCAAGTGGTTTACATGTTTCGATGGTTGGAAAAGGCGACACGGGGATGAATTGCAATATTATTTGGACAATAATGTTTCAATCGAAAATGGCGTTCTTAAATTGGAAGCAAAACGAGAACCTGATTTTTATCCAATTGTGTATTTTGATTCGTTAGGCATCGCACATCATTCAGTTGAGTATTTTGAATATACTTCAGGCATGTTGCAAACGAAGTCAAAATTTCAATATGGTCTGTTTGAAATAAGATGTAAAATTCCTTCAGGGCAAGGCCTCTGGCCAGCTTTTTGGTTGTTTGGAAATGGAGGCGAAATAGATATTTTTGAATTCAATTCATTGTATCCAGATAGACATTATATGACTATACACACTTGGCCATACGATGGGGATGGTATTCATGAGTATTGTGCAACAAATTGGAATAGCAACTCTTTATTTTCAGATGATTTTCATACATTTTCTTTGGAATGGGATGAATATAAATTGATTTTTCGTGTTGATGGTATTGTGAAAAGGATTGATTATAAGTATTTTGATATTTTAGGCCATGGGTTGTACGATTGTTTTCATCAGACAAGTGGAATCTATATAGAAAACCCAATGTATCCTAAACATGCCCAATTTCTAATAATAAACTTAGCAATTGCAAGTGATAACAATGGTGCGTTTAGCCCGGCTCCCAATGCACAAACGCCGTTTCCTTCGGCTCTTGAGATTGATTATGTAAAAGTATATAAGAAAATGGATCCTGTAAAAAATCTTTCCATTTATGGTTTTAATGAAAAGGGTTCTGATTACTATACTGGAAAAACCATCTCGATAGCAGGAAGTGGTTCGTGTTTAACAGTCGATTGCGGTGAAACAAAAAAACTTATAGCTTGTGATAGTGTGACTTTGTACCCGGAATTTACTGCAGAAGAAGGGTGCTTCTTTGATGCAGGAGTGCTGCAGGAAGGCAGAATGCAACCGCAAATGAAAGACAATGGAAGGATGTCCGCTATAGAAATAGAAAAAGAAATAGAGTCGGATTCATTAATGGAAGAGAACTATGATAATAATTGCAGAAAAAATGAATTAGAAAATGAAATCAAAAAGGACTTTCAGCTTTCGTATACTTTTCCAAGCACATCTAAAGAATTGGTTGAAGTATATCCCAATCCTAACAAGGGAAGTTTTCAAATAAGACTAAATTCAAGTTCAAGACAGTATCAATGCATACAAGTTGTTGATTCAAAAGGAATAGTGATATGTTCCATAAATCATCCTTCATCACAGGTTTTCAATGTTACTGTAGGAAACAGGACTGGTGTGTTTTTTGTTAAATGCATGACAAATTCTTATACTGAAATTAAAAAAGTCATTGTAAAATGATACGATTCTTTCTAATAATCCTCTCCATAATCTTTTCGTGTCACGGCTTTTCACAGCAGAAGGAAGAGAGGCCGGCTTTTGTCCCTTCTCTAGAACTCTCAGGAGGCCCTCGTTTCGCGGTTTATCCCAAGGGAGAGACCCTTGCGAAACCTTTGTTGATGTATCAATCTGGCGCATTGCTCGGGGTTGAAATGAGGCAATCGCATGGTGCTACTTTTCTGAACGCTGGCGTGCTTTTCGAAAACTATCGGTATACACGGGGTGAGGTGCAACATATAAACGCTTCCTTTATTGACCTGCCGATTCATTTTGGCTATCGATATTGTTTCAACGACAAGTTTTTGGCATCGGCATCGGCTGGACTGAGTTTCGTGTATTGCTATCATTACAGAAACAACGGATTTGAAATAGATGGTAAAGACATGGATTACAATCATCTAAAGGGGGTGTCGGTCGAGTTGTCTGCAGAATATGCATTTTCGGACCAAATCTCTTTATGTGCAAATGTGTTGGCAAATGATTACTTTCGTCAAACCTTATGGGTTAAATATGACTATAACTATAATTCCATTGATTTCCCGACTTTCATCAATGTTCTATTGGGCGTAAAATATCGTCCACGTTTTTGATTCTCTTTTTTTTGGGGCCATGACGGAATATGTGCTGAAGGCTTTTTGTGTAAAAAGAAAAAGAACAGCTTCATCAAGGTTAATGCTATTCGTCACGGCAGGGTGTGACAAGCAGGGAAATTTTAAAATGTACAATCATAGGAACGAACAATCCACGGGCAAGAGTTTGAAAAAAAATCAAAAATTCCAACAAAAATATATTGTAATTCGATAAATAGTTGTATTTTTGCAGCGTCATGACAACAAAAAAACAAACAAAGATGTCGAATTTAAAAAGTTTAAAACAATGAAAAAGAAGTATTTAACTACAATGGCTATGGCCATTTGCATGACCGCGACAATCAGCTTGCAGGCTCAAGACAGCCCCAATGGAATTGGGACGGGCACTGACACACCTGTTCTTGACCAACAATCATGGAATCTTGTAGGGAACATCTTGTCTGGCACGAGTAACAAGCTTGGTTCAACGAATGCTTATCTTGTTCGTATTTGTACCAACAATACGGAGCGTATTTTTATAGATACGACGGGTAAAGTGGGAATTAACACGACATTGCCTTTGCAAAAGTTGCATGTGTTGGATGGCAACATACTCATTTCAAGAAGTACTCCGAGGGAATTAGGTTCAACTAATGGCACTATCTATTTCGGTGACGTGGTTGATGCAAGCGAGCCTTATGGCAAGTGGGGTATCGAGTATGTGAGCAGTCAGCAGGAGGGTTACGGCCTAAACTTTTGGAAGCCATGGGTTACAGGACAGAACGGAGGTAATTTCTATCTCTTCCTTGCCGATAGTGGTAATGTGGGCATAGGGACGAACAATCCACAGGCAAAGTTGGCGGTGAATGGCGGAATATTGGCTCGAGAAATACGTGTTAGTGTTGCCTCATCAGATTGGCCTGATTATGTCTTCGACGAGAATTACGAATTGATGAGCTTGAAAGATCTCGATGCCTATGTGAAAGCCAACAAGCATCTGCCAGGTGTGCCCTCTGCAAGCGAGCTGGAAGAACAAGGTGATGTTGACCTTGGTGAGATGAATGCTGTCCTTTTGGGAAAAGTGGAAGAACTTACTCGCTATGTCATTGACTTGCAGAAGCAGATTGATGAGATGAAAAAGTAATAAGGAGGGACGATGGTGATGAGAAAATACTTGTTATCAATGGCTCTTATATTAGGTCTTTTCGGATGTAATAGTCGACTTCTTGAGAAATGTGAGCAATTGTGTGAAACACAGCAAATCCCTGTGTTGAGTAAAGATAGTTACAACTCTTGCGATGCGGTTCTTTTGAATTATGCATATTTTGTGAGATGGAATGATGTAAATGGTTATTTGGAGCAATATCCCAATCCTGTTGAGCCGCTAATGCAGGATACGGTTATGATGTGTGGATATATTAAGCATAGCTATGGGAACCCATTTGATTATGCTGACGATAATTGGTGGATGTGTAGTATGACCGATGATTCCATTTCGGCGATGGATTCCGAGAATCATATCGGTGGGACGATTCTTGTTCAGGGCAAAGACAAAGCCGTTCTTAATGAAATCAATGATATGAGAAAGTGCTATTTGATTGGAGTTATGACATACGATTCACCATTTGTTTTTGAAGATTCTCCAGCTGTTCCAACGAGTTGTTATTGCCTTGTCCCGTTTTTTCAAGTTGTACAAATTAAAAACTAAACTGTTATTGATATGAAAACTCGCGTTTTCCTTATGTTTATTATACTGATTGCTGTTTTCGATTTTGGAATTGCACAATCAGTAATGCAACAGGAAGCAGTTCAAGCGGCTGTGAAATTAATGCAAACTGAAAGTAGAGTTTCTTTGACGATGGATTCTGTTTCTTGTACTAATATTTTAGCACGAAATGGAAATACTCTTTTATATGAAGTGCTTTTTACAAATGGCAGCACTGTATTATTGTCGGGTCATAAAGCTTGCACTCCCATTTTGGGTGTGATACTTGCAGAGGAAGATGAGCCATCGACTGGTTTATTGAGCCAACTTGATAGTTTGCCTGAAGCATTTCAAGAATTGATAAATTATTATGCAGAACAAATATCGTTTAGCATTGATAATAGTGTTCCACTTTATTGTCAATCGCAATGGGATTCTTTGCTATATGGTAATGGGCTTTCGCGGCCAGATAGTTTGCGTAGAGTTTCGCCATTGATAAAGACGAAATGGGGTCAGAGTCATTCGAATGATGGCTGGCCAGATGCATATAATTCTCTTTCGCCGGGATGTGGTTATTATGAGCATTGCTATGCTGGATGTGTCGCTGTCGCCATGGCTCAGATATTGCGGTTTTGGCATGAACCGCAAGAAATGCCTGATAGATGCCTTCAATATGATTGGGATAATATGCCAAACCAATTAGTGCATGGAGGTAACGGCAATTATGACACGGAAAGGTATGCTATTTCAAAACTTATATATGATTGTGGTACAAGTGTTAATATGCAGTATTGTGGAGGGTTTAGCACTTGTAACACATTAGAATCAGGTGCTTTCACTGCATATGTTGCTACTGCTTTGAAACAATTTGGATATGGTGATGCTTATTGTGTTAGTAAAGATACCATTGATGATGCTGAATGGGGGGCACTTTTAAGGAACAACCTTGATAAAGGATTTCCTATTCAGTATCGCGGACGAACATCGGAGAATCCTCAATCATCAAGTGGACATTCTTTTATTTGTGATGGGTATAAAAAACCATGGTTTTCAACTTATAAGTATCATATAAATTGGGGATGGAATGGAAAACCGAGTGGCTGGTATACGTTAGATAATTTATTACCTGACCAATATAATCCGAATTCGTATAATTATAAACAGCTCGCCATATTGAATATTCACCCTACTGATTGTTGGGAGAATATCATCATGCAATGTAATAGGATATTTGCTGGAAATGTACCGAAGTATTATTCGGCGCAGAATCGTTTCAGTAACAATTATTACAATTATGTGATTAATAGTGGCGCAAGTGTTCATCTCCAAACGGGCGAAGAGATACTGCTTACTGACGGTTTTTGTGCCGCTGAAGGCTCGGAGTTTACTGCGATATTAGCCCCCTGTGGCAATTCAAGAGGGAAAGGGGATTTGTCTGAGTTTTCGAATGAAAGCGTGCAACAAGAAATTAAAGGTACAAATCAACCGTTATCTTCGGTTTCGCCTTCGGAAGTGTGTATCTTCCCCAACCCTGTCACCGGCACATTCAGTATATGTTTGGGTAATTCGTCGGAAAAGGTAACATCTGTTGATGTGTTCAATATGATGGGGAGCATGGTGCTAAGACAAGATAATACTCTGGGCAACATTGATGTTTCAGCCCTTCGCAAAGGATTGTATGTGGTATGCGTGAAATGCAGCTCGGGCCGTGCTTATTACGGCAAATTTGTAAAGGAATGATTGTTTTAATATCAACGAACTAAAAAGGAAAACAATGAACAAATTCAAAATCATCTTGGGAGCCACGGCTCTCGCAGTGGCCGCTGTCGCCATCGTTGCTTGCAGCAAGGAAAAAACAGCACAACAAGAAATGCCCGCCGCACAACAAACGGTGGAACCGCAAGACTACACCCTCGCCGAAATGGCTGAAGCCATGAACTGGGAAGACGGCAAGGCTTTCTTCGAGAACCAGCCCATCAAAGACTACACTGTCACGTGTGAAAAGGTGTTGAATGATTGTGATTTAATGTGGAAAGCTCAAGGTTCTTCATACAGTATTCAATGGCGTTGGCTCAAACCTAACGGTGAATGTGATAATGTCCTTTATGGGATTTGTTCTGGCAGAAAAAGCGACACTACTTTCCGTTGTGAAAATGCAAGAGGCTTTATTGAGGATGACAAATTTGTTATTGTGCCTACAACAATAGAAAATGGTTTTACGGCAGATGGCTATCTTGCCGTGGGTGGGGATGTTGCTATGGAAAACGACACGATTGTTATCACTGAAGGCATCTATGCTGCGTATTATGACGAAGGCTCGGGAAGATATGTTGCAGTGGCGGTGGATTTTGAAACTATACATTAGTTTTGTGTTTGTGTGAATTGTTTTTGATATTTTTGCAGCATTAAAATAAAGAATATGACAAAACAAAAAACTTGGAAAAGCATTCGTTTTTGCTGTTACACAGCACTCGTATTTTGTACGGCATGGGCAGCACTTCTGTTGATTGGTTTTATCGGTCTTCTGACAGGAAAGGGGGGCGTTGACCAAGCCATAGATTGGTCGCAGAATAACGTTCTGATTAAGATAGTGTTTCTTGTCGTAGATATAGTAAGTGCTGCTGTTACAATTGGGATTTGTTTGAGAGCTGCTTTGAACTTTCTTAAAGGTTCTCGTGATAGTATTGTCTTCCCTCAAAGTAATGTTGGGCTTTTTTTCTGGTTGGCTTTGGCTTATTTTGTACATCGGTTATGCTGGTCAAATCATTCAATCTATTTTGAAAATGACTTTGTCTTTTGTTTCGGTCATAGCAATTTGGTTATCCCCTTCTTCATCCTCTTCTTCGCCTTCATGTACAAAGTGGCCGCCGACGCAGTGGAGGAAAACAATTTAACTGTCTGAGCCATGATTATCATCAACATAGACGTAATGCTCGCCAAGCGCAAGATGCACTCATACGAGCTGGCCGAGCGCAT
>CALFIT010000072.1 GCA_937877465.1 uncultured Bacteroidales bacterium | reverse complement strand
TCGGGAAAGACGCTGATTTCGTGATCCTCGACCGCGACATCATGACTGTTGCAGAAGACCAGATTGCCAATACCAAAGTGAAACTATGCCATATTGGAGATCCCATCATTGCGGATTAGGCCACGATCCCCTATCTCCTCACCGAAACCGACCGATTTTCGCATAAATCGACATTATTTTTTGCCAAAACAACTTTTTTGTATCATTAAAAACCTTATCTTTGCCCTTTTCATTAATTTATCACTCATCTAACATCAACAAAAGACAAAACCATGAGACATCCATTCAGACAGGGACTGTTGCTTTTGGCCTTTGTGTTGGCGACGGCCTTCCGCGTGAATGCGCAGTCGGCGATACTCGTCGTCACGATGAACGACGGTTCGGAGCAGACCTTCCCAATGTATGAAGGCGACCGCCTTTATTTCGAGGACAACGTGAAACTCGTCATCGAGGACAACCCAACCAAAAGCGTGACCAAGATTCCGTTGGCCGACATCCGCAAGATGACTTGCACCGAATCGGAAGGCGTTGCCGAGGCTTCGGAATCCGCCGTCAGCATGTTCCCCAATCCGGTACACGACGTGCTAACCCTGCGCAACATCACAGGCAAGCAAACCATCAGCATCTATGCCATCGATGGCCGTCTGATGAAGACTTTCGAGGCTTCGGGCGACCAGACCATCGACGTCGGCGACCTGCCCATGGGCCTCTATCTCGTCAAAGCACAAACCTGCACCCTTAAAATGATCAAGCTATGAGAAAGACCGCATTCATAATGGCCCTCTTGCTTTGTGCCTTGGGCCTCCGCGCACAAGACTATCAGATGAACCTGCACAGGTCGGGTGAGGTGATTTTCGAGAACGGCGTGAACACCATCGTCGACATCCGTTTTGAAGGCAGCCAGCCGGCCAACATGCTCATCAACCTTGAGTCGGGCACCTCCACCTTCCCTATCACACGCTTCGACAGCATCACCTTCAGCATGCCTACCGAATACACCATCACGGTCGATGCCAACAACAACGCATGGGGTACCGTGAGCGGCGGCGGCGTATATTATGCCGGCACCACCTGCTACCTGTCGGCCACACCCGCTTCGGGCTACCAGTTCGACAGCTGGAAGAAGAACGGCGTGGTGGTCTCGCTCAGTCCCGACTACAGCTTCACCGTCACCGAAAGCGCCACCTACACGGCCTATTTCGCTGAGACACCGGCGGTTTACTACACCATCACCACCAATGTGTCGCCCACGGGCGCAGGCACCGTCAGCGGCGGAGGCATCTACCCCGAAGGCACCACGGTCACGCTGACCGCCACGGCCAACTCGGGCTACACCTTCAGCCAATGGCAAGACGGCAGCACTACCAACCCGCGCACCATCACCGTGACGCAAAACGCCACCTACACGGCCTTCTTCGCACAAGAACAGCCGCCAGCGGGCGACACCGTCTTCATCGTCTACAACGGCTCAAGCGTCGCCGTCACCAACCCCTTCGAAAGCACAGGCGTGACTGTCGAAACCAGCAATGCCAACGTCACAGTGAACTCCACCAGAAACAATGTGCCATACGTGGTTTCAGGCTCATCGTCAAACGGCTCGCTGACCATCTACAGCTCTTCTGCTTTCTATCTGGCCCTCAGCTCGTTGAACCTGACCAGCGGCAGCACGGCAGCCATCAATTTGGCCTCCAATGTGAGCGTCACATTGGCCTTGAGAGGCATTTCTTCCCTCACCGACAACGCCAACAGTCCGCTCAACGGAGCCTTGGTTGCCGCAGGCGACCTCACCGTCGGCGGAGCCACGCTGAACGTCACGGGCAATGGCAAGCACGGCATCGCGGTGGAAGGCACGATGACCGTCAACTCGGGCACCATCAACATCTTGAGCACCGACAGCGACGGCATCCACGGCAGCAGCGCCTTGGTTTGGAACGGCGGCACGCTCAACATCACCGCGCCCGGCTCCGACGGACTCGACTTCTCGGGTGCCGTCACCATCAACGCGGGTAGCCTCACCATCAACACGACGACATTGAGCCAAAGGAGCATCAAGGTGTCGGGCATCTTCACCATGACCGGCGGCTCGCTCGACCTCAACGTGTCGGGCAACGACTGCAAAGGCATCAAGGGCGACATGGACGTCATCATCAGCGGCGGCACGGTCGACTTGGACGTGTCGGGCACTGGCTCGAACGGCATCTCGAGCGACACCGACGTGACCATCAGCGGCAACGCCAACGTCACCATCGTGTCGACCTCGGAAGACGGCAAGTGCATCAAGAGCGACGGTACCGTCCACGTCAACGGCGGCACCATCGGACTCACCCATAGCGGCAACATCTCGAAGGGTGTCAAGGCCGTTGGCGACATCACCATCAGCAGCGGCACCATCAACATCACTTCGAGCGGCAACACCGTCGTTTCGAACAACGACCCCGCCTACTGCACGGCCATCAAGAGCGACGCCAACATCACCATCAGCGGTGGCAACATCACCATCAACCTGCCGACCTCCAACCACGGCGGCAAGGGCATCAGCGCGACCGGCACGATGACCATCAGCGGTAGCAACACCATTAACATCGAGACCCACGGCGACGGTGCCACCTACACGGCATCGTCGGGCACCGACACCTATTCCAGCTCGTGCCTCCGCAGCGAAGGCAACATGCAGATCCTAAGCGGCACCATCACCCTCAACAGCACGGGCAAAGGCGGCAAGGGCATCAAGGTGGGCACGAAGAACGGTAACACCTATTCAGGCACTTATACGCAAGGCACCAGCAACGGTTCAGGACCCACCCTCACCATCACCACGTCGGGAGCACAAGTCTCGGGCGGCGGTGGCGGTGGTTGGCCTCCAGGACCCGGTGGCGGCGGCTCGGTGAAAGCCTCGGCCAAGGCCATCAAAGTGGGCGGATTGGCGACCATCAACGGCGGATCGACAAGCGTCTCGACCACCAGTACCGGCGCAGAAGGCCTTGAGTCGAAGACCCAAATCCTCATCAACGGCGGACAGCATTACTTCCACTGCTATGACGACTGCATCAACTCGTCGGGCAGCATCACCTTTGAAGGCGGTGTGACCGTGTGCTTCAGCAACGGCAACGACGCCGTTGACTCGAATGCCGGTTCGGCAGGCGCCATCACCATCGGCAACGGCGTGGCTTTCGCCTACACCAATAGAGGCAACCCAGAGGAAGGCTTCGACTGCGACAACAACAACTACATCCGCATTACGGGTACTGGCATCGGCATCAGTGCAGGCGGCTCGCAAGGCGGCGGTGGTGGCCCTGGCGGAGGCGGTAGCGGTGGCACCATCCCCAACGCGGCGCAAGGCTACAAGTTCTACACCAGCAGCTATACCTTCCAAACCGGACGATACTACACCTTGTCCAACACCAACGGATCGGGCGGTACCAACATGGTGACTTTCAGCTTTGAAAGCAATGTCAGCAGTACGCTCGCCCTCATTACGGCGACGGGCATGGTAAGCGGCAACACCTATTATGTGAAGTACGGCACGCAAGCGCCCACCAACCCGACGACGGCGTTCCACGGGCTTTACCTCGGCGGCACCTCGTCGGCCTCGACGCAAGCCTTCAGTTTCACCGCACAATAACGAGTCAAAAATCCAAAACGAACAATGGCGGAAGTCCGCCATTGTTCGTTTTAAGCGACAACAACGAATGATACACGAGCCCATCATAGCCTACATCAAGCAGGAGATTTTGCCCCGGTACGACCATTTCGATGCCGCCCACCAGCGCAACCATGCTGAAGAGGTCATCGAGCGCAGCTTAGCCTTGGCCGAGCATTACGATGTCGACATGAATATGGTGTATGCCATCGCCGCCTACCACGACACGGGGCTTTGCGAAGGCCGTGACACCCATCATTTAGTCTCGGGACGTATCATCCGCGAAGACGCTAAGTTGAAGGAATGGTTCAACGAGGCCCAAATCGAGACGATGGCACAAGCCGCCGAAGACCACCGCGCCTCATCGGGACACGAGCCACGCTCCATCTACGGCAAGATCGTGGCCGAAGCCGACCGGCTCATCTCGCCCGAGAAAGTCATCCGGCGCACGATACAATTCGGACTCGACCATTATCCCGAACTCGACAAGGAAGGGCAATACCTACGCTTCTGCGAACACCTTACGGAGAAATACTCCGACACGGGTTACCTCCGGCTTTGGATTCCCGAATCGGACAACGCACCTCGGCTTGAACAGCTGAGGCAAATCATCCGCGACGAAAAGGCACTGCGTCAAGCCTTTGAGCAACAATTCAACAGGCTAAACCATGAATGAAGAACAACTCATAGCCTTAATCGAGCAGCACGGCATCAAGCCGACGGCCAACCGCATTATCGTAGCCAAGGCCTTGGCAAAGGAACGTCGTCCCCTGTCGATGAGCGAGTTGGAAGACCACATCGGCAGCATCGACAAGTCGGGCATCTTCCGCACGCTGACGCTCTTCAAGGAACAGCACCTTGTCCATGTGCTCGAAGACGGCGAAGGCGTGCGCTACGAGCTTTGCCACAGCCGTGACCACAGCGTCGACAACGACATGCACGTTCATTTCCACTGCGAACGCTGCGGGCACACTTTTTGCTTGGAGGACACCCCCATCCCAAAAGTCGAGTTGCCCGAAGGCTACCAAGCCCATAGCGCCAACTTCGTGCTGAAGGGCCTTTGCCCGAAATGCACACGGCATTAAGACAAAAATTCCGCGTCGTTTTGCCAACAATTGATTTTTTTCCATATTTTTGGAGCGACAAATCAACCGAAACATCCATTCTAAAAATCAAAACAAAATGAAAAAGACTCACATTGCATTGTTGCTTGGCTTCCTTGCCATTAATGGCATTGCCCAAGCTCAGACCAACCTCCAGGAGATGTATGACTTCAATCGCGAGCAGATGACCACCACATTGGAGATGTTCAAGGCCGACAATTGGGGCAGCACCTTCTTCTTTGTCGACATCTACCACCATTTCGACCAACAGACGCCCACCGATTTCTACACCGAAATCGCCCGTTCGCTGAACTTCTGGCAAGGCACGACCCTCAAAGACCTCAGTTTCCATGCAGAATGGAATGGCGGCTGTGGCATTTACGCGCTGACACAACTCGGTTACGGAGGCTATCCCGTCAACAATGCCTGGCTTTTCGGTGCCGAGTACTTTCTCCATTCGGAGGATTACAGCAACACGCTGACCTTCGAGGTGCTGTACAAGACCATCCGAGGCATCAACAGTCAGGTGCCCATGCAGTTCACTGCCGTTTGGGGAATGAAAGACCTCTTTGGTGCCAAAGGCCTCAACTTTAGCGGCTTTGCCGACTTCTGGTGGGAAGACCACACATGGTCTGACCTTAGCGAGTATACCAATCCCGGCACTACGAAGTGTGTGTTCATCAGCGAACCCCAGCTATGGTACAACATCGGTCAGTTCTTCAACTGCGACAACCTCTATATCGGCGGTGAGGTGGAGGTGTCGTGCAATTTCAGCGGCAAAGTCCATGCTCTCACAAAAGGCTGGGAGGTAAATCCCGCTGCTGGCATCAAGTGGAACTTCTAAACTCATTTTGCCATGTTACAGAAACTCTTCGGGTTTGACCCCACGAAACACAGCGTCAGGACCGAGATCCTGGCCGGCATCACGACTTTCCTTACGATGGCCTATATATTAGCCGTCAATCCCAACATCTTCAGTGCTTTAGCTGACCAAGGGATGCCCACTAATGCGGTGTTTACCGCAACAGCCTTAGCGGCTATCGTCGGCACCTTGGTGATGTCAATCTACGCAAAGAAGCCTTTCGGCCTCGCCCCAGGCATGGGCCTGAACGCCTTCTTCGTCTTCACCGTGTGCCTCACAATGGGCTACAGCTGGCAGTTCGCCTTGACTGCCATATTAATAGAAGGTGTCATCTTTATCCTGCTCACGGTCACCAACGTGCGACAAGCCATCGTCGATGCCATCCCCACTTCCATGAAAAACGCCATCGGCGCAGGCATCGGCCTATACATCGCCTTCATCGGCTTGCAGAACGCAGGCATCATCGTCGACGACGGCGCCACCTTGGTCACCCTTGGCAAAATCACCAGCAGCAACAGTCTGCTCTTCTTCATCGGCCTGATTATCACGGCCGTGCTCGTTATCTTGAAGGTAAAGGGCGGCATCCTCCTCGGTATGTTGGCCACCACTCTCATCGGCATCCCCTTGGGTGCCACCCATTTTGACGGAGTGGTGTCGTTGCCAGCCTCTATAGCCCCCATCTTCTGTCAGTTCGAATGGTCGAGCATCATCAGTTGGGACATGCTCATCGTTGTGTTGACATTCCTATTCGTAGACATGTTCGACACCATCGGCACCGTCATTGGAGTCTCGGTAAAGGCCAACATGATAGACAAGGACGGCCATGTCGACGGCATCAATCGCATCCTGATGGCCGATGCCATCGCCACCACTGCCGGAGCATGCATGGGCGCTTCCACCACCACGACCTACATCGAAAGTGCCTCGGGCGTAGCCGAAGGCGGTCGTACTGGACTCACCTCTTTCATCGTGGCGCTCGGTTTCGCCATTGCGCTGTTCTTCAGCCCTGTCTTCTTGGCCATTCCTGGCGCGGCCACCGGTGCCGTACTTGTCATCGTTGGCGTGATGATGATGTCGCCCATCGCCAACATCGACTGGAGCGACTACAGCGAGGCCATTCCAGCCTTTCTCACCGCCGTGTTGATGCCTTTGTCCTATAGCATTGCCCACGGAATCATGATTGGCACCATTGCTTATGTCTTTATCAACGCATGCACTGGTAAGTTCAAGAAAATCAGCATCGTCCTTTGGATTTTGGCCATTCTTTTCATCTTGAAATACATTTTCCTATAACCTACAAACACTATGAAAAAGATACTTTTGACAGCCACCGTCCTCTGCCTTAGCGCTATGCTTTGGGCACAAGACACAGAAAAGACCGAGTTCGAAATGACAGTGGGCGACACTGTCGTTTGGAAACCCTTCACCGACTGCAACAATTTGGATTACAACGTCTCAGGGCCTAAAGCCATTAGTTTCAAGCCCATCCATTACGGTGAGAAAATCCAAATCATCGCCCAACGGGCGGGTGAGAGCAGCATCATCGCCACCTGCAACAACGACGGAACCCGTGTCACCGCCAGCTTTACCGTAAAAGATCCTTATGTGGCTCCCATCGTCGAGAAAATCGAGAAACCGCAGACGCAGACCTTCACTGCCGAATACCATTTCCTTCCTCCTACCGACCATTATTTCGTCACCATCACCAACCCTGCCGCGCAATGCAGCGAGACCTATGTGAAAGTTGGCGATAACGAGGCCTTCAATGATGGCTTGGGCACCGACCGCTTCTGGAACCTGAAGACCGGCAAGAACTGGTACTACCGTCCCGACGCGCAAGGCTGGACCGACGACATCGACTGGGAATTTGAGCCTTTAGGTACGAGTTTCTTTCCCCTCAACACCTTCGCCAACGAGGTGGACAAGAGCGACTTGTCGCAATACTATATCGGCATGGAGAAGGTACTTGACATCGACTGCTGGCATTTCTTCGCCGACCAACCCGACGGCTCGGTCATCCAATACTGGGTCGACCCAACCAATGGCTGCACATTGAAACGCCAGGTGAACAACGACGAGCCTCGTACCGTCACCGTCTACGACTTGAAGTACACCAAGCTCTATTTCGGCCCAAGCTTCAAGAAATCGCTGCACGACACCACAAGATAAAGACATTTTTCCTATCTTTGCAGCCACGAAACAAAGTATAACGTAAAACACTAATACACAAATGGAGAACATCGAATTAAAGAAAACCCCTTTCAACCAAATCCATCACGATTTGGGTGCCAAGATGGCTGAGTTTGCCGGTTACGACATGCCGATCCAATACAGCGGCTTGGTCGAAGAGCACAACAACGTCCGCAACAACGTCGGCGTTTTCGACGTGTCGCACATGGGCGAGTTCCGCGCCAAAGGCCCCTTGGCCAAGCAATTCATGCAATATTGCACCGTCAACGACGTGGCCGCCTTGACCGACGGCAAGGTGCAATACACCTGCCTTCCCAACGGCAAGGGCGGCATCGTCGACGACATGCTCGTCTATCGCATCGCCGACGACCATTATTTCATGGTGCCCAACGCCGCCAACATCGAGAAGGACTGGAACTGGATGAGCCAAATCGCCGAAAAATTCGGCATGACGCTCGGCGAGGACTTCAAGAACGAAAGCGAGGAATGGGCACAGTTGGCCGTGCAAGGCCCCAACGCCCTGAAAGCCATGCAGAAACTCACCAAGGCCAACGTGGTCGACATGGAGTATTACACCTTCCAGATTATCAACTTCGCCGGTGTCGACGACGTCATCTTCTCGACGACAGGCTACACGGGCGCGGGCGGCTGCGAAATCTACATCCCGTTGGCCCATGCCAAGGAGGTTTGGGATGCCGTCTTCGAGGCCGGCAAGGAGTTCGGCATCATGCCTGCTGGCTTGGGCTGCCGCGACACCCTCCGTCTGGAGAAAGGCTTCTGCCTCTACGGTCACGAAATCGACGACACCATCAGCCCCATCGAGGCCGGCTTGGGCTGGATCACCAAGTTCGTGGACGGCAACGACTTCCTCAACCGCGAAATCTTCGCCGCACAGAAGGCCAACGGCGTGAGCCAGAAGATCGTCGGCTTCGAGATGATCGACCGTGGCATCCCGCGCAACGGCTACGAGGTGTGCGATGCCGAAGGCAACTGCATCGGCATGGTGCGCTCGGGCAGCCCCTCGCCCTCGACCGGCAAGAACATCGGCACCGCCTTGGTGAAGAAGGCCTTCAGCAAGAAGGACACCGAAATCTTCGTCAAGATCCGCAACAAGCTCGTCAAGGCCGTTGTGGTCAAGATGCCGTTCTTGGCGTAAATCTTCAAGAATTACAGAATTTAGAGAAAGTCGCTCGATTGTGAGCGACTTTTTTGTTGCAGTCAAAACAACCAAAAATTCGCTTCAAAACTGCTAAACTCCGAAAATTTTGGCATGTTTAGCAGTTTTGAAGCATTTATTTTACAACCAAAGACACCTTTAGGCCAATTTTATCATTACTAATGATAATTTTTTACTATATTTTATCATTGTCAATGATAATTTTTGTACTTTTGCTGGCAAATCAACAACAATGGAAAAGGAAACCATTTGCAACATCATTCGTGAAGGACAAGACTACATCCCTGAAATCCAATTGTTTGCGCGTCAATCGGAATACGAAGCCAAAGGCAGCTATGTGTTTGTCGGCGTGAGGCAATGCGGCAAGTCGTATATGCTCTACCAACGCATCCAACAACTGCTACAAGAAGGGCACGACATCAAGGAAATCGTCTATGTCAACTTTGACGACGAGCGTCTTCAGCTTCTGAAGTCGGAAGATCTGGACATCATCCTCCAAGCCTACGCCTCGATGCATGAAGGCAAGCCCTTGCTGTTTTTCGACGAGATCCAGAACATCGAAGGGTGGGAACATTTCGCGAGGCGGTTGGCCAACCAGAAGTTTCAGGTGTTCATCACCGGGAGCAACGCCAAGATGCTCAGCCGCGACATTGCGACCACCCTTGGCGGAAGGTATTGGATCCGAAACGTGTATCCGTTCTCCTTCAAGGAGTTCTTGGGGGCTAAGGACATCGCGCTTGACCCGCAATGGGAGCATAGCGCCAAACTGAGGGCCGGCGTTGAACGGGCTTTCGACGAGTATTTCCATTTCGGAGGGTTCCCAGAAGTCCGCGAAGTGGCCGCAAAACGAATCTGGCTCAATGAGCTGTACAACAAGATCTTCTTCTCCGACCTCGTGGTCAGAAACAAGATCCGCAACGAGGCCGCGCTACGCATGACCGCCAAGCGATTGGCCGAGAGCGTGAAACAGCCCACCGCCTACAACCGCATCAGCAATTTGGTGAAAAGCACCGGCATCAACTGCCAAGCCAACACCGTGATGGAATATGTCGGTTTCATGCGCGACGCTTGCATGGTATTCTCCCTAAACAACTATGCCTCAAAGTTTTCGGAGCGCGAAACCATCAAAAAGCATTACTTCGTCGACAACGGGTTGCTGAACATCTTTTTGACCGACGGCGAGACCTCGCTTTTGGAAAACCTTTGCGCCATCCACCTCTTCCAAAGGCATGGCGAGGACTTGTATTACTACAACAAAAACATTGAGGTTGACTTCTACCTGCCTGAGTCGCACACAGCCATCCAAGCCTGCTACAGCATGACAGACCTCCAGACCTCGGAACGCGAGATCAACGCACTCGTGAAGCTGAACGCCTTCGAGCCGCTGCAACACGCCCTCATCATCACCCGCGACGAGGAAACCGTCATCCAAAAAGACAACGGCCTGACCATCGAGGTCAAGCCCATCTGGAAATGGCTGTTGGAATAGCCTGCCAAAATTTCCGACCTTTGCCACGGAACGATTCTTGATAAAGCGCAACGCATGGACGACAAACAAGAGAGAAAGAAGTTTTTGGGCAGCCTCGTCATCCCGCTGCTTATCGTGGCGGTGATGTGGGTCGTGAAAACCATCGAGGTGTCGTCGGGCCTCGACCTTGGCCGTTGGGGTGTGACGCCGCATAGCGCCAAAGGACTCGTCGGCATTCTCACCCTGCCTTTTTTGCACGGCAGTTGGGAGCATCTGCTGTCGAACACCGTACCCATCCTCGTGTTGGGCACGGCCTTGTATTACTTCTACCCCACCCTTGCCAACCGCGTGCTGCTCATCACCTATTTGGCCAGCGGCCTGCTCACTTGGTGCATCGGCGACCCCGAGAGTACCCACATTGGGGCCAGTGCCTTGGTCTACGGACTCAACCTCTTCCTCATCGCGAGCGGCTTCATCCGAGGCAACCGCCCGCTCATCGTCATCTCGCTCGTCGTGGTTTTCCTCTACGGCGGCTTTGTGTGGGGGATGATTCCCGAATTGGCCGTCTTGCAGAACATCTCGTGGGAAGGCCATCTCAGCGGGGCCTTGATTGGCGTTTTGTTGGCCGTTTTCCTTAGGAAGGAAGGCCCGCAAAAGGAAGTCTACCACTGGGAGGAGGACGACGTTTCGACTGGCTCAGCAAGCGACCCTTCGACAAGTGCAGGAGCCGAAGAAAAAGAACCGGAAAGCGACGAGAAGCCCTATTGGGACGTGCCCATGCCGAGCAACGACGAACTGACGGTGCAATACCGTTTTAGGCATTAAAGAGCCTCGGTTTCAATAAATTGGAGCACTTGTTCAGCGATGTTTTCATGGCCTTTCGCATTGGGATGCCAACGCGACTTGCGGATATACCACAAATCGATGCAACTCACGTCATAATGACTCGTGATGCGGTGCATCGACTCGATATAGGCCGTTTTCACCTCCTCGCTGATGCCGCCCGATCCAAGATCCATGTCGAGCAGGAAATAGATTCGCGCCGCAGGATACAGACGTTGCAGGTTATCAAGAAGATAGGCCAAAGCCGGACGGAAGGTGCAAAGCTGCTCCTCGGTCCAGTCGGAATAGACATATTCGCCCAACGGGACATCGCGGCAGGCATCGTTGGTGGCTCCGAAAACGAAAATCACGTCAGGGTTGCCGAGGTTGTCCATGCGGCGGATGAAGGAATTGGGGGCATAATACGGCCCGCTGCCGAAGTCGCTGAAATTGGAAATCAGGGAGCCAGAAAACGAGTTGTTGCGCTCCATCGGCCACCCTTTTTGCGTGGAAAAGCGGTGCCACCACATCATCTCGGCACTCGTCACGCCGATGCTGTCGTACATGGAATAGACGTCGTTGGACTCAGGCTCCACGGTGCCACGGAAGGCGGAATAGCTGTCGCCCAAGACGGAGAAACGAGGGTCGGAAGTTGGCGTAATGGGATCGTCGGATTCGGGCTTTACGCAAGCCGACATCAAGACGGCCAAAGCCAAAGTTAAAATAGGTACTATCCTTTTCATATTCAATTGATTATAATCATTTCTGTTCTACGGTTCAAGGCTCGGTGCTCGTCGCTGTCGTTGGGTGCCAAGGGCTTGGTGGAGCCATAGCCTTTGGCCGTCAGTCGCAAGCCATCTATACCATTATCAATCAACGCCTTGCGCACCACTTCGGCACGATCGGCGGAGAGTCGTTGGTTGTAGCTCTCGCTGCCCACATTGTCGGTATGGCCCGCCAGTTCCACTTTCAGGTCGGGATTGCGCTTCAGGAAGTCGGTCAACATCTGGATTCCCGACTGCGAATCAGCCGTCAAAGCGGAGCTATTGTATTCAAACTGAATGTTTTGCAGAACCACGGCATCGCCAGCAGTTAGTTCCACCACGTCGACCGTCGAAAGGTAGTTGGCCGAGTCGGGACGGACTTCTTCGGGCAGTTCAAAGGTGTAGATGTCGTAGCCTCCCTGTCCGCCATCGCGTTGCGAGGAGATGAAAGCCGTCTTGCCGTCGGCGGCCACGAAAAAATTGATTTCGTCGCTCGATGTATTGATCGGAAATCCCAGATTAACAGGCTCTTGCCACACGCCGTCCTCTCCCTTGCGGCTCATGAAGAGGTCGAAGCCGCCCATGCCGATGTGCTTGTCCGACGAGAAATAGAGCGTCCGTCCGTCGGGATGCAGGAAAGGCGCCATCTCCGTGCCTTTCGTGTTGATGGGTGCGCCAAGGTTTTGCGGTTCGCCCCACGATCCGTCCGTGTTGCGCTTGGCACAATAGATGTCGGCATTGCCCGAGCGTCGCGAAACGAAATAAAGCTCCTTGCCGTCGGCACTCACGCAAGGCTGCGACTCCCAACTGCTTGTGTTGACCGCCTTTGACAGAGGTCGAGGCCTATCCCATTGGTTTCCAACCCATTCAGAGACATAAAGGTCGCAGTTGCCGTCGCGTCCCCAGCCGCAACCCGTCAGATAGAGTTTCTTGCCGTCGGCGGAGATGAAAGCCGCACCCGGATCGACATCATCGGGGAAGTCGGCAAAGGCAAGCTGCTGAGGCTCAAGCCACTGCTTTCCATCCCGTTGCGCGACAAAGAGGAACTCCTTTTGATAGCCATTACTCATGGGCATCTTGCGTGTAAACAGCAGTTGGCTGCCGTCAAACGAAAGCATGTTCACATATTCGTCGGCAAGCGTATTGACTTCTTTTCCAATGTTTTGCGGGTCAAAACTAACAGGATGCCACACGGCCCAGTCGCGGAAAGAGGCGAGGTCGAGCATGTCGGCCACGATGACATTTTGCTGCTCGTTGTTGAATTTTTTCGATTGGTACCATTTCAGCAAGGTGACTTCGCGTTTGTAAGCGCCTTGCTTGTCGTAAAGTCTTGCCAAGGTGATGGCCGCCGGCGGAAACAGCATCGAATCGGTCGCCAGGGCCTTTTCGTAGCCCAAGACCGCCATGTCGTCGTCACGGGTCTCTATGCCGATTTCGCCTTCAAGGAGCCACGCTTCGGCATAGTTGGGGTCTTCCACGATGGCCTTCAACAGCTGCTGGTGGGCTTTCGCATAGTCGCGCTTCAGGAAAGCCTCTTCAGCCGCCTCGTAAGCCTTCACCGCCTTCTTAGGATGCTGTGCGAAAGCCGTGGCAGACAAGACCAAAAGCAAGGCTAAAGCCATGTGTCTTAACCGTTTACTATGCTTCAACTTCATCATTCAATTCGCACATTTACGGGGTTACTGGGCAGGAAGAACATCACGAAATAAACCGGCACATAGAGCATCAGGCCGTCTTGCCTGAACTCGCGCTCATTTGACAAAACGATTGCCCGCTTGATATGGTAGTCGGGATTGGAGAGAAACTTGTCCAAGGCCCGATGCGTGGAGTAATTCTTGCCCGACTTGACCTCCAACGGCACCGCCGAAAGGATGTCGAAATCGTCAATCAAGAAATCGACCTCGCCCTTGTTCTTGTTGTCGTAATAATAGAGGTGATAGCCGTGTGCGAGCAGTTCCGAGGCCACCACCGACTCATACACCGAACCCAAATTGATGCTCCTTTCGTCATCGAGCACCGCACGGATGTTGTAGCGGTAAAGCAGGTTGGTCAGCAGCCCCACGTCGTTCAGATACAGTTTCATCAGGTTCTTCATCGTCGATTCCAGCAGCGGGAACCTCGGATTGGATATGGCCTTCACCTCGATGGCGATGCCCGACTGGATCAGGTATTCGAACTCGTCGGCGTAGGTGGCAAACGACTTGCCCCGCTTTTGCTCGATTTCGTTGAACTGCACCCGCTTCTTCCTGTTTTCGAGATTGGACGGAATCAAATCGTACACACGCCTGATTTTCAACTTGTTCTCCGTGTCATACTGGGCCGCATCCTCGCGATAAAGCGACAAAATGCCATCGTGAACCTTGCGGACTTCGACAATATTGTTGGTCTCGACGAACTTATTGACGGCATCGGGCAGGCCACCGACCAGCAGGTACTTCCTGAACAGTTCGAGGTAGACGCGGTGCATCGTCTCGTCAAGACTTTGGTGATTCTCGAAAGACAATTTCAGTTGGCCAATGGCCTCGGTACCCACGCCATTAGCCCAAAGAAACTCCTCGAAGTCGAGCGGATACATCCTCACCACCTCGATCCGTCCACCCGGCTTCGACAGGGTTTGGTTCAAGGCGATGCCCAACTGCGAGCCACTGACGATGTAGGTATAGCGGTCGTCGTCCTTCAAAAACTTCAGCAAAGTGAGCAGTTCGGGATAGGCTTGGATTTCGTCAAGGAAAACCAAGGTGTTGTTTTTCTTCTTCAAGCGCGAGCCGCCCACGGTACTCAGCCGGAAATAAAAGTCGTCGACCGAGCCTGTGCCTGCAAAGACCTTGGCACCCTTCTTGTCGTCATACATGTTGATTTCCACGAAATTCGGAAACAGCTCCTTTCCTACCGTTCTGATAATAAACGACTTCCCTACCTGACGCGCACCGTCGACAATCAAGATCTTGTTGCTGTCGGATGTGAGGTATTCCTTGATTCTATCGTGCATTTTTCTTCTCAACATGACGTTTTTCTCCTGTCAAATTACGCCGCAAAAATACACTTTTTCCGAAAAACGGAGGCCTTTTTCGTTACTTTTTCCAGTTTTTTTGGACGATTTTCGTTACTTTTTCCAGTTTTTTGAGGCCATTTTCGTTACTTTTTCCAGTTTTTTCGGACGATTTTCGTTACTTTTTCCAGTTTTTTGAGGCTGTTTTCGTTACTTTTTCCAGTTTTCTTTGATCCATTTCCTGAAATCCACCTCGAAGACCCGCGCCGTGAAAGCCTTGGAAGTCTCGGCAGAGACGTAGCATCGTCCGTCGTCGAAGAAGCACACGCCTTCCGTTTGGCAGCCCAATAGTTGCGGCATCTCGAATCGGTGGTTGGCCAAGTTGTGCCCATGCTCGTCGAAGTCAAAAATCAGATACATGAAAGGTTTCCAGATGGACTTCACGTAGCCCACGACGACAAGCAGGTTGTTCTTGCTGTCGTAGTCGGCACCCGTCACAAGTCCTTGTGAATCAAAGCTATTGACCACCTCCGCGACATGTTTTCCCGGCTTTTTCGGCAGGCGATAAAGGCGCGTGGTGCCTGTTTCCCAACCTTTGCTGAGCAGATAAAGGTGTTTTGCTGTGGCGAACATGGCCTCGCAATCGAAGTCGTGGCCGTTGGTGCGCTTGTCGAAATCCGTTTGGTCGGCAAAGCGGAAGCGGATGGTATCGACCGTCACCGTCGCGTTGCCCTCGGCGGGAATGGCCGACAGGGGGAACACATAGATCCTCAGGTTGTCGCGATTGCCCTTGTTGTTGCCGAAATCGCCCACATAGACGTTCACGCCGTCGGTGCAGACATCCTCCCAGTCCTTGTTTTTCGCATTGGCGAGCGTGACCTTCTGCACCACCTCAAACGTCACGGTGTCAAGGCCATAGAGTATCGGCTTACCGCCGCTGTCGTTGTGCGTCCAAAGCAAGCCGTTGTGCACGAACAGCCCCGAAGTCTCGTTGACCTCCTTGGGCAGTTCCGCCTTGAAATCCAAATCGAGCAAAGGAAAAAAGCCGCTCCCGCCTTCCGTCTGCGCCCACGAGAAAGGAACAATTGCAAACAAAAACACTATGATTCCGAGAACCTTTCTCATGGGAAACTATTCATTTCGGATACACTTCGGCTTTGGCCGCTTTCAAGGTGTTCTGAAGCAGCGAGACGATGGTCATGGGGCCGACGCCGCCCGGAACGGGCGTGATTTTCGAGGCCACCTTATAGACTTCGTCGTAGTCCACGTCGCCCATGATCTTGTAACCCTTCGGGCTGGTCGGGTCGTCGATGCGATGGATGCCCACGTCGATGACGACGGCACCGGGCTTCACCATGTCGGCGGTCACGAAGCCCTGCTTGCCGATAGCGGCAATGAGGATGTCGGCGTTGCGGGTGATTTCGGGCAGGTTCTTGGTGCGACTGTGGCACAAGGTGACGGTCGCGTCGATGCCTTTGCGCGACATGAGGACAGCCATCGGCGTGCCCACGATGTTGGAGCGACCGAGCACGACCACATTCTTACCAACCGTCTCAACGCCAGAGCGTTTGATAAGTTCCATGATGCCATTGGGCGTGGCGGGGATATAACAAGGCTGACCGAGTTGCATGCGACCTGCATTGACACTCGTGAAGCCGTCAACGTCCTTTTCGGGCTTGATGGCGGCGATAACCTTGTCCTCGTTGATATGCTTGGGTAGCGGCAGCTGGATGATATAGCCGTCGATTTCAGGGTCGTTGTTGAGGAACGCCACCGTGTCCAAGAGTTCCTTCTCGGTGATGCTTTCGGGCAGGCGATACACCGACGAGGTCATGCCCACCGAGTGGCAGGCTTTCTCTTTCGAGGCCACGTAGGTCTTGCTCGCGCCGTCGTCGCCCACGATGACCGCGGCCAGATGCGGCGCGTCGATGCCGTGGTCAATCATATCCGCCACCTCGGCGGCGATTTCCTTCTTGATTTGTTCGGCAATCAGCTTGCCGTCTATGATCTTGTTATCCATATTATTGTTGTTTTCTAGTGATGCCCCACACTGCGCTGCGCTTGTGCGGGGTTAATAATGTATTGCCCCTTCGGGGCAAGGTTGGATTATCTGCGTTTCATTTGATTGGCCATGCGCAACATCTTCTTGCCGCCGCCAGTGGTCATCATCCGCATCATCTTCGAGGTCTCCTCAAACTGCTTCACGAGGCGGTTCACCTCCACTATAGATGTGCCGCTGCCGTCGGCGATGCGTTTGCGGCGCGTGCCGTTGAGCAGCTTCGGGTTCTCGCGCTCCTGTGGCGTCATCGAATAGATGATGGCCTCGATGCTCTTGAAGGCGTCGTCGTCGATTTCCTCGCCCTTCATGGCTTTGTCCATGCCGGGAATCATGCTGGCCAAGTCCTTCAGGTTGCCCATCTTCTTGATTTGCTGGATCTGCTTCAGGAAGTCGTTGTAGTTGAACTCGTTCTTGGCGAGTTTCTTCTGCAACTTGCGGGCTTCCTCCTCGTCGAACTGCTCTTGGGCGCGTTCCACGAGGCTGACGATGTCGCCCATGCCGAGGATGCGGTCGGCCATGCGCTTGGGGTGGAACACGTCGAGG
>CALFIT010000071.1 GCA_937877465.1 uncultured Bacteroidales bacterium | reverse complement strand
ATAAACCAGGGAATACAAGAGAATTATTAATTTGATTAGGGAAATCAGATCTTCCTGTAGCGACAATATAAGCTCCAGCTTCGAAGGCGTCTTGAGGGAATATTTCAGGAGTTGGGTTGGCTAAAGCGAATATTATCGGTTTTGGATTCATCTGTTTGACATCTTCTTTTTTGATAGTATTAGGGCCTGATAATCCAATAACGACATCAGCTCCTTTTAATACATCGGCTAATTTTCCTTTAATGCAATCTTTATTAGTAATTTCTGCTAATTTTTCTTTAAATGGGTTCATTCCTTCTTTTCTGCCTTTGTATATTGCTCCTTTGGTATCACATACAATGAAGTTTTTATATCCGTATCCAATAAGTAAAGAACTTACTGCAATTCCAGCCGCTCCAGCTCCGTTCATTACAATTTTCATTTCTTCAGGTTTAGAACCTCTTAATTTAGTCGCATTTATCAACCCGGCTAAAACGACACAGGCTGTTCCGTGTTGATCATCATGGAACATGGGACAATCGACTGTTTCTATTAATTTAGTTTCGATTTGGAAACAATCAGCGTTTTTAAGGGTATCTGCCGACTTCAACAGACCTCTTTCGAGGGCCATCGAAACAGCCTCTTCCGGGGTCTTGGCCTTGTCGCACTCAATCTTCTTCACCAAGTCCCACTTCAGGGCCTCGACGTAGTTGATGAGGTCGGTGGCTTCCTCTCTCAGGGCTTGGGCTTGTTCCCAATAAGGGCCGACCTTTTCCTGATCAAGGCCATACTGTTCCTCGAAAGTAGCGTACTTTTGATTGATCTGATTTGAAAGGGTGATGTTGGTTGTCTGAACACCACTGTTCACTGTGTCGAAGGCATCCAGGATGTCCTTCGAGACATTCATGGCTAACAAGGCAGTGTAGACCAGGTACATCATACCGATCATTTTCTGTCTTGGGGTTTCTTTTGCGCCTGACATAGTTCTTACTCCTTTTTTATGTTAAACAATCGGTTTGAGTAGAATTATGCCTTGATGTTCATTGCTGACAACATTCCACCATAGACGTTGTTGAGGGCGGTGAGGCGCTGCGACAACTGGGTCAACTGTTGGTTGAGTTGGCCGGCGTTCTGTGATGAAGCGTTGAGGTTATCCATGTACTTGTTCATAGTTTCGGTCAAGGCCTTGCTGGCGGCTGAAGTCTGCTCTGCACCTTGCAGTTGCAGCTCGTAGATGGAGTTGAGCGACTGCATGCTGCTGGCCACCTTCTTGATGGTGTTGGCGTCGAGGGCGCTGAAGTCGAGCTTGCCCAACGAGTCGGACAGCTTCTGGTTGGTCTCAACATAGGCCGTCGAGAAGTCGGAGATGGACTTCGTGGCACGGTCCATGGCGTTGGCGTAGTTGGTGGTGGCAGCCATGGCATTGGAAATGTCAGCCATCTGGCCGGCGTTTTCGGCCAACCTGTCGATACCTTTGCCCAACTTCTTGAACGTGTCTTCGCTGACGTTCATCTTTTCGAGCATCTTGTTCAGCATGGCGTCTTCGGCATCGGTGATGTTGCCTTTGCTGGAGGCGGCGCCTGTAGTGGCAAACTGAGTCTTTGTCTTGCCATCCCAGTCTTCCTCAAGTTCTACGAAAACATTGTCCCAAGCATACTCGACATGCTGAGGCTCGAAAGCCGACATGAAGAAGATGAGGGCTTCGATACCCAGACCAAGAGCCAACATGAAGTCGGCACCAGGGATGTGGGTCAATTTAAAATAAGCGCCAATCATAACCACGGATGCACCCCAACCATAGAGGTAACCCATGAAAGTCTTGAACTTTCTCGAAACGAGGAATTGTTGGAATTTGCTAAGTTGTTTCTTTGCCATGACAAATGAATTTAAAATGTGAATGATTTAGTTATTTTTTTATTTGTTGATTTTTATTGTTTTATGATTTATCTGTAAACCCTCGACATTCTCGGGTTGTCGCCCTTGTTGCGGCCCAAGTAAGGCTGGATGCAACGGAAGCCGGTGTAGCAGTTGGCGGAATCCTGATACTGGTAGTCGCGGGTGGTGACTTGCAGGTAGTAGGACACGTCTTTCCACGAGCCGCCGCGCACGACCTTGCGTTTCATGACTGCCGGGTCGTCGGCCTTGGCGTTGTAGGTGTAGTTGGGATTCATATCCCAAGTGAAGTTATAGGAGTTGGGATCGTAGGCCGTGTTGGTCCATTCCGAAACGTTGCCGGCCATGTCGTAGAGGCCCCATCCATTGGGCGGGTAGCAGCCCACCACGAGGGTGCGCAGGCCGCCGTCGGCTAAGTAGTTGCCTCTGCGCGGCTTGAAGTTGGCCAAGAAACAGCCTTTGGCATTGCTGGCGTTGGGACCGCCCCACGGGTAAGGATTCAGCATCTTGCCGCCACGGGCAGCCCATTCCCATTCGGCCTCGGTGGGCAGACGGAACTCGGAGAGGTCGACGTCTTTCTTGGTGCGCAAGTAGGCGTTGAGCAACTCGGTGCGCCACACGCAGAAGGCCTTGGCTTGCTGCCAAGTGACACCAACCACCGGGTAGTTGTCGTAGGCCGGATGCCAGAAATACTTCTCCGTCATCGGGTCGTTGAACGAATAGCTGTAGTCGTGGATCCAGCACAAGGTGTCGGGATAGACGTTGATGACCTCCGAGCGGGCATACACCGAACGGTCGCTATAGCCCTGCCTACGGTTCGACCAAGCGCCCTTGCGGTCGACGTTGATGCCGGCATCGGCTTCGCCCAACGAATAGTCGTTGTCGACGAGCTTGTCATCGGAGAAGTCCTTCTTGGCGGCTGCAACCATGTCGAACCAGAAGTAGGAATAATACAACTTTCTTGTATCGATTTCTTTTCGGCGAAAATATCTCTCATGCTCAGGGAGATACATCGGCTCGAGGGCTTCGCGCACTTCTTGATCCTTGCCGTTCCAATCGATTTTCTCTTTCCAGTTCAACCTCGGCGGGTCGTACACCTCACCCGACTTGCTCTCGGTGATGGCGTAACGGTCCGGGAAGTTGTCCGCAAGGATCCTTCTTGCGATGGAGTCTCTGACCCAATATACGAATTGGCGATACTCGTTGTTGGTGATTTCGGTCTCGTCCATGAAGAAAGCGGACACGGAAACCGTCTTCGGCTCGTTGAGGTAGGAACCGGTGATGTCTTCACCGCCTACACCCATGGTAAAATTGCCCTGCGGGACGAACACCATCCCGTAAGGATCTGGCTGGTTGAAGGTTTTGTTGGACTTTCTGACTCCAACCAACTCGCCTTGATTTGAATTGCCGCAGGCTGTGAGCAGCAACGCTACGGAAAATACGAACAGTAGTCTTTTCATCTTCTTGACAATGATATAATTACTATTTTTACTTCTTTTTCTCTTGTTTGTATCTCAAAGACCCTTTCGGGCATGGTTTTCTTCTAAAAAACCGCCAAAATTAGCAAATATTATATTCAACCCCTCAATTTTTCGACATTTTTTCCATTTTTTTATTCCGAACCCACCATTTCTCACCCTCAAACCAACCCGATTTTTGCCCCAATCGCCCTACAGATACCTGACGCTCCTATAATCCCTCGGCGTGCGGTCGAGGTCGAGCTTGAAGCAATAACTCAGTCCTATCTCGTGCGATCCGGGCAAGCCTATGCCCATCGTGTTGATGTCGTATGAATAGAGCACCGTCAGGTCCTTGATGGAAATGCCCGCCATCAGGCCGACCGACTCCTGCGGACGGTAGTTGACGCCGAGCGAGAACACATTGTTATATATGACGCGCGCGCTGGCGTTGAGCTGCGTGGAGGCGATGTCGCTCATCACGCTGACCGACGGGACGAAGGTGAGGTAGGGCAAGTCCTCGAACTGGAAGGGATAGCCCGCCAACAGGTAGAAGGTGCGGTCGGTGGTGAAGCTGGCGCTGGTTTCGGACTGGTCGCTCAAGGCGCGACTCATGCTTTCGAGCACGTTGACGACCGAGACCCCGATATAGAACGACTCCGGAATCTGCCAGAACAGGCCCACGTTGAAGTCGAACATCATGGCACTCTCCTCGCCCAAGCCTTGCAAAAGCGGGTCGCTGGGATTGAGGGGGTTGAGGCTTGAGAAGTCGACGGAGCGACTCAGCAACGTGCCTGCTACGCCGATGCCTAACGTGGAGCCGCCCAAGTCGAGGTGATAGGAATAGCCCAAGCCCACGTTGACGTTGTTCTCGAAGCCCAACTTGTCTTGCATGAGCGAAAACTCGATGCCGCCGCCCAAGGCCCTGATGGGCATGTCGCCCGTCAACAGAAACGTCTCGGGGGCAATCTTGTTGCCGTCGCTGTCGACGAAGCCCGCCCACTGCATACGGTAAAGCCCCAACAGATTAATGCCTTCGCTCAAGCCGGCGAACCCCGGATTGGCGTAGGCATACGAATTCGTATGGTTCGTGAAGATGGGCACCTGCTGTGCTCTGACGCCGACCGAGGCCATCATTACCATGACGAAAACGAGGACGATATGCTTGGTTTTTTCCATCAAATTCAACATTGGGGGTAGATTTGAAACCGCTAAAATACGGAATTAGTATTTATCTCAGCAAATTAATTTTCGGGCTGTTTTTTTATTCGATTGATTCTTAATGATTTAAAAATTCCAATTTTTTCGACGCCGGTATTTTACCTGAAGAGTCGGATGATGTCGTTGCCGTTGGCCAAGATGACCAAACCGAGCACAAGGATGAGTCCCACCGTTTCGGCCACTTCCATGAACTTGTCGGAGGGCTTGCGCCGCGTGATGATCTCGATGAGCAGGAAGAGGATGTGGCCACCGTCCAAGGCAGGGATGGGCAGGATGTTCATTACGGCAAGGGCGATGGAGAGGAAGGCCGTCATGCGCCAGAAGATGCTCCAAACCCAAGTGTCGGGGAAGATCTTGCCGATGCTGATGAAGCCTCCCACGCTCTCGTAGGCCTTGGTCTTGGGACTGAAGATGAGCTTCACTTGTTTCCAGTAGTCGCCAAGTTCCTTGAAGGTCTTGGAGAATCCGGCGGGAATGGCTTGGAGGAAGGTGTAGTCCTTGGTTTCCAGCTCGAAATAGTCGGAGAGGTAGGTCTGGGTGTAGGCGCCAATCACGGCCTCTTCGGTCAGGTGCATGGCCAAGGCCAACGTGTCGCCGTCGCGGATCACCTTGAGGTCGATGTCTTGGTTCTTGAATTGCTTGACATTTTTTACAAAATCTTGATAATAAGGCGTTTCCAAATCGTTGATTCCGACGACGACATCACCAGCTTGCAGGCCACCCGCCTCGCCAACCGAGTTTTCGACCACCGATGCCACGATGAAAGGCGTGCGATAGGAGATGAAGTTGCCGTCTTGTTTGGCTAAGAGTTGCGTCAGGGCGTCGTCGGGCAGGGTGATGACCGTGTCTTTCCCGTCGCGCTCCACCTCGATGGTCTTGGCCTTTTCGAGGATGATTTGCATGGGGATTTCCTGGAAGTTCTCGATGTATTGTCCGTCGACGGCCAAGATCTTGTCGCCGTCGCGGAGGCCGAACTCGTAGGCCAAGCTATCGACAGAGATGCCGTATTTGTTGACCTCGGCGGTGGGCAGATAGGTCTCGCCCTCCTTGGTCAGCAGGCCGATGTAGATGACGAAGGCAAGGAGCACGTTCATGGTCACGCCGGCAATCATGATGATGAAGCGTTGCCAAGCGGGCTTCGAGCGGAACTCCCACGGCTGCGGGGGCTGTTGCATCTGCGACTTGTCCATCGACTCGTCGACCATACCGGCAATCTTGTTGTAGCCGCCGAGCGGGAACCAGCCGATGCCGTATTCGGTGCTGTCGCTACGGCGCCAGTCGTCGTCGGGGAGCGTGCTCAGGTCGATGGGTTCGTATTTGGTCTGTTTCTTGCCAGCCGCGTCGCGGTATTCGGTGGCCGTGTATTTCTCAGGTTCGTTTTTGGCGAAGAACTTGAAGCGCCACTTGCCGTTCACCTTCTTGCAACGGAAAATGGAGAAGCCCCAGTCGAAGAAGAGGTAGAACTTGTCGACGCGGGTCTTGAAGGCCTTGGCCGCGATGAAATGGCCCAACTCGTGGATGAAAATCAGGATGGAGAGGGAGAGGAAAAACTGCAATACCTTAATTAATATAGTCATGTCCAAATCGTTTATCGGGTTGAAAAAGTTTGCAAAGATAATGAATTTTGAAATCTGTACCGATTTTTATTCTCTAAATCCAAGCAGATTATCACTTCATATTGGATTGGCTTAGTGTCATATATTCTTCGGGGTTGAGCGGAACGCCGTTGTGCCACAGCTCGAAGTGGAGGTGTTCGAAGGCCTCGGTGCCGCCCGAGCGGCCCAAGATGGCGATGGCTTCACCGGCTTTGACGTAGTCGCCTTCTTTTTTCAGCAGAGTGGAATTGTGCTTATAGACAGAGAAATAGCTGTCCTCGTGCTGGATGCCGATGCAGTAGCCGTTGTTGATGCTCCATGTTGAGAACACCACGGTGCCGTCCAAGGTGGCGTTGATGATTTGGTCGCCGTCGGTGGCGATGTCGACGCCGAAATGGCCTTCGTCGGCGTTGAAGGCCGTGATGACCGATCCGTTGAGCGGTACGAAGAAGCTCTTCACCAACGAACTCGGCTTGGTGGGCGGCAGTTGGTCGTCGCCGAAGAGGTTGTATTGGCTTTGGGCCTCGTATTCGACGCGCAACAGGCTGTCTTGCACCGACTTGTGGAGCGTGATGGTGTCGGTAACGCTTTGCGGCAAAGGCTCATAGATGTTGAGCGAGGCCAGAGTGCTGTCGGCTGCAAAGTCGTAGCCGCTGACGATTTTCTGTAGGTTCTGGAAGTAGATGTCCTTTTTGCGCATCTCTTTCTCAAGCGAGTCGGCGCGGAGGTTGAGTTGGTAGACCTCGCGGTTGAGGTTGGTGTCGGTGTAGCCCGGGATGTATTCGCGCAAGGGCGTGAAGGCGATGATGATGGATGTGATGACGATAAGCAACAAGGCCACGCCAAGGATGACCCAGATGAGGTTGAGCAGGTTGAGGCGGAACTTGAGCATCGACTGGCCCGTCTCGTCGTGTGTCATCGAGAAGTCGTATTTGCGGTTGAGTTTCTTCAGCGAGAACCACTTGCGCAGTTTTGCCCATGTGACTTTTCTGTCTTTTTTTTCGGCCATTTCGAGGATTGATTAAGGTATTAATAACTCGGAAAGACACGGAATATTGCGAAGCAGGCAAAAAAAAGGCCGACCGCTTGCGCAGCCGGCCTTTTGCTCGTTTCCATTAATTCTAGATGTCTTTCTGGATTGCTTCGTTCCTCGCAATGACGCGAAGCGAGTCATACGAGCGAAGCCATTCAGCATTACATCATCCCGTCCATGCCGCCGCCCATGGGCATAGGAGGTGTGGGAGGCGTGGGTTCCTTGTGGTTGCTGATGACGCACTCGGTGGTCAGCAACATGCCGGCGATGGAGGCGGCGTTCTCCAAGGCCACACGCGACACCTTCACGGGGTCGATGACACCCGTCTGGAGGAGGTTCTCATACACCTCGGTGCGGGCGTTGAAGCCGAAGTCGTTCTTGCCTTCCATGACCTTGTTGACGACGACCGAGCCTTCCAGGCCGGCGTTCTCGACGATTTGGCGCAGCGGCTCTTCCAAGGCGCGTTTGATGATGGCGATACCCGTGGTCTCGTCCTCGTTGTCGCCCTTCAGCTTCTCGATGGCCTTGATGGCGCGGATGAAACCGACACCGCCGCCGGGGATGATACCCTCTTCGATGGCGGCGCGGGTGGCGTTCAAGGCATCCTCAACGCGGTCTTTCTTCTCCTTCATCTCGACCTCGGAGGCGGCGCCGACGTAGATGACGGCCACGCCACCGGCCAACTTGGCCAAGCGTTCTTGCAGTTTCTCGCGGTCGTAGTCGCTCGTAGTGGTCTTGATTTGGGCCTTGATTTGGTTGGTGCGGGCCTCGATGTCCTTCTTGGCGCCGTGACCGTTCACGATGGTGGTGTTGTCCTTGTTGATGCTCACCTTGTCGGCCTGACCGAGCATTTGCAGGTTGGCATCCTCGAGCTTGTAGCCCTTCTCTTCGCTGATGACGGTGCCACCGGTCAGGATGGCGATGTCTTCGAGCATCTCCTTGCGGCGGTCGCCGAAGCCAGGGGCCTTCACGGCGGCCACTTTCAGCGAGCCACGCAGACGGTTGACGACCAAGGTAGCCAAGGCCTCGCCGTCGATGTCCTCGGCGATGATGATGAGGGCGCGACCGGTTTGCAGCGTCTGCTCAAGCACGGGCAGCAAGTCCTTCATCACGGAGATTTTCTTGTCGTAAATCAAGATGTAAGGGTTCTCATAGACGGCTTCCATCTTCTCGGTGTTGGTGACGAAGTAAGGCGAAATGTAGCCACGGTCGAACTGCATGCCTTCGACGACATCGACGTAGGTTTCGATGCCCTTGGCGTCCTCGACGGTGATGACACCTTCTTGCTTCACCTTGCCCATAGCCTCGGCGATGAGTCCGCCGATGGTGCCGTCGTTGTTGGCGGAGATGGTGGCCACTTGCTTGATCTTCTCGTTGTCGCCGTCGACCTTCACCGACATCTTCTTCAGCGAAGCCACGACAGCGGCAACGGCCTTGTCGATACCGCGTTTCAGGTCAAGCGGGTTGGCACCGGCGGTGACGTTTTTCAGTCCCGTGGCCACGATGCTTTGGGCGAGAACGGTGGCGGTGGTGGTGCCGTCGCCAGCCAAGTCGTTGGTCTTGGAGGCCACTTCCTTGACGAGTTGGGCGCCCATGTTCTCGACGGGGTCGGTCAGCTCGATTTCCTTGGCGACCGTTACGCCGTCCTTGGTGATTTGGGGTGCGCCATACGATTTTTCGATGACCACGTTACGGCCTTTGGGGCCGAGGGTCACCTTCACTGCGTTTGACAAAGCGTCGACGCCTTTCTTCAGGCCGTCGCGCGATTCGATATTGAAAAGAATGTCTTTTGCCATGATATTTGTTGTTTAATTGTTGTCTGTTGAAGTGTTTAAATAATAGCGATGACGTCATTTTCACGCATGATCATATAGTCTTTGCCGTCGAGGTGGAACTCGGTGCCGGCGTATTTGCCGTAGATGACCTTGTCGCCGACTTTCAGCGTCATGGTGTTGTCTTTCGTGCCGGGGCCGACGGCCACGACCGTGCCTTGTTGGGGTTTCTCTTTTGCGGTGTCAGGGATGATGATACCGCTTGCGGTTTTCTGTTCGGCTGCTGCGGGCTCAATGACCACGCGGTCGGCCAGGGGTTTGATTGCTAACTTTGCCATAATTATTTTGATTTAAAATTTAAAATTTCAGATTTAAAATTGAATGACGGCGGATGTTTGTCACATTTCGTGCCAAACGGGAAAATGGCAGGGTTTTGTCAGTCGGGGTGACAAAGTGACACAAAAAAGGAAGTCCCAAAAGTGTCCATAACTCGAATTAGATGAGTTACGGGCACTTACATCTACTGCATTTCTCCAACTTACAGAGGGAAGTACACGCCGATGCTATAAAGTAGCATGACAGGCGCACTCGCATAATCTGGGTTAAGCGCAGGCCCTTTCCCAACACGTCCCCCAATGCCTATTTGGAATTGGAACACTTTAGGAGCCCTAAAAGTGTAGACAGGGCCAATTACCGATTGAGTGTAAGTGTTTCCGATACCTTGATGCCAATACATCAATGAAATCATCGAGCTGTTAATGAAGGGCTTGAAATGGTAGTTAACACCAGCTCCGAAGCTGGTAAAGCCAACACCAGCTTGTACGCTGAAATGGTTGCTGAACAGATACTCGAAGTCGGCGCCAACGAGGCCACCACCTCCTTGCAAAAAACCTGCTGAAATAGAACATTTCTTCGGGCTGGGCTCTCGTTGCGCCATAGCCTGAACACTGAATACTGCCAAAAAGGCGATAAGTAAATACTTCTTCATAATGAATTGGATTTAATGTGTTTTGTTTCATTTGATAATTAATCCTGTGTTGTGTGAAAACCACGTCAGAAATAATGAATTTTGTTGAATTTGTTGGAATTAACTTTGTTTTGTCCCAAGACTCAAGAGGACATAACTATAAACTAGCAGAAAGAGCGGAGCCTCCCAAATTTATCCTTATTTCCACCAGTTGGGCTTGCACTCCCGTAAAAAAGAAATAATGAATAGGGGATTGCTCCACTGAATATGAATGCACATGGACATACAATCATAACAATGAAAGCAATCTCTTTCCCTTCATCCTCTTTTTACATAGTGAGTGTGCAAGTTCACTGGTGAGGAACAAAGCGAAGAATGCGCTTTCTCTGGCCGTTCCGATTTTCCCCGGAATGGCAGGAGCAAAAATAGGGAAAATTTCTTTTGGGTGAAGGAAAAAGAGACAAAACTTTTGAAAATCCGATGAAAAGGTGTTTCTGTTGGGAGATTTTGTTATTTTTGCAGTCAGAAAAGAAAGGAAAATCTTATGACCACAATTGCATTGAACAATCTTTGGAACTATTTACAAGGGCTGAAACTCTCCAAGAAAGACCGCGAATGGTTGGCTGACAAACTCATTGAGCCAACTGCCGATGATGCCAAAACCGCGAAGCAAAAAGCGTATGTGAAGGAAACACTGACACGGGCATTCGACGAAGTGGAACGCGCAAAACGCGGGGAGATTAAACTGAAAACGATGGACGAGTTCTTGAAAGAACTTGAAGTGGAGGATGCTGTATGAACGTTAGCATTACCACACTTGATGAATTTGAAAGACAGGCTCGTCGGCTATCCAAGAAATACAAGTCGTTGAAAGATGACCTTACAAACCTTCAGAAAGAACTGTTGGAGAATCCTTTTCAAGGCGATGACTTGGGCGGCGGAGTGCGTAAGATTCGCATGGCCATCAGTTCAAAAGGCAAGGGCAAAAGTGGTGGTGCTCGCATACTGACCCTAAATGTGCTGGTAAGCAACGATGCCAATGTGACCTTGCTAACTATTTATGACAAGAACGAAATCGACAACGTTTCTGACCAGTATCTCATGTGGCTCGTGAAACAGTGCAGACCGAAAAAGTGAACATCCTCACCGCGAAGTCACAGCAGAATGCGTGACTTTTCCGTCCTTCCAAGTACACTCCACCACCTTATTGCCTCGGGCGCAAAGCCCTTTGAAATGGCCGTTTTGCCATGCCGAAGGCAGGGCGGGCAACAGCTCGATTTCACCGTCATGGCTTTGCAGCAGCATCTCGGCGATGCCTGCCGTGCCGCCCAAGTTGCCGTCGATTTGGAACGGCGGATGTGCGCAGAAGAGGTTGGGGTAGGTGCCTGCGTGGTGCCGCCCCGTGCCGTCAATGGCGGGCTGGAGCAGGTTTTTCAACAATTGGTAAGCATGGTCACCATCGCCGAGGCGTGCCCAGAAGCAGATCTTCCACGCCCTTGACCAGCCCGTGCCTTCGTCGCCACGACGCAACAAGGTTTGCCGACAGGCTTCCAACAAAGAGGAATCTTTCGCTGTTTCGTCTGGATTGCTTCGTTCCTCGCAATGACGGAACAGCATCGTGCCAGGGTAAAGCCCGAAGAGATGCGACACATGGCGGTGCTGCGGCTCCACTTCCTTGTAGTCTTTGAGCCATTCCTGAAGATAGCCCTGCTCGCTGACCTGCATGGGTGGGAAAAGCGATTTTGCGGTCTGAAGGATTGCGACGATGGAATCGTCGCTTCCTATGATGCTCGCCGCTTGACAGACCGCGCCATACAACTCGCTGACAATCTGCACGTCCATGGTGCTGCCCATGCACACGCTGACGGTCGTGCTGTCGTTGAGCCAGAAGGCGTTCTCGGGCGAGGTGGTCGGCGCGGTGACAAGCCAGCCGTGTTCGGGTTCCTCTATCATCGCGTCGAGGAAGAAACGGGCGGCTTCTTTCATTAATGGATAGGCTTCGCGAAGAAAACCTGTGTCTTGCGTAAACTCGAAATGCTGCCAAGCATGCAAGGCCAGCCATGCCCCGCCCGTGTTGGTGGCGCCCCACGAAGGATGCTCACCCGGCGCCGTGAAACCCCACGGATTGCTGACCACATGAGCACACCAGCCTCGCGCACCGTAGAAATCGCGGGCGGTCTTCCGTCCCGAGGGCATCAGCCGTTCTTGGGCAAAACGCACCAACGGCAGGTGCAGTTCCGAGAGGTTGCACACCTCGCAAGGCCAGTGGTTCATCTCCACATTAATATTAAGGTGATAGTCGCCGTTCCAAGGGGTCTGGATGGTGTTGGCCCACAGCCCTTGCAGGTTGGGTGGCAGCAGGTCCTCGCGCGTGGAGCTGATGAGGAGGTAGCGGCCATAATGGAAATAGCACACCGGCAGCCACGGGTCGTCGTTTTCGAGGAAGTCTTGCCAATGCTCTTGCAATGTAAGATTTTGTTTTTCAGCAATTTCGCCGATTTGCAGTTCAACGCGGTCAAACAAGGCATGATAGGATTCCAAATGGTCGTCTTTCACCGCTTTGAAACCCTTTGCGACGGCCTCTTTCAAATGCCCGTTGACGTATTCTTCCGGGTCTTCACACATGAAATCGGTGGCAGCGCAAAAGTAGATGACGGCTCCATCGTTTTCCGTAACCGACTGTGCCTTGGCATAATATCGCATCCCTTCGATGCCCTCCACGTTGCTGTCCAACTGGCCGTACATCGTCACGCCATCGGCATCGGTGACGACTTGGGCTTTTTCTTGTCTTGCAAGCCCTAACGAAAAAGCACCTTGACCCTTCAGATGCAAAACCGCCACATCATCTACCCGAGAAATGAAACTCTCGCGCTCGTAATGGAGGCCGCCTTTGTCAAACGAAACCTTGTGAACGGCATCGTTGAGGCAAAGCACGCGCTGATAGTTCGTAACGGAATCCGCATCGGGAAACGTGTAATCAATGGTCATCTGGCCCAAGGTCTGGTAGCAGCCGAAAGGCACCTTGGCACCCTGTCCGTGGCCCGAGCCTGCGCCGCCACAGACGAAAGTCTCGTACATCAATTGCTGCGCCGCGTCATTTTTGCCTTCCATCAACAGACGCCTAATTTCGGGCAACGACTGCAAGGCCAAGGGATTGCTGTCGTCGCTCGGTGCACCGCTCCATAAAGTGATATCGTTCAACACGATAGACTCATGCTCAACATTGCCGTCAGGCATCATGCCAAGGTGTCCGTTGCCCAAGGGGAAACACTCCTCCCATTGTTGGGCGGGAGCGGTGGTCAGCAGGTTCCATTGCCCTTGGGAAGGCGTTTCGCGGCAGCCGAGAAGGACAAGGGGCATTATGGCAAGCAACAATTTTCTCATGGCGCGTCAAAACCCCGGTTCGTCAAAGGCTCGTTTCAAGGTGTTCCGTCCGACGATGTAGGCATAGCAGGCCGCGGGCATGAATTGCAGGTTGCCCCAAGGCTGGCTCGACAAGCCGCTTTGGGTCTTCGTGGTTACAAGGGCGTGCGGCATGTGGTTGGTCGTCATGTACGACTTCAGCGACGACAGTTCGTCGGGGTTCTCGAAATAGCGGTCGCTCCATTTCACTTCCACTGCCCAGTCGGGCTTCTGTCGAGCCGGATTAATGCCCACAATGTCAACCTCGCCCATCTCCTTCTTGCTGACGCGCCAGTTGGCATAGCTGATGTCGGTGCCTAAACGCGGAATCCATTGGGCGAAGACTGCGGTTTCCACCATTTCGCCTATCTCGTTGTCGGCCACCGTGATAGGCTGGAAAAGGGCGCAACGCAGCGAGGGGTTGGTCAAATAAATCTTGAAATTGCGCTCGCGCTGGTAGCGTTTCGCCGTGTCGTCGGTGCGATGGATGATCTTGATCAGGAAAGCCGCCTCAAGGTATTCAAGGTACTTGCGCAGCGTGTCTTTCTTCACGCCCGTGTTTTGCGACAGGCTCTCGAAAGAGAACTGGTTTCCAGACAGATAGGCAATCATGGTGAACATGGAGTTCAATTCCTGGACGTCGTTGATGCCATAAAGGATGGGCAAGTCTCGCATGAGCACCTTGTCGATAATGTCGTGACGGATGTATTGCCCCGGGTCGGCCTGGATTTCGGTGTTGAAAGCCACTTCAGGATAGCCGCCATAGTTGATGTAGTCGATGAAAAGATGGTTAAGATGTTGTATGTCAGTTGATTCAACAATGTGCATGGTGCGCCCGTTCCAACCGACTTGGCTCTCCGTAAGCAGACTTTCCTGCTTGTGCAATTGGACGTATTCGTAGAACGTGAGCGGAGGCAGATGAAAATCCGTGAACCTGCCGGCACCGCTCTCGATGCTGCTTTTTTTCAAGGCCGCCGCCGCGCTTCCCGAAGCCACGAAACGCACGTTGGGATAGCCATCGACCAACGACTTGAGATGGATTTCCCAGTCCTTCAGATACTGCACCTCGTCGAAGAAGACGAAATAGCGCTCTTCGGGCGAAAACGCTTTCCCCACGGCCTTGAACGCCGTGTGCATCAGCTGCTCAAGGGCGACGCCGTTGTAGATGGGTGTCTCCACCGAAAGATAAACGATGTTTTTCGGCGCAACACCCTCATTAATAAGCCTTTGTATGGTGTGATAAATCATGACGGTCTTTCCGACACGGCGTGGCCCCATCAGGATAAAAGCCCGTTTCACGCCTTGGTTGCTCACCATGGAATGGAAACTTTCGAGGTAGGCGCGGGGCATCAAGGCCATGAAATCCTCACGAATAGCTCCGCTCGACCACCAAGGATTGTCCGTCTCCATGCGTGAAATCATTTGTTTTTCAACGAGTTCGTTTGTAACCATCGCTCTTCAAGTTGGTTTGATGCCGCAAAGATACAACTTCTTTGGGAAAATAAGCCTATTTTTTCCGCTTATTTTTCCAAAAACGCTGTTTTTAGTGACAACCATGGCAAAAATATTGGTTTGTTGATTTTATTTTTCCGATATATTCAATTGAAAAACAATTGTTTATAACCACTTTTCCAAATAAGCATAAAATTTTCGCTTATTTTTCCAATGGAGGGGATTTTAGAATCCCGCCAGCTCCATCGTTACGGTGGGAACCAGCAAAATGGCGCCGAGGATGATGAGCACCAAGATGAACTTCCAGATGAAGCGTACCCACTTGTCCCACGGGATGCGGGCCACGCCGAGGGCGGCCATCAAGACGCCGCTGGTGGGGGTGATCATGTTGGTGAAGCCGTCGCCAAACTGGAAGGCCATCACCGTGGCCTGGCGCGAGATGCCGATCAGGTCGCTGAAGGGCGCCATGATGGGCATGGTGATGGCGGCCTTGGCCGAGCCGCTGGGGATGACGATATTAATCAAGGTCTGGATGCCGTACATGACCTCCGCCGAGGCAATCTTGCCCATGTCGTTCATCGACTTGGAGAGGCCGTAAAGGATCGTGTCGATGATGCCGCCGTCTTGCAGGACGATGACGATGCCGCCCGCCAAGCCCACCACGACCGCCGCCGAGAGGATGTCGCCCATGCCTTCGAGGAACAGCCGTGCGATGTCGCTCGCGCTCTTATCCACGGCCAAGCCGCTGGCGATGCCGAGCACGAGGAACAGCGAGGCGATTTCCATGATGTACCAGTCGTAGCCCAACACGCCCACCACGAGGAAATAGACCGTGGCGAAGAGCAGGGTCAGCACGAAATAGTGCACCGTCTTGCGCAAGGCGACGATGCCCAACAGCACGAACACCGCCGTCCCGACGGGGAGCAAAGGCAAGGTGGTCGCGCCGTTGCCGATTTTCAGGGTCGTCTGCGGATAAAGCACGGAGAAAACGATTAATACTACCGTCAAGAAGCCGAACACCCACCAAGCTTTTTTTGGAGTTGTCAGTTGGCAGTTTTCAGTTGACAGTTGGGCGTGTTCATCTCGCCAATAGGCATCGTCATCGTACATGATGGACGACTGTGGGTTCTTCTTCACTTTGTTGGCATACCACAGCACAAACACGATGCCCACCAAGGTCAGCACGGCCCAGCAGAAGGCGCGGTAGCCCAGTCCCGTGAAGAGCGGAATGCCCGCGATGCCTTGCGCGATGCCGATGGTGAACGGGTTGAGCATGGCACCCGAAAAACCGATATGCGCCGCCACATACACCATGCAGAGGCCCACGATGCTGTCGTAGCCCATCGAGATGGCCAACGGAATGATAATCAAGGTGAAGGCGATGGTTTCCTCGCTCATGCCGAACACGCTCCCGAAGAGGCTGAACAGCAGCATGATCAGGATGATGACGATGTTGTTCACCCCGATTTTCCTCATTAATTTGCTGCGTTCCAGTCGTTTGGTGAACTTCAAGAACGACAGGATGCCCATGTCGATGGCACGGCTCTTGTTCATAATCCAGAACGCTCCACCTATTATTAATATGAACACGATGATGTTGGCCTGCTTGACGAAGCCCTTGTAGAACGCCGAAAACACCTGCCACGTCTGCGGCTCGGCGTGGAATTCATTGTCGCCAGCTGCCTCTGGCAATTGGTCGGCATAATAAAACGTCATCACTGTCTCACCGCCGACCTGCTCCTCGACATATTTCCCCGGCGGGATAATCCAAGTGAGCACCGCCGCAATGACGATGATAAAGAAAACGATTACAAAAGTATGTGGGACTTTGCGCTTTTTCATGAGCTGTCAAATTTTGGGCAAAGGTATTGAAATTATCGCTACTTTTGCGGCAAATATCAAATCCAAAGCAAAAATGAAGAAAATTCTCAGACTCTTATCGTTAGCCGTCATGGTGGCTTTTGCGCTGCCCACCACGGCCCAGGAAAAGAAGCTCTTCACGCCCGAGGACGCTTCCTACAACAACCGCGACGTCTATGCCCAACGGCCCAACCAACTGAAATGGATCGGCGACACCGACATCCTCATGAAGGTGAAAGGCAACGAAATCGTCGCGATAAGTCCCGGCTCGAAGAAGGAAACGAGTTTCCTCACCCTCGATGAACTGAACGGTTTCAAGAAAGGCGAAGGCGTCAACGAGCTGAAGCGCATCCCGCAACTGACCTGGCTCAACGACTACCAAGCCTATTTCTATGCCTTGGGCGACAACGGCATCGCCCTCAACAAGATGGACCTGAAGAAGAAAACCATCGAGCAAATGACTACACTTCCGCAAGGCATTGAAAACCAAACCGTTTGTAAACCCACCCTGAATGTGGCCTACACCATTGACAATAATTTGTTTGTGGCCAAAGGCGACAAGCAAATCCAAATCACCGACAACCCCGAGGGCGTGGTGGCCGGACAGAGCGTCCACCGCAACGAGTTCGCCATCGACGGCGGCATCTTCTGGTCGCCCGACGGCAAGCTCCTCGCTTACTACAGCATGGACGAGCGCATGGTGACCGACTACCCGCTGGTCGACATCACCGAGCGCATCGCCACCGCCAAGCCCATCAAATACCCCATGGCGGGCATGACGAGCCACGAGGTGACGCTGCACATCTATAACATCGCCACGGGCAAGGAAACCATCGTCAAGACGGGCGAACCCGCCGAGCAATACCTCACCGCCATCACATGGAACCCCGACAACAAGCGCATCTATATCGGCATCCTCAATCGCGGGCAGAACCACTTGAAATTCAACGAATACAGTGCCACCACTGGCGACTTCATCCAGACCATCTTCGAAGACCGCGACGAGCAATATGTGGAGCCGCAAGGTCCCGCCTACTTCCTCCCCGACAACCCCGACCAGTTCATCTGGAAAGCACAACGCGACGGCTACTATCACCTCTATCTTTACACCATCAGCAAAGGCACCTGCAAGCAACTCACCAAGGGCGACTTCGTCATCACCGACTTCAACGGCTTCTCGAAGGACGGCAGCAAGATCTACTACCGCTCCACCGAGGTCAGCCCATTGGAACGCCACTGCTACATGATGGACATCAAAAGCGGTGCCGTCACCAAGCTCACCAAGGAACACGGCACCCACGACGTGACGCCCTCCGCCAGCGGCAAGTTCTTCCTCGACTTCTACAGCAGCACCGACGTGCCTTACAACGTTGACCTGCAAGACAAAAACGGCAAGTTCGTGAGTCGCCTGCACGAGGCCGAAAACCCGCTGAAGGACTACAACATCGGCGAGACCACCCTCGGCACCTTGAAATCAGAAGACGGCCAGACGCTCTACACGCGCCTCATCAAGCCTTACGACTTCGATGCCTCGAAGAAATATCCCGTCATCGTCTATGTGTATGGCGGTCCCCATGCCCAACTCATCACCGACACGTGGACGGCAGGCGCGGGCATCTACCTCAACTACCTCGCCCAAGAAGGCTTCCTCGTCTTCACCTTAGACAACCGTGGCTCCGCCGACCGTGGCGAGGCCTTCGAGCAGTGCATCCACCGCCAGTGTGGACAATTGGAGATGCGCGACCAGATGGTGGGCATCGAATGGCTCAAGACCCTGCCCTACGTCGACGCCGACCGCATCGGCAGCGACGGCTGGAGCTATGGCGGCTTCATGTCCACCTCGCTGAAAATCAACCACCCCGAAGTGTTCAAGGTGAGCGTGGCCGGCGGTCCCGTATTGGATTGGAAGTACTACGAGATCATGTACGGTGAGCGTTACATGGACACGCCCGACGAGAACCCCGAAGGCTATGCACTGACCAGCCTCGAGAACAAGACCGACAAATTAGAAGGCAAGCTCCTGATGATCCACTGCACCACCGACCCCGTGGTGATGTGGCAGCACAGCCTCGTCTTCGTCGAGAACTGCATCCACAACGGCAAGCAGTTGGATTATTTCGTCTATCCGGGCCACGACCACAACGTCTACGGCATGGACAGGGCGCATCTGATCACCAAGATCACGCAGTATTTTAAGGATAATCTTTGATTATCATATTCGAAACGAAGAAGGCAGGGCCCTGAGGGGCATTGCCTTCTTTTTTTGTCACTTTCGTATCTACATTTTACGCGAAAGATAGAAACTTTTATGAGGAAATTCAAAAAAAACTGGCGCAAGCCCTTTGCGAGGCCTGCGCCGGTCGGTTTTTTTAGGTGAATTCGGCATTGCCGTCTTCTTTAGAAATACTCCCTTACCGCAAACTCAAATTGATCGATGAAGATTTGCTTGAAAGCATAAAGGTTGTTCTGCTCATAGAAGATAAGCATGGCTTTCTTGTAGTCAATAGAATCGACTGAACGGAAACTCAGCGGACAATAACCATTAGCAATTAGGATTGCGTTGCTGGTGATGCGTGCCGTGCGCTTATTTCCATCAGAGAATGCCTGTATATACGATAGCAGCACAATTGTGAGAAGAGCTTTTTCAAAGATGTTCTCTTTCTCGTTAATCAAGTCGCATGTATCATGCATGGCTTCACGAATCTGGAATTCATTTTCCAGTGGATGATAATTGGTACCCGTGACACCCACGCGACGGTGACGGATTCCTCTGTCAACTGAGAGTTCTTTAGTGAGCAATTGATGAATATCCTCAATATGACTGAGGGTCAGGTGCTGTAGATAGTCAGGATTGTCAAGGATGAAGCGCAAGGCATCCTTATGATTCAGCAGCATTACCGCCTCTTCCTTTGTTTTTCCGTCAGCTGTCTTGCTTTCACGCAGTAGGCGTTCTGTTTCTAACAGCGAATAGGTATTACCTTCGATTTGTGACGATTTCCAACTGAGATCGATACCCAGTCGCTCCATCTCCTTGCGATATTCGTTTTCAGTCATCTCGTTGACATGCTGGCGAAATTCAGCCTGCAGTTCTTGCAGTCTGTTCATCTCTTCAGCAGTAAAAAGCACGACTGACGGAAGCTGCTGACGTATCAAGTCGAAGTTGAAAGAGGTCTGTACTTGTCGTTCGTCAATATCCTGTGCAAAGTAAGTCTCCAGATTGAGTGGCATCAGGAGAAATGCCTGATCTGAAAGACGGTAACGGGTAGCCCGGGCTTTACCCTCAGCCACAATATTGCCATTTTGAACGCCTGCCGCTATCAGTCGTTTCATAGTGGCATCACTTCCTTCGAAGGCTGTACCCTTTGCAATTTCATCGCGCGAAGACTGTGGATGATAGTGCAGATACTGTAGTATTTCTCTTGAGAAATCCATAGCTTATAAACTTAAATCGGCGCAAAGTTAGCGATATTTTTCCAATTATCGGCTCATTATGAGCTTAAAATTACATAAATCAGCCAATATTTGAGCCGATTCGAAATGATAGGCCTGTCCCCCATCCATCTCCCTCAAACTGACTCCGCGCCCGATGGCATAGCCTTTCGAAGCGGCGCAAGGCGATTCACTGTGAGTGACCTAAGGCTGAGATACAAAGAATTTATATCCGATATGATATAAAATCATGTAGAATTTCAATATTATACCCTATCTAATATATTTTTATATGATTTTATTAAAAATATACCCGAAATAATATAACCAACAAAAGAAAAATAGTATTTTTGCAGCGTAATTATATCAGTTATGGACGACCGAGGAAGACTATCACAAGAGGTTAAAGTCCTTCGCAAGCAATATGGGTTGACGCAAGAAGACCTGTCATACAAGTCGGGCGTGGGACTCCGCTTCGTCAGGGACCTGGAACAAGGCAAGAAGACTTTAAGGATGGACAAGGTAAATGCCGTGCTGGCACTTTTTGGGAAGGAACTGGGCGTCGTAGAACAGCAGAGAGGAGACGCATGATGAGAAAAGCCGACATATACTTCAGGGAAGTGAAAGCCGGACGACTCACGGAAGACGAAAACGGCTATCTGTTCCGCTATGATGCCGACTATCTGGCATCGAAGAACCCCGAACCCATCAGTTTGACCCTGCCCTTGACGCACCTACCCTATCGTTCGACGGTGATGTTCCCCTTCTTCGACGGGCTCATCCCCGAAGGATGGCTGTTAGACATCGCCACGAAAAACTGGAAACTCAACCCCAACGACCGGATGGGCCTGCTGATGACCTGCTGCAAGGATTGCATCGGAGCCGTCGGCGTGATAGGACTGGAGGAGGAAACGATGTATGAGTAGGTGCCTTTATTGCTATCAGGAATTGGAAGCAGGACAAAAGGACTATCATCCCGCCTGCGCCAAACGGTTTTTCGGCAAGACCAAAGTGCCCATCCTCCCCTATTGTCGAAGCAACATCAATGAGTTGGCGAAGGAATCGGTCATGAGCCGGACTGCTGTCACTGGAGTGCAATCCAAACTCTCCATGGACGTGAACAAAGGAGGCAAGGATGAGCCCGACCGCCTTACCATCGTTGGACTTTGGGGCAGGTACATCCTTAAGCCAAAATCGGACGAATTCCCATGGCTGCCCGAGGTGGAGGACCTCACCATGCACTTGGCCAGCATCGCCAAAATCGACGTGGTGCCGCACACGCTGATCCGTTTCAGCGACGGCGAACTGGCCTATCTGACGCAAAGGATAGACCGCGACCGTAGTGGCAAAAAACATCTCATGGAAGACTTCTGCCAAATCAGCGAGCGCCTCACCACCGACAAGTACAAGTCGTCGTATGAAAACATTGCGAAGCTGATCAAAAAGCATTCTTCCGCTCCTTTGCTGGACTTGGTCAATTTTTGGGAAGTGGTCGCGTTCTCGTGGCTGACAGGCAACTCCGACATGCACTTGAAGAACTTCTCGCTCATCAGCAAGGTCCCAGGCCATTACGTCTTATCCCAAGCCTACGACTTGCTTAACGTCCATCTGATCTATCCAGAGGACGACGAGGATTTGGCTTTGACCCTCGACGGGAAGAAGAAACGGCTCAATAGGCAGAACTTCGTTCGGGCCATGACCTCATCCGGGCTAGAGGAAAAAGTCATAGCGAATATCTTTAACAAGTTCGCGAATGCAGCACCCAAATGGTTTGCTTTCATCGACGGCAGTTTCCTTCCCGACGACCTGAAAGAAAAATACAAGGAAGAGATCAAAGGAAACCTTGCCCGACTGGCAAAAGAATAGCCCATGTAATCAACATTTTTGCAGGGTTTTAGAAACATAACAGACAAAAAGTGTGACATTGCAACGAACCAACCAGACGGGGAGTTTCTTCCCAACGGGGAACTCCATGGAGTCGGCAAGAATATAAGAATTGGGGATGTCGGCAATTTGGTCGAAGGTCTTGTCTTTACCACCTACCTCAACAGTAATCTTGCTGTCAATCTTGAAATCGCCTTGTCGACAACTTGGCGATGCTCACGTCGTAGGGCACGTTGTTGGCCAAGAAAAGGAGCATGGCCTTGAGTTTGCGGGTGTAGGCAGGTCCACCCCACAAAACTGCGTCAACTCCTGGTCGATGATAAAGCATAACTCAAAACGCGTCGTGACAAATCTGCATCGGCATTCAGTATCTGTAAAAGGGAGGAGCCGGTAAAGGTAACTTTCATGTCAGGCCACAAATCGATGAATACATAAAAACTTATTACAACAACCAAATACAGGATAAAAAAGCTTATTTAAGTAACCGTTTTTATAATTATTTCGCTTATTAAGATAAGCGATTCAACAGAAAAAGCCGACAGTAATGTCGGCTTTTTCTTCGTTGGTTTATTTCTCAAAATCCCTCAAGTCGCGTTCAGCGCTTCGCCTGGCTTCCTCCTTTATCAAAAGCTTTCATTAGTCTTTCAACCAGCATGGCTTTTCTTTTTTCGAAGAAACTCTCAACGTCCTCCTCTTTAAGACTCACATCAGGAATGATGTGCTCTTCGAAGAACTTTTCCCTATCCGATTTGTTTTTACCCTTGGTCTGTTCATCAACCCACGCAGCTAAAGAAATGTCACCTTTTTGTACATTGGGGGTCTTCTGAAGTAATTGTAAATTGACAATAGAATTGTAGAGCCTCAAGTTTTCTTTGTTGGCCTTGAACTCTACAGACATCTTGTCGAAACGAGCGGATGGATGCAGATGGTCTTGCTCATATTCAACGGCTTCTATATCATAGTCAGGATAAAGAAGAGACAAGATGGGCAAGCTGTAACGATCACCCTTCTGGGTCTCGGTCAAGAGTTTCTTGACAGTTTCCTCGGACATGAACCAATCGTCGCCAAGCTTCGTCTTGATTTCCCCAGCCGGGAAGCTAACCAGGCCTTCCCTTAAAGCGACATTCATATAATCAGAGGATGCGACTGAATAGAGTACCGGCAGGCTTTTCTTCTTACAGGCATCTTTCGGCTTCTTTTCTGTAAATGCAGAGCGGACGGTGGCCAATACCGAATCGGATGACCTGCCGAACAGCTTCATCAAGATTGCCGAAAGAAGCCATTGCTTGATGATGGCTTTGTCGGATGCAAAGGCAGCAGCCGTAGCCGGGTTTTTGGCACCTTTGTGATAAATGTAATAAAGGATGGGTAAAGTAGCATTGTAGCCTCCCAATGTTGAATGGTTTAGGCCGTATGACTTAAGAAGGATAAACGTATCGACGATGGCAAGTTTAACATCGTTCCAGCAGCCTTCCTTTTCAAGAATGAAGTCAGTAAAGCCATGTATCTGGAACCTCACGTCATTATGAAGGAGGTATAGGATTGCTTTTACGATGTAATTCGTGTTGATGTTGAAACCTAAGTTGGCAACCGTTTCGGTGAGTTTCTTGAATTCTTCTTTTGCATTCACGTTTTTCCAAGTTGAGACGATGATTGAATTCAAGATGTCAGACATCTCGAGCACGGTTCCTCCTGAATTAACCACGACAAACACGTTGGTGGCTTCGTTATAGTCGAAACCTGTCATCTCGGAAAAATCAATACACAATCTATCGAGTGCATCCTTAAAATCCGTCACTCTGTCTTCCTCTTTGTCGCTGAGTTTGAATGGAACTACCATGTCTCTTCCTTTGTCCACATAGAAGATTTTCCTCGCCAGAATCCACTTTCTACCTGTCTCGTCAACATAACACTCGCTGTTATTTGTCTTGTCGGTACTCAGAAAAGCAAATGGATTTTCGGCCTCTTCCGAAACAAGCATATACATCTTGTATTCTGGATAATCGGGATTGTTTTTTCGCTGATAGCGTGCGCGCTTCCTATAGCTACCAAGCAGACCGATGGCCAAAGATGTCAGACGTTGTTGCCCGTCAAGCACAATCCAATAATCCTGATTGGGAAGCAATGCCGTTTTTGCATAGGCTTGGGTGGTCTTATCCTCCTCAAAATGAGTAAGAAATCTATAAAACGATTCTGTTTTAAGAGACTCGTCATGTGCAAGATTGACCCGCCAGAATAGCATGGTACCGATTGGATATCCTCGGTAGATGGAATTGAAGAGGTTTTCGATTTGACTCGTTTTCCAAACATAGTCGCGTTGAAATGACGGAAGAACGTATCTTCCACTCAAATAATTCAATGCTGTAGCCAATGGCTCTGAGTTGTGTTTTGAAGTCTTTTTCATTATTTCATCATTGTTTAGAATTAATTTTTCATTTTAGAATTATTATTTGCCATAATCCTCGACAAGCAACCTGCAACAAACGTTCATTTCTTCTGTATAGACCTTCTTCAAAAACGACTCCAGTTCCTTTTTGCCCATCTTGGCAATAGGCTTGTCGGTTTGGACCTCATAAACCAGGACGGTTCTACTTTGGCCTACGGTGCAGCCTGTAGGCAGCATGAAGGCCTGTTCCTTGAACTTTTTGCGCCATTGGTCGGCTTTGTCTCTGTTGTTTCTGCCTTCCGCGTGAAGTTCCAATTTGTATTGGTTCCCCCACAGCATGCTTTTTGTGTTAACCGGGATCCATTCCAGATGAGCTGCGCCCCATTCCTCTGACAATCCAATCTGAACGAATCCTTTTTCACCACCGACTCCACGATGTTTTGCCATCCATTGGGATCCTTTCATCTTAAGTTCTTTCTTCCATTGATTGTTCAGAATCTCAGTACTGCATTTCTCAAAGGCGTCAAAGGCCATCTGCTCAACATCAAAAACAACACTTTTGATTACGCCATAGGCCGTGTCAACGCAATCGGTGTCTTGCCCTTCAGCACCTTCCTTTCGGATTTTCTGCACTCCTTCCCTGAAATCGTAAAGCTTATCGATCTCCGCTTCTTTCAACGCTTTCAGCTTGTGATGCCCAAATAGGCTGTCGCACAACTTTATCTTCAGCCTTTCCCGTGAATCGTCTCCGCAGAAAACGTCCTTCTCGAGAGACTGCACATAGGCACGCACAACGCCCGTCAACGACTCGGGATAAACGCGAGCCTCAAGGACATCCTCTTTGAGCCATTTGAGGATGCCATACTTATAATCAATTGACACAAAACGACTTCCGATATTTGTTTTCTCATTCTCGCCATCTGGGTCATAGCTCTTTTCATCGACTTCTTTGAGACCATCGCCAGTCAAATAGAAAACCCAAACATGGTCTAATGAGATGCTCTCCTCCTGTGTCATGTGGGTTATATAACGGCGTATCTGGTCGTCTTGATCGGGAGCATCATAGATTTTGTTTTCGATAATGACGGCTATGTGTTTTGCATTGGCGGTAAAGGTGATGAGACCATCCATGAAACCGTATTTGGCATCATCCTCAAATCGGGGATTGAAGCGAATGCAAACATCCTTAGGGCTTTTATAGTGGATCATCCCACCACGCCCCTTTGCAAATCTGTCCAAAAAACTGGTGAGCAAAGCAGGGCGCCCGTCAAGGCCTTGATAGCGCAGCAATGCCATCAACAACTTTGTATGGTCGTTTTCGTTCATGTTCCAAGCCGTAAACACATTGTAAGGATGGCGAGACTTGGCTTTGTTTTTTTCCGTTTCTAGCGCTTTAGCGGTTTTGATAATTTCTTCGTTTTTCATTTGTTGTATTATGGGATTGTTTTTAATTCCCAAGATTTTTTGTTCTTTCATGACTTTTCAATTATTACTTTACTTTTCTCTTCCGAAATCCTTAGATGAATTACTTTTTGTTTCGTTTGCAAAGAAAATAAAAAAAACCCAACACGGGATGGTCCTTGTTGGTCCTTTTTATTGTTTTTGATCGAAAATCATATTGATGTTGCTTTCGTGTTTTCCTAACAGTTTTCTTTTCCATAACGTTCCTTTAATGACGTGTTCATAGATCCTTATAGAAACTTTTTCCGGAAAATTCAAAAAAAAGTGGCAACGGCCCTAAAACTCCTTGATCGTCTCTATAGATAATTTTGTTGTCTCGAAGGTGTCAGTCGTCTTGGACAAGTTGTCTTACATTGGCCTTTATGGGGCGGCACAAGGCAAGGGCTGACTAATGTCTGACAACCTACCCTACCAAATACTCCCCGATGGTCATCGTGTCGCGGTCGAACTGCACAC
>CALFIT010000070.1 GCA_937877465.1 uncultured Bacteroidales bacterium | reverse complement strand
CGTGGAGTTTTTCAATGACGGTGCCCGCTGCAAGGGCGACGATGATGAGGATCATAAGTATCGATGTGAAGTGGCGGAGGTTTTTCATAGTGAGCGCACTATTTTGATAATAATAGTGCAAATTTCTGAAAAAAAACAAAATTGACAACTCCCAAAGATTAGCGATTTTCTTGTTGCGCACTACTCATTAATGAGGAAAAAAGTGAGCTTCTTGAATCAACAAGCCGGACTTTTTTACCCACTTTTGGACAAAAACCGATACGACCTCGGCCATTCCTGTTATTCAAACTTCCCAATTTCGGCAAACAAATCCTCGGCGGCGAGTTGGCTATGGACAATGGATGAATGTAATCCCTGCGACAACCCCATCGGGGAGATGAAGGTATGGACCACCCCGCGTGAGACGCCCGTAACTTCCATGAAAAGCCCCTTCCGCTCCTGAAGATGCTTTTCGTAGGCTTTCGTGATGACAAACGGCGTTTCGGAAAACTTCATTTCCACAAGATGGACAACCTTGTCGGACCGCTTGATGACAAGGTCGATTTGGGCCTTCTTGCGCTCGTCGCCCTTTTGAGGCACAAAGCGCCACGACGAAGCTTCCGTCGCCATTCCCGAAATGCCCAAACCCCGCTTGATGTGGGGCAAATGGCGCAAACAAACCTCCTCAAAGGTGAATCCCTCCCAAGTCTCCACACTTCGGTCGGTGAAATGATGCTGCCAATACTGCTCGTCGCGCGAACGATTGCCTTCAACATAACGGAAATAGAAAAGCGTAAAGAAATCGGACAGGCGATAGAGCGTCAGCTTGCTTTTGTTGCCAAACTGCGCATACGCAACAATGAAGTCGCAACGTTCGAGATTGTCAAGCATTTTGGACAATCCGCCACCACCATAGCCTGTTTCTTTCTCAATCTCGCTGCGGGTGAACCCTTCCCTTTTGGACGACAAGAGTTTCACGATGGCGAGATAACGGTCTGCCTTATTGAAAAGCGCGTTATACAACTCGTTGAATTCATCACTCAAGTCGCCACCCCGACGAAACACCAACGAATCAACATTCTGAGGTAAGCTCAAATAGGGACGTAACAGGCTCAAATAATAAGGAACACCGCCGAATACCATGTAACACTGCAAAATCTGGTAATCGTCCCAATCAAAGCCATGCTCTTTGAGGTAAGCCTTACATTCGGAAAGATAGAACGGGCGCAAATAAATGCGGTGGGTGATGCGATTGTGCAGCCCGCCTTGGTTGTCTTCCAAGCGATCCTTCATCCAACTGGTCGCGCTGCCACAAGCGATGAACACAATGTCGTCGCGGTTTTGCACCCAACTCGACCAAAAGTATTCCAACGCATCCACGAACTCGCTACCCTGTGTGTCGATCCATGGCATTTCATCGAAAAACACGATTTTTCGGCTGTCCTTGCAACCTTCAAGATAGGCTCCCAAGCATCCGAAAGCCTGATGCCAATCGACCATTGGTGGAATCGCCTCGTTTCCCGAATAACGTACTAATGCTTCCCTAAAATTCTGCAATTGGACATTTTTCTTCTGTTTGTGCGCACCTACAAAATGAAAGCTATAGGAGTCGTCAAAGAACTTGCGTACAAGGAACGTCTTCCCAATACGTCGTCTTCCGTATAAGATGACCAATTCCGAGCGGTTGGAATCCACCGCCCAACGCAATTCCTCACATTCTCTTTCACGACCTATAAGTCTGTCTGTGCTTTCCATCGGTTTCGATTTTGGCGCAAAGTTACAACAACTTTTCGATAAAACAATAAGATTTTTGTCCAAATCCATACTTTTTTACCAACTTTTGGACAAAAACAATAAGAATTTTGTCCAAATCTATATGTTTTTGCATGGATTTGGACAAAATCTGTTCTTTTGTCAAGTGCAGCAGAATGCGTGAAGGTTTGGTTGTAGGGCGGGGGCGGGTTATCTGTGAATCATGAATTTGTCGTCCATTTCGTGGTAGTATGAGTACGGAGCCGACAATATTTTTGTCGGCTCCGTAGAATCAGTGCCGGAATTCCTTTATTCTTCCTTGCGTTTCTTGCCCACCAAGTAGGCTGCGCCGAGGCCTAAGAGCACGGCGATGCCGCTGCCCACGGGGGTGTCTTCGGCGTCTTGGTTGCCGTCCAAGCCGTGGGTGGGCAGCATGGGGGTCGTCGCGTCGCGGTTGCTGCCGAAGTACATGTCTTCGCTCGTGGCGCCGCGTTGGAACAGGCCGCCACCATTAGGGTCGGCGAAGGAGGTCAGGCTCAGTCCGAGGACGATTGCGATTGTCATTATCAGTTTCTTCATCGTTTTATGTTTTTTATTGTTTGTTTTCTGATTTGTTCTTTAGCTTTGTAAGCCTTTAGCTCTTAGCTGTTAGCTATTAGCTCGGTTGCAACTGTGCTAATAGCTAACAGCTAACGGCTAATAGCTCCAAATCATCTCACCACGATTTTCTGCGTCTTCACCTCGTCGCCGTTGATGAGGCGCAAGACATACACAC
>CALFIT010000069.1 GCA_937877465.1 uncultured Bacteroidales bacterium | reverse complement strand
GCCCGGAATGGCATCGAGGTCTTGACCTTCCATCATCTTCTTGAACATGTTCAAGAGGTCGTCGAGTCCGTTATTGAAGTTGTTGTCGTCCATTTTCATTTGTTTTTGTCCATCCCCCATGTCATTGCGAGCGAAGCGTGGCAATCTGTGGGGACGGCAGAACGCATCAAATTCCGTTCCGCTTGCAAAGAAACGAAATTTTTGCGAAATGATTGTGACAATATGGCAATTTTTCCCGAATATTGCAGTCCCAACCCAAAACTCTCAACTCTAAACTCTCAACTGAAAAATGGATTTCCAGACAATAAAAGTGCAATTAGGCGAAAGCATGGCATGGGTCAACCTCGACCGCCCCGAGGTGCGCAACGCTTTGAACGCCGAACTGATACGCGAGCTGACCGAGGCCTTCGACTGGCTCAACAGTCGCGACGACATCCGCGTCATTATCCTCAAAGGCAACGGTAAGGCCTTCTGCGCCGGTGCCGACTTGGCCTACATGAAGGACATGGCGGGCTTCGGCTACAACCAGAACATCGCCGACGCCCAAAACCTTTCCAAGCTGTTCCAGACCATCCATTTCTGCAACAAAGCCGTCATCGTCGATGTGCATGGGGCTTGCATCGGCGGGGCCAACGGCATCATTGCCGCCGCCGACGTCGTGATTGCCGAAAAGGAGACGAAGTTCGCCTTCTCGGAGGTGCGCTTGGGCATTACGCCGGCCACCATCTCGCCGTTTGTGGTCGGCAAGATAGGCCTCACCGCCGCCAAGGAACTGATGCTGACGGGGCGACGGTTCACGGCCACCGAAGCCAAGGCATATGGATTGGTGAACGTGGTTGTCGACGAGGCGGAGATGATTGCCACCGAGCGGCAATACGTCGACCACTTCCTGCAAGCCTCGCCCGATGCCATTGCCGAGTGCAAGAACCTGCTCCGCATGGTGAGCGGCACCGACGACCGCTTCAGTCCCATCTTCATGCAAACCTCCGTGGCCATCGCCAACCAACGCATCTCCAAGGCCGGACAAGAAGGCATGGCGGCGTTTTTCGAGAAACGGAAGCCCGATTGGGCCTAAAAAAAGTGCCTTCAACTCAGCGGAATCTATCAAAAAAAAGCACTTTCCGCAGCGTTGAAGGGGTGTTTTTTGGAGATTTAGGCTTAAAAATCCGCTCCAAACCTGCTAAACTGGCAAAATTTCGGTGAGTTTAGCAGCTTTAAAGCAAAAAACGGCTGTTTGACAAATTATTCTTACCTTTGCTCCAAAATCCTAAAACAACGACATCATGAGAAAATTTGCAGTAATCTTAGCCGGCTGCGGTCGCAAGGACGGCAGCGAAATCAACGAAGCCATCACGCTTTTGCTCTCCATCGAGCAACATCATTGTGAATACCAGTGTTTTGCGCCCAACCGCCCGCAAACCGAGGTGGTCGACCACCTGACCGACAAGAAGGTGAAAGAGGAACGCAACATCCTCACCGAGGCGGCGCGTTTGGCCCGCAGCAACGTGAAGCCCGTGGAAGAATACCGTGCCGCCGACTTCGACGGCCTGCTCTTCAGCGGCGGCTACGGCGTGGCCAAGAACTTGTGCGACTATGCTTACAAAGGTGCCGACATGGAGGTGCAGCCCGACGTGGCCCGCGCCATCGTCGAGACGCGCGAGGCGGGCAAGCCCATCGGCGGGATGTGCATCGCGCCGGTGTTGTTCGCCAAGCTGCTGCCTGGCGTGTGCGTCACCTTGGGAAGCGAAGGCACGCCCGATGCCGACAACATTCGCGCCATGGGTGCCTACCATGTGCAGACCGAACACGGCGACGTGTGCGCCGACAATGAGCTGTTGGTCTTCACCACGCCGGCCTACATGCTTGACGCGACGCTGAAGGACGTTTACGACGGTGCCTACAACCTTGTGGACGCCATCGTCGAGACCTTGGACGACACGACACACAGATAATATGAAAGGAGGCACTACCCGTGGCAGTGCCCCCTTTCGTTTCCATTCGACTTGTCTTATCTGCGGCCCGAGCCTGAGCTGCGGCTGTTGCTTGAACTTGAGCTTGAACTTGAGCTTGAGCTGCGTGTGGAGCTGCTTCCGCTTCTGCCCGAAGTGGAGTTTGAGGTTCCGCTGCTGCGGCTGTTGCTTGAGTTGCCTACGTTGCTGTTGCCCGTGCGTCCAGTTGAGCTGTTGCTGTTGCCGCTGCTCGGACGGTTGACGTTGCCGTTGCCTGTGCGTCCACTCGAGTTGTTGTTGGTACCGCTGCTGTTGGTGCCGCTGCTGGGGCGACTGACGTTGCCGCTTGCGTTGCCGTTGCTGTTGCTACCCGTGCGTCCGCTGGCACTGCCGCTGTTGTTTTTCGGGCGGCGGTTGTCGTTTGCGCCGTTGGCTGGAGGCGGGGTGGTGCCCGTGTTGTTGCCGCTGTTGCTGCCCGAACTCATGCTGCCCGAGCCAGAGTTGCCTCCGTTGTCCTTGGGTCTGACCGTGGCGTTGGGCGTGGTGCCGCTGTTGTTGGGCGTGCCAGGGGCATCGGGGGCGTTGTTGTTCCACTCGTTGTGCGTGGCCGGATAGCCGCCGTTGCTGTGATGGTAGCCGTAGGTGTGGTGCATCGGATTCATCGGGGGCGGGGTGTTGTGGCCGTGGGCTGTTGGAGGCGGCATTGGCGGACGGAAACCGTCGTAGTAGAAGCGGTAGCTGCCGGGGCGCGTGTAGTGGCGCGGACGGGGCGGGACGCTGATGACCACCCAGGTGCCCGTGTGCGGCCCTTCCCAGTGGATGCTCAAGGGCTCGAAGTATTCGAAGGTGGTGAAGCTGTACAGTTCGTTGCCCAACTCGTAGTAAGGCATCACCGTGTAGACCCAGCTGGGGTTCGGACGGTAGGCCGGAATCTCGATGGCGATTCTCTTGATCCTGCCAGGATACACCTTGACATATTTCTCGGCGTATGGGTAGCCGTTGTCAGGGTCGAGGTAGATGTAGACGTTTCCCCTATAGGTGTAGTCTCCGATGTTCTCCACGTCGTAGTAGAGCGTGATTGAGTTGTAGTTGTACACCATCACCGGCTGTGAGACCAAGGCGAGTTCTGGCGGATAGCCGGTGACTGCTTTTGCTGCGATGGACCCCATTACCAACAGGATGCTCATCATGATGTTCTTGGCTTTCATAGTTGCGATTGTTTTTAAGGGTTTAACTTCTGTTAGTTTACAATTTCTCTTGCCAAAATCGTGCCAAAATCATTCCTCTGTCACCCTCGTCACCGTACTGTAGTCAATTTCAGGATGTTGCGACAGATATTCAAGCATCAGGTCGTTGGAGCTGCGGAAGGTGGAATGGCCTTCGTCCTCGTGCTCGTAGTCGAACACGGCGGCCATGTAGCTGTTCATCACGATGTTGTATTTGGCCTTCATGTCCAAGGGTTTGCCGTTCTCCAAGGTCACCACGATGTCGGTCATCTCGCCGTTGTCGTCCACCTTATATTGATAGGAGCAGCCTGAGCAGAAGATGGGCCCGCGGTCAGTGACGAAGCACGACTTCATCAGGTTGATGATTTCCTGTCCGCTGAGGGTGTAGGTGATGATTTCGTTGTCGAAGGGGTCGAGGGCGAAGATGTCCTTCAGCGTGACGGGGCGGACCGAGAGCGTGTCGAAGCGCACGCCGCCAGGGTTCTGGAATCCCATGTCGCTGCCCGTGGTATAGCGGATGGCGTCGGTCATCAGGCAACCCAGCGACTCTTTGTTGTCGACGGCCGCAAGGTTCTGGGTGAGCACGGTGCGGAAGTATTCGTTGCTGTTGTAGTCGTCGACCATGGCCTGTACCTTCTCGTTGCGTTTCGGGAAGTTGGTGATGGAGAGCAGTTCCGACTCAACGTCGACTACCTTGCCTTCGCGGAAGGTGAAGGTGCTGAGCGTCACAAACTTGACCTTAGCCTCGGCTTGGGTCACCAACACGCCGTTCACCATCTGCTTGCCGTCTTCGCCCACGCGGGTGTGCGAATGGCCGCCAAAGATGGCGTCGAGCTGCGGAAACCGGGCCGCTGTTTCGCGGTCGGCCTCGTAGCCGCAGTGGGAGAGCAGGAAGATGGCATTGCAGTCATGCAACTCCTCGATGTATTCGGGCAGCACCTCCTCGATGGGGACGAAGTGCGAGCCGCCGGCGTGTTTCGGATGGAAGTCGGGCAAGCCGTTCTCGCCCAACTGGATGGCACCGATGACGCCGATCTTCAGGCCGTCACGCTCGAAGATGGTGTAGGGATACACATTGGACATCTCAAGGGTGTCGTCGAAGGTGACGTTGGCGCACACGAAGGGGAAGTCGGCCCATGTGAGCACGTCGCGCAAGGCCAAGGGGCCGCGGTCCCACTCGTGGTTGCCGAAGGTCGAAAGGTTGAAGCCGACGGCGTTCATCAGCTCATACATGGGCTTGGTGGTCTGCGCGTAGCGGTCGTTGATGGGGTTGCCCGAGCGGTTGTCGCCCGCGCCGAAAAGCAGCAGGTCGGGATGCACCGAGCGCAGGCTGTCGACCAAGGCGGCCAGCTGCGGGAAGTTGTCGATGTTGGCGTGCATGTCGTTGGTCGAAACGACGTAGACTTTCTGCTCCTTGGGCTGGCAGGCCGTGAGCAGCAAGGCGGCGACGAAGGCCGTCATCATGAGTTGGCGGAGTTTCTTCATGGCGTTCAAAAACTGACGTAAATCTTTGAGTTGGCACGCAGCGAACCGTCTAAGTCGATGACATTGCCGTAGGCATCGCGCACTTCGACGTTTTCAAGTTTCACGGACAGGTTGTTGGCGCGGCAGTAGGCCAGCACCACTGATTTCACCTTCGCGCCGTAATATGTGCGCACCTCGGTGTCGTTGACGAATGCTTTCATTATGGTGGTTTTTTAAAATGTTTCGAGGGCAAAATTAGCAAAAAACCGCTTCTTTTATCAAGAAAAGGGGAAAAATGCCGAAAAAAATGGGTGATTTAACATATTGGCAATTCCATTTTATGCCTATTTTTGTCCCCCTAAAACACAATCGCACTGATGAGCAGAGGTTTCATAAAAGAAGGCGACCAAGAGGAGATTCCACGGGTGCCGATGCGGGCTTACCTGCCCGAGGGCGTGCCCAACTATGTCACCAAAGAAGGGCTTGCGGCACTCAAAGACGAACTGAAAAGCCTGGAGGCAGAGCGCGTCACGGTGGGCGACAACTACATCATGGGCAACTTCATTGAGGCAAAGATGAAGTTGCTCGTCGGTCGTATCAACAACGCCGTCGTGGTCGACCTTTCAAAGGCCAACAAGGACACGGTGAGCTTTGGGGCATGGGTGCGCTACAACGGTCGCGTGGTGCGCATCGTGGGCGTCGATGAAGCCGATGTCGACAAAGGCCTCATCTCGTTCATCTCACCCTTGGCCAAGTCGCTGACGGGGAAAAGGGTAGGGACGTGTTTCGACTTGAAAGGACCGAGAGGCGTTGAGAAGATTACGGTGGAGGCAGTGTCGTTTGAGCCGATGACGCTCACGCAAATCGTTCACGACAAGCCCGCAAAGGCAGCGACAACCACAGAAAGCCGACCCCGAAAAACCTTCGAAGAAAAGCCCGAACCAATCCCACAGACTCAGCCGACGGAAGAAAGCGAAGCCGTTGACTCATCGGCCAAAATGGAAGGCCCACGCCGATTTGAACCCGAGGTGAACAACATTGAATTCCTGCCCATTGTCAATGAGCGAGGCAATATTGTGGGACGAGCCATGTATGTGGAGCTGCACAATGGCAACAAGATGCTGCACCCCGTCGCGCATCTGCATGTCGTCGACGGCAAAGGCGACACCACAAGGCTTTACTGGTGGCATGTGGCCTTCGGCGAGACCCCTGAGAACACGCTCAAGCGGAAGATGGCGGAAACGCTTGGACTGTCGGGAGTAAAGCCGCTGTTGAAGCGACAATACATCAGGGAAGCCAAGACCGAGAAGGAACTGGTTTATGTCTTTACGGTTGTGTCCGATGAGAATCTTCCAATAACTCCTGAAGGAAAGGAATACGCTGAGGTTTTTGCGAAAGATTAGTCTGTTTTATGCAGAAATAATTATGCAAAAGTAATAATTTTTTCGGCATAAAAACAAAAAAGTCGGGAAAAAGGAATGTTTTCCCGACTTTTTCATCAGGCCAACGCTGCTGTCAAGGTATGAGCGTCAGTGAGTGCTCACCGTGTTTGGCGGAAAGCAGCCCGAACTGTTCGCTGTAGTACCAAGCGTAGAACATGTTGGTGGTGCCTACCATATACGACCCTTGATCGACATGCACGTTTTCGTAAGTGGTCTCACCAATCGTGAATGTGGTGGTGGCAAGGTCGTTCAAGGGAAGCGTGCGGCATAGGATGCCATTCCAATAGTAGTAGTCATCTTCGTAAAGGCTGCGTTTTTCAAGACTGACGGTGACCACCTTGTCGGGTGCCACGAGGCAACGCAGCAGGCAGCTGTCTTCGGGCGGGCTTTGAAGCACCACCTCACGGGTGTAGAAATAGGGACGAGGCTCGATGGACATTTTTGCGGAAGGGTTGTAGTAACGAGAATCGTAGTAGTTATAGGCTACAAAAGTGGTGTCGTGAACGACGGTGAGGCAGAGCGTGTCGCCGTTTTCGTCAACGAAATTGACGGTTTGCCCCATCTGATAGGGGACGATGGCCGCTTCCTCATCGGTGAGGCGGCGGTAGATTTGTGGCTCTTTCACGCAGGAAGCCATCACGGCCACAAGGGCGATGCAAAAAATCAAGTGTCTTTTCATGGTGTTTACTCCTTGTCTTTTAGTCCGTAACGAAAACCGATGCTGAACACGCCTTCCATGCCCAAGCCGTACTGGATGAACCCGGCGCAACGCTTGGTGCCGACTTCAACGCCAATGGGAACAATCTGGTAGGCGTAGTTGATTCGGTCGGAAAACTTGTTGGACGGCATGGTGATTTGGTAATGGTCGGGTTGGTACTCCTTGAGGTGGTAGCCCCAAGCCATGATGCCTTGCCCGACTTTGCTGTAGAGGTTCACATACTTGGTGTTGAGCCAGTTGATCTTGAGGTGAAGCATGAGCGCGTGGCTCGACTCGCCAAGACGGCAGATGAGGCCTTCTTTGGTGCTGGGCTTCTCATAATAAGTGTAAACGCGTGGGTCGAAGCAATAGGTGGCTCCGATGCCGATGACCTTGGTGAGGCGGCGCGTGTAGGTGGCATAAATGGCACCTACATTTTCTCCCAAGGGATAATAGTGTTGGCCTGGTTTAAAACGGAAGCTGCTTGACGGCATCACACCATAGCCAATGCTGAACTCGTTCTTGTTGCTTCGGATGGTGTCGCGCTGCGCGAAGGCGGGCGCTGCAAAGGCAACGAGCAACAGTCCAAGGAAAACTAATGATTTCTTCATAAAATATTGAATTTTAAATCTTTAAATTTTGAATCTTGAATTTTGAATCTACTGCTTTGGCTTAACGAGTACTATCCTGAAATTGTTGAACCACCCTTCGGCCTCGTCGGTGCCGTTGCTGATGACGAGATGGTAGCGGCGCAAGGGTTGGTCGCCCATGAAGAACCGCCACGAGGCACCGTGGCAGGTTTCAACGGTGTCGCAAACGGCAGTATAGCCGTCGCTGTCGCTAATGCTTACCGTGCAAGGCCCCAAGTCGTCGTAGAACCATAGCCAAACCGTTTTGTCCGTGTATTTAGCCACGATGTTCGGACTGCGCATGTCGCCGTTGCTCAGCGAGCCTTTGATGTCGATCTTGTCTTTGTCGTCGGGCAGCACATCTTTGCTGCATGAAGCCGTAATCAAAGCCGCAAACAAGATGATAAATAATGATAAGCGTTTGGTTTTCATGTTTTTTGTGGTTGTTTATAGAATTACTCCTCCGCCTTTTTCAGAAAACATGTCTTCGGTTACGGTTAAATCAAAGTAAGCCTCATAGATTACAAATTCAGGGCTTACATAAGACTGAAACTTTCCCGCCTCGTCGTAATAGTCTCTTGGCAGGTATTGGAGCACATCGCCACCTACCATTCGATAAATGGTGAAATGACTCAACTTGTCGTTGACGAATTCGTCAGAAGGCTTTGTCTCTTTCACGCTTCCTTCATAGATGCCGAGCATCCGTGTGACATTCTTATTGGGTTGGATTTGAATGATGTGAACAGTGTCGTGCAGAATGTCTTCATACTCCAAAACTATTGAGGAATTCGTTTTGTTATAAACTCTCAAATGGGTTTCAAATTTCCCGTCGAAGAACGGATCTCTACAACTGGTTATCATTAGGGTTGCCACAAGTGAAAAGGCAAGAAATATTGCGGATTTTTTCATGATGTTGAAGTTTTAGGATTTAGGTTTGTAATTATGGAATTCTTGTTAAAGAGAAATCCCCCTTCTTGAAATAGAGCAGTCCGAATTCCTCGTTGTAGTACCAATCGTAGAGCAATTCTCCAGTGTAATGGCTGTAGAGAATCTCGTGGTGGACGTGTTCGTAGTCGATGCCATTGATGGTGTAGGGACCGTTTGGTAACAGACAGATGTTCAGGTCGAGGTCGTCGGAATGGAAAGAAAACTCTTTTTCGGGCCGGGCAGTAAAGCAAAGCCGCTTTGCGTCCCATTCCTCACAAATAAGGATTACCGTTCGGGCGTAACACTCGGTGGAATGAGGGGCTGGGTGCATGACGTCTACACCATTGATTGCGTTGATGTATTGGTCTCCGTTGTACGGATAGATTTCGTCGCGGACAAGCTGATAGGTTAGTGTGTCGCCAACTTGGTTGAGGAATTTCACGGTTTGCCCTTCCCGATAAGGGATGGCTGCCGCGTCTTCTTCGGATAGTTTCAAGATGATGTCTGCATGTTTGACGCATGAACTCATCAGTAGGAGCGTCATGCCAATAAATACGAGCTTTTTCATGTTACTTGTTGTTGAATTTGTATCTGATTCCTATGCTGAAAAGACCTTCCATGCCAAGACCCTCTTGGATGAAGCCTGCGATACGGTCGTTGCCAACCTCGATGCCCAAAGCGGCTTGCCAAGCGAAGCAGCAGTGTTGGTCGGGCAGGTTCACTTCGTACAACGCTGGTTGGAATTCCTTGAGGCGATAGCCCCAAAAACTGATGCCTGCCCCAAATTTGGTATAAAGCACGAAATGCTTCAAGCTGATGCAGTTGAGCTTGAGATGCCCCATGATGCTATGGCTCGACTCGTAGAGGTTGGCTACCATGGGGTTGAAACTGTTGCCGTGATGATAATAGTCGATTTCTCTCGGGTCGAAACAATAGGTGCCGCCCAAGCCTACGACCTTGTTGAAATAGTAAGTGTAGGAGCCATAAATAGCCCCAACCTTGTCCATCCAACAGTCAAATCTGGAAACACGGTCGACAGAAATGCTTGTCATGGGATGGAACCCATAGCCGATGCTGACTTCGTGCCGACGAAAGTCTTGCACCGTTTCTTGTTCTTTCTCTTGCGCCAAGGTCGGCAGACATAGGGCCAAGGCCACGGCAATCATAATGTGTTTTTTCATATACTCTTGAATTTTTGATTTCTTACTCTTCATGTTGGACTTTGATAGGGACAGGTGCTCGGTTTGGTGATGCCTCGTTTTCGAAGTGGAACCATGCCGAAGCTTCCTCCGTCTCGTTGGTGATGTAGAGCCGATAGTCGCCCGTAGGCTCGTTATCCATGTAGATGCGTAACATAGCAGGTGCTTGTTTCTGCACATTTCGGGCATATAGCACATCTTCGTTCTCGGCGGAAAGGGTGATGAGACATGGCTCTACGGCCTCATTGAAATAGACATATACTGTCTTATCCACCAACTCCGCATAGATGTTGACATACCGCATATCAGGCTTGATCATCGAGCCTTTCAGGTCGATTTTGTCCTTGTCGTCGCCAGAGACATAATCCATCATGGGTTTGGTTCTTTCAAACGGATTGAACTTTTTGCACGAGCCTATCATCACGGCAACGGCAGCAAGAACGGTGAATATTAAATATCTGTATTTCATCGGTTTATTGATTATTCTTTCATTTTGTTATTGAGGCTTGCCCTCACCTTGTCGACATTATAGACGCTGCAACCTAAAACGTCGGCATATTCCTGCCGCGATAGCTTGAAGTGCGAGAGCAGGCAATAGCGGAACTCCGTTTCGGTGAGGTCAGGGTATTGCTTGTGCACAAAGGCGATGAAGCCCGGATGCACGCCTTCGAAAGCGGCTTCGAAACCCACCCAATGGTCTTCGCCATCGAAGAGTGACTTCTCCAAGTCCTTGAAAGCCATCGGATTGCTTCTGTCGCGCGAAAGCACTTCAAAGCAGCGGATAATGTTGCATTTCTGTAGGTATTCGTCCTTCAGCTTATCGCCAAATTCTGCTTGTATTTCGCTTTGTTGCGCGTTCTGTTTTTGCAGTTCATCATATTGTGCTCGCATCGCGGTCTGCTCTTGCTGTTGCTGCGCGTTGCGTTTCTTCAGTTCCAGCAGGTTCGCGTTGATTTCGGCCTCGATGCGTTTCTTCTTCAAAGCGTTGAGTATCAAAACGCTGAGCACGACCAAAACCGCAATCAGGATGATGGTCAGTAGGATGATGAGCCGTTGCCGCGAGAGCATCTGGCGGTTGTGTTGGTTGGCTTGTGCCTCAAAGTCGTATTTCTTCTGGATTTCGAGGACGGAGCTTTGGCTTTGGTCGCTGAGAAGGTCTAAGGCC
>CALFIT010000068.1 GCA_937877465.1 uncultured Bacteroidales bacterium | reverse complement strand
TCGTTGTATTTTGGAATCATTCGTTCATCGGTCACTTGTGGCAACCTGTCTTTCAGGTCTTTGATTCGGGCGTTTTGCAAGGCAATCTGCTCGTCAACGGACAGGGTTTGCGGCTCCCAGTCCAAAAGTTTTTCCGAAATCTTGTTGCCGCTGAAGTCGTAGGTTCTCACCAGTCCGTCGATGGGGTTGGAAACAATGAGCTTGCCGTTGGCTTTCGCGATTTGCCACTCACCTTTCATGTCTTCCCTCCAACTTGCCGTGTAAATGAAGTAGTTTTTGCTTTTGAGGTCGGGGTCTGTGTTCTCGAAGACGTCGCAAAGGATTTTCTCCTTGCCCGTTTTTGTGTCCAAAATGGATACAAGACTTCTCCATTTTTTGCTCCACGACGTGCCTCCAATGATGGCGATATGGTGGTCGTCCAATGCCAACATTTCCTTTGCCAAATACTTGATTTTGAGTTCTTTTGTAATCAGTCCGTTGTCGTCAAACAGGTAAATGTCGCCCATGTTGTTGGCCTGAGTGAAATACAAGTCGCCCAACTTGCCATCCACGGGCTGGAGGTTGCGCGGCTTCTTGCTTTTGTCGGCAAAATGCAAGGCGATGTCTTGCAGGAACTTGCCGTTTGAATCGAAAAGGGAATACCGGTTTTTGGTGGCATGGCTTACGATGGCCTTGCCGTCGTCGAAAACAACGAGTTGCTTCCGCAGTCCGTAGGGACGACCGTCCAAGGTGTCGTAATAGGTGTCGAAGATTTTGTCCCAGTCGTTTCCTGCGCCGTAGGTTTCGTCGGGAACGAGTGTAATCACTTGTGCGTCAACTTGAAAGCAAGTCGCGATGGCTAAGACAATAATGAACAATAACTTTTTCATGACTTTGGTATTTAGAGGTTTGTGTTTGTTTCTTCTGCTTGTGTGCGCATTTTGAACTCGGCAAATTCCTGCTCGGCGAAAGGCTTGTTGGCGTCGTAATCCTCGACGGTGTAATAGTCGAAGATGAAATCGGCTGGCTTGGGTTGGGGCTTCGGCAAAAGGTTGACAACCACAACGATAAGCGCGATGGCACACGCCGTTGCCAAAGAAGAGATCAAGGCAATTCGGGTAACGTGTACTTCTGGCCTTGTCGCCCTTCCGAAACTGAACTCTGGCACGGTGAGGTCGTCGGGGGCCAAAGTGTCCAGCGATTTTTTCGTTTTTTCGGAGAAAGCGCGTTGCGACTCAACCCTTTGCCTGCACGATGGACATGCTGCAAGGTGCATTTCAACCTTCTTTCTTTCGCTTTCCGGCAATTCATTGTCGATATAGCTTTGTATCGTTCTGTCATTCAAGTGTTTCATAGCAATTGCTTTTTGATTTTGTCCAAGGTTCTTGATAAGGATTTCCCGATGGAAACGAAGTTGCGCCCTGTCATTTCCGCGATTTCCTTGTAGGAATATCCCTCGCTGTAGAGCACGACGAGCGTTTGTTCCTTTGGGTTGAGATGCGCTATGGCATTGAGGATGTCAGGGGTCTCGTCGTTGAGCGATTCGGCATAGTCGGGCGGCGGGCTTTCCATCGCGACGGTCTTTGCCGTTTTCCGTTTGTAGTCGATGCCTTTATTAATGGTACTCCTGACGAGCCAGTTTTTCGCGTCGCGGATGACTTTTTCGTTGTTCATGGCGAAATAATACGCCGTGAACACGTCTTGCACGACATCCTTTGCGCCCTCTGGGTCTTGCAGCATCTTGGCCGCAATCCTGAACAGTTTCGGGTAGTAGCTTCGATATGTCGTTTCAAATCCGGGGTCTATTTGGGGAACGATTACATTCACAAGACGAATGAGAGCGTCGTTTTGTGACATGGAGCGCAACAAAAATAAGGAAAGAAGCGGTTTTGGCGACCAAATCGATAAAATATAGTACTTTTGCCCCATCAAACTGTTTGTTTATGAAAGCATCCAAAAAACAAGTCCTGACTGAGGTGAAGCGTTACGCCGTCATCACCTTGGCGTTGTTCGCCATGTGCTTGGGCTGGACGGCCTTCCTCATCCCGAATCACCTGATGGGCGGCGGCGTGAATGGCATCGCGGCCTTGATCTATTGGGGTACTGATGGCGCCATTTCCACGGGTATCAGCGTCTTCGTCATCAATGCGGTGCTGCTGCTCATCGCCTTGAAGATCATTGGCGTGGGCTTCGGCATCAAGACGGCCTATTCCATCGTGATGGCCTCGCTGTTCATGTCGCTGTTGCAGCATTTCATCACCGACCCGATGATGGCGGGCGAGATGCAGCCTTTCGTCACCGACCACTTCCTTGCTGCCGTCATCGGCGGCGGCTTGGCGGGCGCGAGCATCGGCTTGGCTTTCACCCAAGGGGGCAGCACAGGCGGCACCGACATCATCGCCATGATGGTGTGCAAATACGTCAACGTCTCGCAGGGGCGCGTACTCCTTATTAGTAATATCATCATCCTGGCCTGCGGCTTCATCGTGGGCAACACGATTGAGGACTTCATCTATAGCTGCGTCGTGCTGGGCGTGAACAGCTATTGCGTCGACCTGGTGCTGACGGGCAACAAGCAAACCGTGCAAGCCTTCATCTTCACCTCGAAGCCCGAGGCGGTGGCCGACCGCATCTCGACGGAGATGATGCGTGGCGTTACCATGATCAACGGAACCGGATGGTACACCAAGCACGAGGGTCCCATTCTGATGGTGGTGGCCCACAAGCGCGAGTCGCAACAGGTGCTGCGCATCGTGAAAGAAGAAGACCCCAAGGCCTTCATGACGCTGAACACCGTGATGGGGGCGTATGGCAAGGGTTTCGAGCCGATGAAGCGATAAAACGAAAAAAGGAAGCTGTGAGGCTTCCTTTTTTCGTTTCTAAGACCAATGCTTACTTGATGCCGAGTTTCTTGGCGATGTCTTTCGGCAGGGCGTCCTTGTGGACGATGATGTTCATGGTCTTGTAGCGGGCAAAGGCCTTGCTGACGTACCAGATGCCTTTGTACTGGCCGGCTTCGCCCCAGCTGTTCTTCACCATGTAGTATTCGTTGCCCATCTGGTCCTTGGCGGTGCCGTAAATCAACATGCCGTGGTCGTCGCCGGTCTCGTAGTTGTCGTAGGCGATTTGGCGTTCCTTCTGGGTGACCCATTTCTGCGGGGTGGGACCGTTTTGGGCTTCCTTGGCGCGGTCGGCGGCTGAGAGACCCATCCAGTGGGCCATGTCGCTGCCTTGCATGTCGCGGCTCTTGGCTTCGATGTCGGGAAGCACGGCCACGCCTGCCATCTTGCCACGGAGCCAGCCCGTTTCGCTGACGTCGCTGCCCCATGCAATCGGATAGCCGTTTTCGATGGCGTTGTCCATCACCTGCATCATCTCGTCGATGGGGAGGTTCCAGGCCTGGCCCCAGCGCCAGTTGTCCTGCACTTCGATGACGAATTTCTCATAGAACGGATGGTGCGTGAACGAGGTGATGTTCACGTAATCGTCCATGTTGAGTCCCGTCGACTGGGCGAAGCTCATGGGCGTGTACTTCTTGCCGTTGTAGGTGAACTCGGTCGGGGGAACGCCGAGGTAGGCGTCGTAGATGCCAGCCAAGCCTTTCTTCCACAGCGGGTTGCCGTCCTTGTCCATCTGGATCTTGCGGCTCTTGATGACACCGGCAACATACGGGTCGGTGACGGCCGAGAGTTCGTTGAAGTTCGACAGTGAGTCGCCGTGCATGGCGCCGGCAGGCATCAGCTCGTCGGGCACGAGGCCGTAGTGCTTGATGGCATAGATCACGTCGCCGAAGGAGCCGCCTTGCGAGAACGACACGTCGCCGTGGGTGCGGACGGCGGCCTCAGCGCGGTCCAAGTAGGTCTTGTAGACGATGAACATCTCCGAGAAGTCGTACTCGGGCTTGCCCATGCGGAGCAGTTCGGCCTCGAAGTAAGCCAACGAAGAGTAGCACCAGCAGGTGCCGGCTTGGTTCTGGTTCTTGATGGAGGTGATAGGAAGCTCCTTGACGGTTTCGAACTTGAAGCCTTCGCCTTCTTCCTTGGCATCATCTTTGGGCTTGGGTTGTGCAACGACGCTGATGCTGAGCATCACTGCGGTTGCGGTCAGTAAGTGTTTGAATTTCATAATGTTGTTATTTGTTTAAAGAATAATACATTTCGGTTGCAAAGGTAAATGTTATTTATCAAAGCCCCAAATCTTTCTTCATGGCCTTCGAGAGGGCGTCCTTGTGCAGGGTGAAGAAGACGGTGTGGAGGCGGACAAACGACTCGGAGCAGTACCAATAGCCTTTGTACGGGCCGGCTTCGCCCCACGAGTTCTTGATCTTGTAGTATTTGGTGCCGTTCTGGTCTTTGGCGATGCCTACGACGAGCATCGAGTGGTCGTCGGTGGTCTCCCAGTTGTCGTAGGCCTTCTGGTGGTCTTCGGCGGTGACGGTCTTTTCGGCGACGACTTCCTCCCAGAGCTTGTCGCTGTCGGGGTCTTCGGGGACGATGGCCACGCCGAGCTTGCGCGAGAAGCCCTTGTCGCTGACGTCTTGCGCCCAGCCTACGGTGAAGCCGTGCTCAAGGGCATAGTCCAAGGCCTCGAAGAGCTTGTCGAATTCGAGGTTGTAGGCGGGCGTCCAGGTCCAGTTGTCGGGGATTTCCACCATGAAGGGCTTGTTGTAGGCTTGGTCGGTGAAAGAGGCGATCTCGATGTAGTCGTCGACATTCAGCTTGTAGGCTTCGGCAAACGACTTGGGGGTGTATTTCTTGCCGTCGACGGTGAACGACTCGGGCACTTCGCCCAAGTAGGCGTCAAGGATGCCGGGCATGGCCTTCTGCCAAGTGGGCGTCAGCCTGCCGTTGCTGCGCTTGACGATGCTCTTGGCGAAGTTGGTGATGACCTCGTTCATCTCGTTGTGCATGTGGCGCGTCTCGCCAATCACCTTGCCGTCGTAGTCGGCGTCGGGAATCATGCCGTATTTGTCGAGGGCATAAAGCACGTCGCACACCTCACCGCCTTGGCTGAGGGTGTTGCAGCCATGCATCTTGACGTATTTCACCACCTTCTCGGTCCAGGCGTTGCGCACGAAATACATTTCCGCGAGGTTGAACTCCTTGCCGTACTTGCGCAAGATCTCGGCCTCGACGAAGCCCGTGCCGGCAAAGCACCAGCAGGTGCCCGAACTGCCTTGGTTGTCGACGGGCGTGTGCTTCACATTGACGGTTTCGGTGAAACGGTAAATGGGTTGTTCTTCGGCTTCCTGGGCGAAGAGTTGGGTTGTGGCTCCCATGAGCAGCGCGACGGCTGCAAATCTCATGAATTTGTTCATATTGCTTAAAGTTTTACGATTTTCGTTGTGGTGCAACCGCATTCAGTCACGGTTTCGATGACATAGCAGCCGGCGGGATAGGCCGATAGGTCGATGGCGGTGCGGCCTTGGCCTATGCTGAGGCTTTGCATGGCTTGGCCCATCAGGTTGAGGACTCGCACGCGGCACGCGCTTGCGGTCTCGACGAAGACCTTGTTCTCCGTCGGGTTGGGATAGATGGCGATGTCTTGCCGACCCGTGTTTTCGTCGGCGCCGGTTGTCCAATCGACATAGACCTCATTCGACGGACTCGATTCGATGGCGGCGGTGTAGCCCGTCACGGTGTAGTGGTAAGTCTCCGACGGCGTGGCTTCATAGTCGAAGAAGATGGTCGCCGTCACGCCGTTGGCGATGCGCTCGCCGTTGCGATAGATGTTGTAAGCCTCGGCTGTGGTGGCTTCTTGCCATTCGAGCACGACATGGCCTTGATGGATGTGGAAATCAAGATATTGCGGGATGATGGTCTTGTTGACCTCGATGTAATGCCAGTCGGGATGGTCCTCGGCGGTGGCGTAGTCCGATTCGCAGTCGCCGGCCGAGTAGTAGGCGGTGACGGCATATTCGTAACGCTCGTCGGCAAGCGAGCCTAAGTTGTCGGTGTGGAAGGTCTTGGTGAGCAGCTTCAGGCGCTTGAATTGCTCGCCTTTGATGCGGCGGTAGAGGATGTAGCCCGTCACGCTCTCGTCTTGCGGGGCATCCCACATCACCTTCACCTTGACGTTGGTCGTCATCTCGTAGCGTAGGTTGGTCGGGGCTTCGCAAGTGCTGGCCTCTTGGTAGACCGAGCTGCGGTTGGAAGGCTCCGACTCGCCCATCTCGTTGACGGCGGTGACGTAATAGTGGTGGAGGAGGCTGACGTCGGCATCGGTGTCGGTGAAGCTGTTGCTCTCCGCGATGGCGCATAGTAGGTTGTCGCGATAGATGCTGTAGTGGTTCACTGTCCCTTCGGGAGCGTCCCATGTGAGCTGGATGTCGTTGCCGTTGCCGATGGCCACAAGGTTGGTCGGGGCGTTGGGGTTGGCGTCGTTGCCGCAGGTGTTGTTGGCGACGAAGAAAAGGCCTTTGTTGAGTTCGTTCGACGAGCCGTCGAAGGCGATGACAGGGTTGCCGGCGTTGTCCTTGATTTCAAACGTCACTTTGTCGATGACCTGTGAGGGCTTGTTCCAGCCTATGCCGACATGGCCCAAGGGCATGGCGAAGTTGAGGCTCGAAGTGGCCGAGGTGGTCGTCAGTTGGGCGATTTCCACGCCTGCCGAGTTGGTCATGCTGAGGTAGCCGCCGTTCCAGCCGCCGTTGTCGCTCGAGGTCATGTCGATGTGCCAGATGCAGGAGGGACCGAGGATCACGTTCTCGTCGGTGGCTTCAAGGCCCTTGGCGCTGTGGGCGATGGCGTAGACGCTGTATCTCACCATCGTGGGAATGTAGTGGTCGGTGAAGGTCATGTTGGCTCCGGGAGCCACGTTGTCTTCGGTGTAGATGACTTCGCCGTCGCGGGTGACCACGATTTGGTCGATGGCGGTAAGGTTTTGCAGGTGGATGTTCTGGGTCGGGTTGGTCCAACTCAGCGTGGCGGAATAGTCGAAGTCGCCGAGCGAGTTCACCTCAAAGTTCTCAGGCTGCATGGGCATGTAGTCGTAGACATCGGTAGGCACATAGTTGATCACGGCCTGTGCCCATCCGGCGTAGTCGATCTCGTCGATGACGAACCAGCCGTCGCTGCTGCCACCCCAGCCCCAGTTGAAGTGGAAGAGGTCGTTGTCGTCGTAGCCGTCGCACACGAAGGCGTGGCCTCCGCTGTTGCTGTAGCCCGAATAATATACTGGCCAGCCGATGTCGAATTGACTTTTCAGCAGGTTCTGCCAGTTGGCGAGCGAGTAGGAATCGCGGTCCTTGAGTTGCGCTTGGTTCGTGTAGGAGAAGTAGTGGCGGATGGCGTAGGGCACGTCCCACGAGCTGGCGCCGCTCCCCGAGGGCGAGAAGTTCATGTCGACGGAAACGCCGCAGTGGTACATGAACAAGGCCACGGCTTCGATTTCCTCTTGCGAGGCTCCGGCGAGGCGGTCGGGCATGAGTTCCCAATGGTAGGTGGTGGCACCGAAGTTGGCCGACTGCTGGCCGTAGCTGCAATGGTAGGAGTGGCTGCCTGTGCCTTGGGCGGGATGGTTCCAGCGTTTCATCACCTGGCTCATGGCGGTGGCCACGCAGCCTGCATAGCAATGGCCTCCCGAGCCGCCTGTGGCTTCGGGGGCGTACATGTTATAGGGCCAGTCTTGGTTCCACTTGGTGGTGCAGATGTAGTCGACGCCGCGGCCACCGTTGCGCGAAAGCAGCTTGCCGGTGGTCATCACGCTTTGCCATTCCTCCTCGGTGTCGTCGGAGAGGACGGCATTGCGGCTCGTGCGGGCCTCGATGATTTTTTCGAGATAGAAAGCCAGCTCGGGCGACATGTTCTCGGTCTCGAAGGGGCCTTCGTCGGAATAGCCCACGATGGGACGGAAACGGTCGTCAGCCGAAACGATGACGAAGCCGCTCGTGCCTGCATTGAAGGCGTAGAAGCAAGCCTCGTTGCGATTGTAAAGACCGGTATAGACCAATTCCAAGTCGTTGGATTTCAACTGCCTGTCAATTTTTTCGCAGGCAAACTTTTGCCCGATGGCCTTGGCTTTTGCAGCGTCAACGGGACGGGCGTTCAGCGATGTCACGCACAGAAGCATGACGAAAAACGAGAAAAAAAGTTTCTTCATAGGATGATGAGTTTTAAAAAGGCTTCAAAAATAGGCAAATAATCGGAATGTTGGGCAAGGATTTGAAAAAAAATCCCAAACTTCAGGCCGAGATGCCATCAAACCGAAAGCACTTCGTCCATCTTGACGTCGAAAGGCTCGGCTGGCACTTCGTCGACCAATTGGAAGTCGAAGCAGATGCCGATGCGCTTCACGCCAAGGTGTTGGCTGAGGAAACGGTCGTAATAGCCGCGTCCGCGCCCAAGACGGTTGCCGTTATGGTCGAAGGCCACGCCCGGGACGACAATCAGGTCAAAATCACCACGATAAGGCTCGTTTTGTGGCTCAAGGATGTTGAAGTCGCCCACGGCAAAGGCGGTGTCCTTGCCGTATTCCACGGGGATGATGTCGTCGCCGACCACGGTGGGCAGGATGATTTGCTTCTTGAGATGCCATTTTTTGAGGAAGGCTTGGGTCTGCACCTCGTCGGGCAAGGCACTGTAAAGCATGACTTTATGGGCTTTCACGAAGTCGGGATGGCGTTCCAGTTGGGCCATGATGCTTTCCGATTGCTCAAGCAGTTGCTCCTTGGTGTGCTGTTTTTTCAAGGCCTTGATGTGGGCGCGAAGTTCTTTTTTGTCCATGATTTTGTAGTTAATTGATGGTTTTGGTCGTACTGAGTCCGAGGCCGTAAGGTAGCACAGCGGATGCGGTAATGCTGCGTTGTGGGGCGTTGGCAATCCATGCCACATCAATGCCGTTGCCCTTGGAATCGAGGATGACGCCTCCTTCCACCTTCCAACTGACCTCCAGAGGGTATGGCCTAAGGTAATAATGGCCGTTTTCCCCTACGATTTCAGGTCGTTGTGGCGTCACGATGTCGAAGAAAAAGTCCGACATCATTTCTTGGATAACGAAGAAGTTGTCGTTGATGTCTTTCGTGTTTGGATCCAAGTGAGGAGAGTGTTTGTAGCCTCCAAACGTGACCAGATGTGCCTTATGCCCCATCTTGATAGCGCGGTCGACGATGCATGAGGACCCATACATTTTTTCGACCAGCATTGTTTTCAGGAAGCCGGCCACACCAAAGGGGTAGTCGTAATCGTATGGGACGATGTCATCGGCATCGCCATGGAAGGCGATGATGGGGATGTCGCAGCCACGCATAAGTGACGTGTCGGGCATGGCGCCCCACATGTCGACGATGCCCTTGATGCTGAACCGGGCCTTGATGGCATTGCCGCAGGTATCGATGTCGCCCAGTTCGGGTTTGAGGAAGCCACTTCGGGTGTATTCGGGACGTTTCTCGTTGGTCATGAAGGCAAGGTTGAGCGCGGTGATGGCTCCCGCACTGGCGCCGCCCACAAAGATCATGGCGGTGTCAATGCCATATTCCTCTCGATGCGAAACCAGGAAGCGCATTGCTGCATGGGCATCCTGAACGGCACGATAGCCCGCCCGCCCGATACTGGCCTTCGTGGGGAGGAAGCCTATCCTATAGTCGATGGAGGCAGTCACATAACCCATCGAAGCCAAATGTCGGCACCATTGGGTGATGGATTTGTCGTCTTTCGACCCGAAATAGAAAGCGCCGCCGTGAACCAACATGACCAAAGGCCGTTTTGGCAAGGTGTCGTCTTGGGGACGGAAAACATCGAGGTGGAGCTCCAAAGGCGTCTCGCTTATGGCATTACCCATCTGGAAGATTTTTTCGGACACGGCTGTTTCGTCGCCCAATTCCGACCAGAACCCCGACACTTTGGCGTAAGGGATGTCGCTGATCTCTTCCACCGCAAATAAGGTGTCTTGATAACGCCGGTTACCAAAGTCTTGAAAAGTAGGTGTTTCGAGTATGTCAAAGTGAAATCTTGCGGTTCCCAACATACTTAATCGGGCATAGCCATAGGCGTGTATGCTGTCCATGGATATGATGCGAGGTCGGAAGGTCTCCTTTTCGCCATTATAGTACAATTTGGCATTGCGGCCTTGG
>CALFIT010000067.1 GCA_937877465.1 uncultured Bacteroidales bacterium | reverse complement strand
GGTCGATGTAATAGTGCAGGTCCGTCTTTATCGGCCCTGCCGTGTTGAAAAAGCGTTCCATTTCGAACTATTATTTTGCAAATATAATACTTTCTCGTGGTTTAATGACATTCCGTTCATATCACCATTCATATAAACCTATTCCTCCAGTAATTGAATCTGTGCCTCAACTTCGTCCAGCTCACACGGCGATAGGCTTTCCAATCGACTATCGAGCGCAGGTGCTGCCTTTCTTCGCGGGTGCTGCCGAGGAATGCCATCTGGTAGCATTGCGTCAGTGCGTGATAGGCGGTTGTCTTGTCAATGCCCTTTTCTTTGGCGAACCATTCCGACAACTCATTGCCGATGACCACTTCATGTTCTCCCTCTTCCAAGGGAATCGAGTAAATGGAGTCAAGTTGGCGTCCAATTGTGCCTTGGCCGTTGTAGTTGGGACTGGTGTAAGATAACAACGGAGATGGCATAAAGCTTTTATTTATTGTAACACTTTTGAAATCCGTTGAATCCACTTTGCCGGCACTCCGGCTTCTTTAGCGAATTCATTCCATTGTGACATCACCTGTCGCACTTCTTCAATAATCAGTTTAGCAGAAACAATATCGTTTTCTTTAGCGAAAAGCAGCAGGTCTTCCTCTGTGATAGAATCTGTTTTAATTCCAACCGACAAGGAGTGCCTGTTCAGGTATTTTGAGCCGTCCAAATCGACGGTAAACAGCATATCGTAGGCGGGAGCCAGACTCCAAACGCCTTGCTTATCCATCAAGAACGAGAAATTCTTGCTGTGGTCATCGACATTACAGCCCAAGACATTGAAAACCATTCTTCTGAACAATTCCCTTTGTTGGGCTTCGGGCAACCTCAATTGGCGGCACACCGCAAACAAGTCTTCATACGAATCGGCTTCGGTATCCATCGCCGCGAGCGTAAGCACATGCACTTTTTCCCCATTTCTCCGATCAAAACGTTCGGTGAGGAAATGCTTTATGCCTTCAATTTCCATCAGTCGGCTGGGCATCATCGTGATCCCTGCCGCGCAAGCCATCCTATAATAGGCATATTCGACCTCGGAAAAAGGGAATGCCTTGTCGTCGTTGAATTTCAAGATAAAATGCGTAAATTCTTTGGGCAAATCAGCTTGTCCTGACCTGATGTTGCCCGCCTCATTCATTGCCACGACCGCCTTGGCTCTCTTTCCTCCCGCCGAAGTTCCTACACGGTAAATATCTTCCAACAGCACATCTCCACCCTGTTTGAGCCACACCTCCTGCCGTTCCTCCTGAATGGCGAGCGCCAACGAATAAAGCTCGGCCATGGGAAGCGGAAGGGCGTCTTCCGCCTGCAACCGTGCCGGCTCATACTCCAAGGCGCCCATTCCGCGCTTTCCTATAAACGTCAGCCTATCGAGAGGCGTAAGTTCGTGCCGGGCGATGCCATTCCGCTTGGCCCAAGCGTCGAAAACGCGGTTGCCCCAACGGTCGGGCAACGAGTCGGCCACAAAAGGCGGCAATCCCGCATAGAGTTTCCCAACATTGCCCCTGCGAGGCAACAATGCTGACGGCGTATGGATGGACCAGCCCAAAGGCGCCACGTCCCACGAGGTGGACAAAAAGCCTTCGTCGAACACAAACGACGAGCACCGATGGCGAGCATCCCACGAAAGATAGCCCACCACCTTGCCCCAAAGTCCTATCGCAACCGCCTTATTTTCCATGTCTCACGCGCTTGGGTTCGTTTTTCTTCTCAAACACATCCTTGGGGTTTACGGGCAGCTCGGGCAAGAGCAGCGCGATTTGTTCCAATTGTCCCACGGCCCGCATCAGCGACAGTAACACTTGCAACGACACATTGGTCGTCCTCCCGTTCTCGAAGCAGCGAATGGTCGGTACGCTCACCCCTGTCTGTTCGGCCAATTCCTGCTGGGTCAGCCGACACCGGATGCGGTAGGTCTTGAACCGCCGCCCTATCATCCTTATCAACTCTGTGTTTGAGGCAGAATAAATGTCCATCATTTGCTATATAAACAATAATATTTTATCGTTTAAATCAAAAATCATACCATAAAAGAAAGAACATTATCGCTATGGTAAGAAATGACAATCATAAAACGACAAATATTGCATTGTTGCGGTTAATGGTAATGAGGGAGAGGCGCATGCTTATTGTTTTATGACTTTTTCATACAATGCTTTATACTGCCGACAAACTGCATCGAAAGAATATTCCCTCAGCACTTTCTCGCGGGCGGCCTTGCCTAATCGGTTGTTGGCGTTGTTTTCAAGACACCACAGGATGCCTTGCGCCAAATCCGCATCGTCCTTTTCTTTGGCCAAATAGCCGTTGGTTTTGTGCTCAATCATATCGCCATTGCCTCCGATGTCGAATCCAGCAACAGGCGTGCCGCACGAAAGGCTTTCCATAATGGCGCACGAGAGGTTCTCGGTCAGCGATGGCACCACCATCACGCTGGCAAGGTTGTACAACGACACCAGTTCGTCCGTGTTGCCCACATAGCCCACATAATGAATCGGGATATTGACATCCATGCTCAGCTCGGACTCCGACGCACCAAAGACCACCAACTCGAAATCGTCGCCGTGGCCGGTCTGTTCCAGATGCTTCAAGGCCGAAATCAAATAGCTGAAGCCTTTAATTTTGTCTTGCGTTGCATTATTAGCCCCAAAAAGAGCCAAATGTTTATTTCTTCCAATAGCCATCAGTTTCTTCCACCTGGGCGAAATTTCCTTTTCATCGAGCGGACGGAATGCGTTTACGTCCAAGCAATTCGGGATTACCGTCACCGGGAACCGTCCCAACAGGCTGCTTCGCTTGGCGCAATCGCCCAACCATCGGCTTGGCGACACGATGTGCAAGTCCAAATCCTTATAAATCTCAGACTTTTCTTGCCACACTTTATGGCTCAAGTCATCGGCTTTGTCGGAATGCAGGAAGGGGCAACTGCCGCACTGTTGCTTATATCGCTCACATTCAAAGAAATAATGGCAAACACCGCAGAATGGCCAGCTGTCGTGCAAGGTCCAAACGATGGGTTTGCCTTTCGGCAAATCCTTTATGTGTACATAACGCAGATTGATCCAATGCAAGTGTAGGACATCGTAATCCAGTTTGCGCAAGGCCCCATGCAAGTCCGTCCCACGCAGGTCGGACATGAAGACCTTGTCGCGGTCGGGATATTGGTTCCAACGGTAGTGCTGTATTTTGTTCTTGCACTTGTTGCGCGTCCAGTCGAAAGCCTTATAGAGCGGATTATTCGGGGCAAACCCTTCCAAGGTGAGGATGCTTGGATCGTTGCTCCTACCATCTTTCAACAACATACGACTGTCGACGCCAAGCCCACGCACCCCCTGATGGATGCGGTAGGCCGCGCGGCCCGCCCCGCCACCGAGCGAGGTGCATACGGAAAGGACTTTAGCATTCTGCATAAACTCTCTTTTTGATAGCAAATGGAGGTTCCATTCCCAACTTACGCGCAACAAAATTGACAAGTTTTTGCCATTTGGGACGTTTTTTTCTCGCGAATGCCGAGTATAACAAATTGATGATTCTACTATCGAAGTACAAATTATCAAGGAACACGGGACAGTCGTTTTGGTTCAAAAGAGAATAGTCAAAACTCCCGACGGCTGATGGTTGACAATGAGTCCCCGACCCATCCATACCAATATTATGAGTATAACTAACACAAGGGACTATTGATACGGCATGATTCCTGAAATGTGCAAAAGCAAACTGAATGTCCCATGCGCTGCTTCTTCCCTCTTTCTCATCCACCAACATTGGAACCATGTCGTCGCCGCCCCTATTAAAAGCCTGACGTTCATACGGATGTTTCATAAAGCCTTCATAATACGACATCGACCAGTCGGTTTGTTCCCAACGGTCGCGCCATGTCCCCCAACCCCAATTGAACAAACGAGGAGAAGCATATACATCATAAGGATAGTCTGTTGGTACTTGGAACCTGTTTGGCGAATGGCTATGTCCGCTAATGGAAAAAACGGTTTTTCGATCTTTATAATGCTCAAGAGCCTTGCACATATAGGTATAGAAAGCAGGCGAAGTGATGATGTCATCTTCAACCACAATAACAGACTCATGCAATTTGAGGACTTCCGTGATGGCAAATATTATGGCATCACGACAGCCTCTATTCACTTCAGAGAAAGATGTATGCAACTCACAAGGCCAATCAACACTATCTTCAATTACTTGCCTGACCTGCCGGCATTTTTCGCGATCGCTTTCATTGTTTTGGCGCGGTCCGTCTTGGAACACATATACCAAAGGCGGATGCTGAACACGCAACGCATCAATGGTCCGTCGTGTATGCTCAGGGCGGTTGAAGGTGATGAGGAGGATGGGGGTAAAGGTTGACATCAGTTATCAAATTAACAATTTGTATATTCTATTCTTGTTAGCCCCTATCGGCTCCACTTTTCCTTGGACGACGAGCAGGTTCAGGTAGTTGCGCGCCTGCCGGTCGCTGACGCCGAACATGGCGGCCACCTCCACTTGGGTTATCGTTCCCTGATGGGCTTCCATATATTCCACAATCGCCACCAATTTATCGGAAATTTTCGATTTTATCGGAAATTTATCGGAAGTTTTATCGGAAGTTCCGACATTTATCGGAAATTTATCGGAAGTTTTGCCTTTTTCCATCTTTCCGATGACGCATTGATGCCGTTTGGTCTTTTTGTCGTAGTTGATGCCAACCAATACGACCTCGCCCACATAGTCCAGCAGCGAGTCGGTGTAATGTTTGGCTTGAATTTGGTTGAGGGCAGTTGAGGCATCCTGATCATACTTCAGTTCGAGAACGAGGGCCGGCATGTCGACGCAAGCAAAGACCGACATGGAATTGCCCGACTTGAACAGCAGGCGCAGGAAGTCGATAAACCTTGTAGTGGCCTCGCTGCCTGCGGGAAACTCACGCAGGATGGCATCCCATTCGTCGATGATCATGATGAATTTCTGCGGCTCGGCCTGCGCCACGATGTCGTTGAGCAGTGGGAGCAATTCCCCCTTGGTATTATGCTGCACGTCGGGATAGGCGCTTTCCAATTCCGCCACAAGGTCGTGTTCGATATGCTCAACAATGTCGTCACGGTTGCGATAACGGGTGATGAAGTTCGTCATGTCCACAAAGAGCACGGGGAATCTGTTCAGGTTCTCCTTGAACGAAGGCTTTGCAGCAATCTTCAGGTCGGCGAACAACGCTTCTGACTGGCAGGACTGGTCGTAGTAGGCGTTGAGCATTCGAGCCGCCATCGACTTGCCGAACCTGCGGGCACGGCTGACGCATATAAACTGCCGCTCGGAATTGAGCGAGGCGTTGACCACGTCGATGAGCAAGCTCTTATCGACATACTCGCCATTGCGTGCCGAGCGGAAGCCTTCATTTCCCGTATTGATGTAAAGTCCCATAAGATAATCTTTTTTTCAGATTCGCTTTTTATCCACCAGCCTATGACCGAGGCGGTTGAAGGCGATGAGGAGGATGGGGGAATGAATATCAGACATCTTTGTTTTCCTCCTTTGATATGTTCACCTGCCAATGGCCATCCTTGTCGGAACCAACGCGGGTGATTAACCCTTTTTCTTTCAATGACTTGATATGAATCCGTATGGTTTCCCTAGTTTTTCCAACTAAAGTTGCCAATTCTGCGTATGTCAACTTGGGCTTAGCCATCATTTCCATTAAAATATGTTTGTCTAATTCGCCAAGATTTACAGGCAGATTCTCAGAATTTACAGGCAGATTTTGGGGATTTACAGGCAGATTTTCGGAATTTACAGGCAGATTTTCGGAATTTACAGGCGGATTTTCGGGATTTACAGGCGGATTGCCTTCCTCACGGTTCATCCCGCCAAACGAAAGCTCCACGATTTGCAATTCATAGCGTTCGTTAAGCACCGGCTTTTCGCCCCTACGGAGCAAGTCGTATATTTTGTCTTGAGTCAACATTTCTTATTATTTATTTCCAGCACCCGCCGCGTATGCTCGGGACGGTTGAAGGCGATGAGGAGGACGGATGGGGATGTCATTTCTTGTTCAATGCACATACATCCAACACTTCCAAAAACAGCCATAATCAACAATAAGGTAGCACATCGTCGGGTAGAAAAACTGGGGCGTCCACTTCATCTATAGGTTTGTTTTTCAGGAACAGAGCATAGATAACCTTATGTTTACCTATGAATGGGACAAGCAAGGATTTCCTCTTGAGTTCGGCAAGCAGGCGTTCTGCGTAATCGGGCTTTTGCCATTTACATTCACCTATCAACAGGTATTTTTTATCGTCACTTTCGGCCACTACATCAAACTCCACCTGTTCCTGTTCCCCTTTTTCATTCAAAACGGTGCCCCACCAGCGTTTGGCCATCATCCAATTGTGGCCCTCTAACTCGTTGCCGGAAACGGCAGTCCTACAAAAAAGCTCCCAATAGTCGCCGACATAAGTGTTGAACTGATTTCGTATGATGTCTTTCACTCTTCCGTTTCTCCCAATGGCAAGCAAAGACTTGTTTGGCGAGACAAAATGATAGTAAAAATCCATAAATGGATCGGCGATGCGATACAAGGTTTTTTTGCTTTTCTTTTCCGATTCGCCAAAAGGCACTTCCTTGGCTATGAACGACATCTCACCCAGGTTTTTCAATGGGACGGAAAGTTCTGTGGTTTTTTTGCCCACGGCACTTGCCAAACGGGAATACTGCCTGTTTCCTGCGCCCAATGCATTCATAATGGAAGTGTACAAGGAGCCCTTGCCATCTTCGTCGAAAAAGAGGGTAAGTGGCTCGTCGTAAAGCAGTCCGTTGGGGTCGAGCAGCAAATTATCCAAGGCATCTTCGAAACTGCTCTCCCGTTCACGCAATTCCCAATATCTAGGGACGCCGCCCCATACGCTGTATTCTTCAACGACTTGAGTGGCAGAGAGTTGAAACTCCTCTTTCCAGTACCTCACCGGTATAGGCTGCAAATTCAACCTTTCGTCGGCTCTGCCATAGAGTGGCTCGGATGCATCCAAAACCATCTTTTGCATCATTCTTTGCGAAGAACCGCAAATGATGAGATTGAATTTCAGTATGCGGCTGTCAATCAGCCGTTGCAAAGTTGACGGCAGTGAAGGACATGCCTTTACCAAATAGGGAAACTCGTCCAAAACCAAGGTGGAACCGCCCCTGCATATTTCATTGAAATTAAGAAGCACTCCCTCCCAAGAGCCAAAAGTCATGCCGGTGAATGATGGATAAACAGAAGCAATAGCCTGCTGCAAAAGCGACAGTTGCATTGTCATTTCGTTTTTTTCGGCCATGTAATAGACATCGTCGTTTCGCATAACATGGCGTATTAGCGTCGATTTCCCGAATCTTCGCCGACCATAAACCACGATGAAAACCCTCCCATCGCCAAGCAACCTGTCTCGTAGTCGCCCTATCTCTTTCTCTCTGTCAATGAATCTCACAACTATGATTTTTATAGAAATGATTTTTTAAAAAATGTTTTATCCGAGCATCGCCTTCCCGCTATGCCGAAGCAACTCCAATGTTTTTTCCTTTGCAAACACACTAAATCAATTTTCCAGCACCCGCCTGGTGTGATCGGGGCGGTTGAAGGTGATAAGGAGGATGGGGATATGGAGATTAGGCATCTTTTTCCTCCTCCTTTGCTATGTTCACCTGCCAATGGCCGTTTTTGCGGGCACCAACACGAACAATCAGTCCCTTATCCGCCAAGTGCTTCAAATTGTAATACACGGCTCTCTCTGACACTTCCAACAATACCACCAACTCTTTGACCGTAATATTAGGATGCTCACCAAGCAACTCGAGCAATTTATCCTGCAATTTATCCTGCAATTTATCCTGCAATTTATTCGGTAACGAAACACTTGCATCATTATGATAAAAAACCGTCGTAACCAAGTATTCATTAGAGGAGAGAAACGGTTCCCTTAAACCCACATTCCTACATTCATCCACCATCAAACGGATGCCCCTGCCCCAATTCTCAAACAGTTCCCTGTAATAGTACCCCTTTGCAATCAAAGGATTATACGGGAAAGGTTCAAACTGCCGCAAACATTCTGCAATCTGCCTTTTGGTCTTGTCGGCGACCTGTTGTCCCACGATTTTCCCGTCATCTTCCACACCAAAAACAACAGAGCCTCCTTCAGCATTCAGAAAAGCGCAAAGCGTTTCCATGCCTCTTTCGAGTTGGCCAGTAGAGCTTTTTAACTCAACGGAGGCGGACTCGTTTTGTCCGACCAAACTTCTAATATAGGACAAATCCATATTCATACTCTAATAGGCTGCCAAAATGGTTTCCAGCACCCGCCTGGTGTGATCGGGGCGGTTGAAGGCGATGAGGAGGACGGGGGTACGCATAAATGATTACTTTATATTCTTTTTATTGAAATGAGAAACGACCAATCGCTGATACCATGAAAAACGTCTTAATAATGCAACAGCAATTCCCCATTTCAGGCTATCTTTCATTATTTCAAATCCATTAAGGAATTTGTATGATTGAGCTAAAACGCTCTCGATTCTTCGGCGTTCTTCATCCGTAAATTTATCCTTTTCTTTATCGTAAAAAACAATATTCCATTGAAGACCAGAAAAATGTTTTCGCCTTAATGTTTGGACCAATTCTTGGTTTTCGGGGAAATAAGTTTTTGCAAAATCCACAAGCAATGCTTCTGTTACACTTTTTTCGAAAAGCCGAGGTGAAAACTTTTTAGTTATACTATCTGGATTGGATCGATAGTAATACTCGGAATCCGAAAAAGCGACAACTGAACTATTTATTAATAATTCTCTAGTCCAAAGTTCATCCGTATTCATCAAAGCACCATCGGTTGTAAAATCATACAATCTGCGTCGAACCAACGAACCATTAAATCCAATTTTATATTCGGGAATAGTTAACAAGCAAGCCTGCCCCCCCCCACATAACCTGTTGAATATCAAATTGATAATTTGGAAGTCTAAATTTCTCATCTCGTAGACTTTCATCCATAAACACCATATATGGAATCACCAAATCAGCATTAGTTCCTTTTTGTCTATTCAAAAGTTTTTCAACATAGTCATCTGATATGGCATCGTCATTTCCAATAGCAATAATAAATTCCGATTCTATATATTTAAATGCATATCGAATCGTTTTTGCAGGCGACCCTTCATTCTGCTTGGTAAGTCCTACAAACCTATCGTCCACCTGACAATACTCTTCAATAATCGATTGGCTATCATCAGTAGAACCGTCGTTCACCAAATAACATATCCAATCACCAAAAGTTTGCCTCAGAATGCTATCAAGGCATTTTTTAAGATATTCCTCTGCATTATACACAGGAACAATAATAGAAACTTTGTTTTCCAAATCACCGTTTTTTATCATTAACCAATTATTTACAGTTTTTCTATTGTTTCAACCAGTTTTCCTTGTATGCGGTATAAACCGATTTTATTTTTTATGAACTCCAACAACATGCTTAGTAACAAACAAATTGTTAATAGGGCGATGAAATTAATACCATTGCTCATCCAATAATTAGAATACAACCACTTTGGGCACCAATACCAACAAATAAAGGCGTGAATAAGATAAATATTCATTGAATGTTTGCCGAAAAAAACAAACATTTTTGACGCAACCGTAATTTGTCTAAAGGTGGAAATCACAAACAGAACTAGCGCGAGGGTAAGAAAACCATCAACATGGGTTCCTCCCCAAAAAGGAATCCACGGTAGCATCCGTATACAAATCATCAGTGCCAGCAAAGACAATGTAATTATTGAGAACAAAACTTTATGTTCCGACAACCATTTTGAAATACATGGAAACTTATTTCCGCCATTTTTCCATAGCATACCGACAACGAATGGGAATAGCCAAACATAGATAAGTAACTAGTCAAAATTAAGCTGCATAATGAGAGTAGTTGATGAAGTTGGATTTTCCGATCGAGGCCAAGGCTCTGTCGGTGGCGTAGAAGAGGGTGTCTGTGGACTGGTAGTCCTGCGGTCGAATCCACTTTCCCTTGAGTATTCGCCACAGCGTTTCCGCAATGTTGAGATGCGGCGAGTACGGAGGGAGAAAGAAGAGGAACAGTCCCCTGTTCTCCCAGACGTGCCTCAACTCCTTGATGAGTTTGCTGCGGTGAATGCTGGCGTTGTCAAGCACGATGACGGTGTTCCTTTCCCGAGGTCTGAGCGACAGCCTGTCAAGGAAGTCCGCCAGCTTCTCGGAGGTTATGCCGCTCCTAGACGTGAAGCCTTCGTAACGGTTGTCCCTTGTGGTCATGCCGAATATGTTGAGGCGGGCTATCTTCTGGGACGGGACGTGGACATCCTCACCTTGAAACTGCCATCCGTAGGGGACGTAGCCTTCGGTGCAGACGTGGCTCTCGTCGGCATAGTAGAGGTCTATCCTTCCGTCATCCGCCTTTTGTTCAAGTTCTTGCAGCTTCTCGGCCTTGTACTCGTAGAGCTGCGGCGAGGGTTTTCCCCTTGGGCGTTTCCTTATACGCTTATATCTTGCGCCAAAGCGGATAAAAAACGCTTGAACGTCGATTCGCTGGCCTCCTTGCCGCTGGCCTGCTGCCACGCTTCCCGTGCCTTGTTCACGCTTTGCCTGTCCTGCTCTATCGCGCGTCGGACAGCCTCCTCGTCCGAGCAGTCCATTATCGGCTTGCGGCCTCTGCCGGGACGTGTCTCCAGGCCTTTGATTCCCTCTTGCTCGTACCGTTTCAGCCAGTTCCTCACGGTGTGCTGCTCCATCCCTGTCCTCTCGCCAACTTCCGCTGCGGACAGCCCTTCCGCTTTCAGGAGTAGGGCCAAGCACCTCATCCTGAAGCAATGCTTCTCTCCCTTGCGGTATCCTCGCTCGAGTTCCAACCGCTGGGCTTCGTTTAGTTCTAATCGTACTGCTTTTCTCATGTCCAATATGGTTTGCCCTATGATAACGAGAATCGCAGCCTAATAGTATTAATAATAGAAAACTAATTTTGAACATTTACTTATCAATATAATTACCTGGAATTACATTCTTCAACCTTAAAAGAGCCAAACATAACAAAAGCAACAATGTTCCACAACGCTTTGACAACCAACATAAAACAGGAGAAGCAAGGTAAAAGATAAGAATAAGTAAATTAAACCACCAAGTGACATTATAGGAATGGAAACCTTGGATTCCAAAAAAATCATATACGAAACGTTTGACAATGTTCACATTTGTTCCATAAGATAGCGACAAAGGACGATTGAAAACAAATATCGTTATAGGCACAAATACAATAAAAACCACCCAATACCCTAGATAGAATTTTAAAAGACGCTTAAATACAATCTTCGCTGAAGAAAGAAAACTCATCTGAGACGCCTTGTCAAACTGGACAGACATACCGTATCCAGAACAAAACAAAAAAATTGCGACACACACCTTTCCCAATTCACCTAACCATCGCAGCAACCCTTCTACATCATTTAGATTGGAATTTAGGGGGGGGCTAACAGCATACAAATGATGAAATAGCATTGAACAAATTGCAATTCCCTTCAATACTGCTGTATCTTGTTTATCTAGGGAAAAAACCATTTATCAACTCCTTCTTTTTTGAGGCTCCCCATTAAAAGTATTGACCAGGTATACGGGGCGTCCTTTTACTTCGTTGAAAATCCGGCCTAAATACTCGCCCAAAATGCCTATTGCCATAAGTTGCAATCCACCGAAAAACGAAATGAACACTATCAAAGTCGTAAAACCTCTGACCTGATCACCGTAAATGATAGTCTTTACAAGATAGAATAATCCAGCCAAAAAAGCCCCAAGCGCAACTATGAAGCCTATAATCGTGGCAAATCGCAAAGGCGTCGTAGTAAAAGATGTAATCCCCTCAATCGCCAAATTGAATAACGACTTGAAGTTCCATTTACTATCTCCTGCCTTCCTGTCACCTCTGTCGAACACGACTTCTTTCTTATTGAATCCTATCCAACAAAACATACCCTTCGTATATCGCTCGGTCTCTCGCATCTGGCACAAGGCATCGATACATTGGCGATCAAGCAAACGAAAGTCACCAACGTTTTGAAGGATGTCAAACCGTGTGGAATGGTCAAGAATTCGATAGAACAACATGCTAAACTTTTTGCGCAACCATGACTCTCTTCCCCTATCACGACGACGCGCATAAACATCTTGGTATCCATTCTCCCATTCCTTCAACAATTCTGGAATCAACGACGGTGGATCTTGCAAATCAGCATCCATCAGGATCATGCAATCGCCTGTAACATAATCGAAACCTGCAAGCATGGCATTTTCCTTACCGAAATTCCGACTTAAATCCAAATAGTTGACACGACGATCCTTCTCCCGCATTGACGCCAACAACTGCAAAGTGTTGTCCTTGCTCCCATCGTTCACGAACAAGAATTCCCATTCATACGTAGACAGGTTGTCGACCACTCGAAGCAATTCATCGTATAACAAAGGCAGCGATTGCTCCTCGTTATAGCAAGGTACCAAGACACTGATTTTTTTCATCATTTCAATCTTTTGAAAACCGTCCTAACCAAAACGAAATTAATCGGGACCACAACACAATAAACCGGGATGGGGGCAAATTGCTGTGGAACTCCAACACGCAGAAACAAATTCAGAAAAACAATATGCAGTGCATAATTTATGACATGACTAACTGCAAAGCCTATCCCTCTTTTTACCGTAACCTCTTCTTGGAATGTGAAATGTGCTGTCAAATACAAATTGACGCACCAACTCACCAGGTAGCCAATTGTATAAGCCACATTTATCCATATTTCTTTTTCTATGCGAAATCCATGTATCAACGCCAAATAAAGTCCATAATGGATGGCCGTGGCAGCCAGGCCAACCAAGCAAAAACGAACGAATTCAGCGACTTTGGGGTTAGACAATTTCATCTCTCTATCGTCACATTTTTCACCGAGGCGGCATAAAAAGGCCTAAGCATGTCGACAGGAGCTGCCAAGTAGCGTGTATTATGAAAATCAAACACAAAGACCTCCTCCACTCCATCCGACACACGACTAATCGACTCCAAAGGATACGACTTTTCCAAAAGGAAACCCAACAATGGCCTTCCCGGACCATAAACCTTTCGAACCGCCGTTTCACAACCTAAGGCAGACAGTAATCGGCTAGGCTTACTCCTTAACACATAAGGTTTATCGGATTCATACTCATAAGCCAACACCAAATCTGATACCCCATCTGCCAATTTCATCACAGCCATACCGTCGACCACTGGCACAAGGTCATAATACAATGAATCAAATCGTCTTTCGCCCGTACAATAGGGGAACACCCGCTCCGGCATAATAACAAAGCCTTCCAAATGATGGAAAGTCGCAAACGAATTGCCGGGCCAAAGGCCATTCAACCCCGTCGGTGATGGGATAGACTTACGCGTCGTGGCAGTGTTGGGCCACAAATAATACTGGCCATCAACCAAGGTCTTCTCTTGAGTCTTAACCAACATCTCTTTCACAGCAGTCTGTTTTCCACGAAAAGCCTTGTACTCGTGCGAGAAATCCACGACGACACCTGTCAACACAACTACGGCCACAGCGACATTTATCCACTTGTTCGTTTGTATTCTATCCAACAAATAGAACAAAACGACAAAACTAAACAGGTAAATAGCCCATTGCGACCGATAAGAGTTCACCCCTGAAACAAACAAAAACGCATAGGAAACAGCGATTCCGACCAACCAAACCAAATTATCGGTCAAAAAAGCCTTTATCCTGATTTGCTTTCTCAACAGCTCAAAAGCCAGCAAAACTAATGAACCAATCCAAACCCATATCAATTTAAACCGTATTGCCAACTCCAACTGGGTTACCATCCATGTAATGATACCTGCCCGACCATTTACCGCCTGCCCTTGCCTAACGAAGTTACCTGGAGCAAAAATGACAATCATGGCACCCACAATATACAAAACATAAGGGATCAAGACCCTCTTGTTCAAGTGTTTCCTTTCTAGTGCCAGCCAACAGAAAACAGCGGGCACAATAGCTATCGAATACATTTCCATCCATGCGCCAGCGAAGAAAGACAGAAAGCAAACCGCAATCCACTGTTCTTTTTTCACATTGCCATCCTTCTGCAAAAGACGCCTAAGCATAACCACGAATAATAGATTCAACACTGCAGCCCAAATATAGTTTGAGCTGCCTGCTATCATAAACATGGTTATGTATTGGTCAGGGAGCGTAAACCACACCAGCAACAAGGACACAGACAAAAACATTACCTGACGCAACTTGTCTCCACCCATCCTCCAACCCATCCCCGAAGCCAAGGGCAACAGGATGACCATCAACAAGGTAGGCAAGGGGTTGAACAGATTAAACAAAGGCTTGCCCAAAATTCCAGCAAACAATTGGACCAACGAATGCGAAAAAATCCTGCCGTTGGCATGAAAATAATCATAAGTTTCCCTATGGAAAATATCTTTCAATGTATGTCCTGCATCACCATAATCAAGATCATCGCACCACATTGGCGTCATCCAATTCAGAACAGCATACAAGACATAGATTGCCAGCATCAACAATGCGACAGCCCAATATCGCCGTGCTCTCGTTACCAACGAACCTGACATAGCATTCATTTTTTCAATAATTACATACCAAAATACATCTCCAGAGGCGAGCGTTTCTTGCCCGTTAAGCCCCGATACATTTGATACATGCCGAACAGCAAATGTGACTTGCATATCATCGTCAGCCGCTTCACATAAGGTGTCCTATTGTGCATCTGGCTCACATACCGCAAAGCGAATTCCCGGTCGTTCATGTTCAGGCCACATTTATATCCCAACGCACAATGATCATCCAAGATGTCATCCTTACTGAGCGAGGTATTATCAGCAAAAGATTCTTGAAAATAAAGCCGTATTTTTGTAGAATTCTCATCAAATCGCATTGCATGATTGCTGACTTCCTCTGAAACCACGACATCCCTTTTTATCACATAGCATGCCGTAGCTTCTTTCAGATAATGGAACCTGGTATGCAAACTCAACGACAACCACATTGGGTAATCTTCCATTAAGAAGCCCTGTTCTATATAATTGTCAAAATTTACAAATCTTAACAAATCAGAGCGCATGCAAACGGTTGAAGACACAATGATATTACCCTTCAACAATTGAGTAAACTGATCTTGTTGAGGGGAGGCCATGCCACGATAATACTTCTGACCTGTTATTCTGGAATCCATAATAACATCTGTATACACCAACCCGATGTCTGGATTGGAATCAAGAATATCCACCTGTTTTGCCAATTTCTGCTTGTCGCACCAATAGTCATCTCCGTCACAAAAGGCGACATATTCTCCGTTAGCTTCAGAGACTACAGATGCAAAATTACGCAGAATCCCCTGATTTGTCTTGTTGAACAAAGGCTTAATTATTCCCTTATACTTTGATGCATATTCTTCCAAAACCAATCTCGTCTTATCGGTTGAGCAATCTTCTCCTACTATAGTTTCAACATCAAACGAGCACTCCTGGTTCACAATTGAATCAAGAGCAACTGGGAGAGAATCCTCCTGATTATAAGTAATAACTATCACAGACACTTTAGGGGTTCCCATAATTCACGACCATTTGTTTAACAATTCCACAACTCGACCCGCATCCTGAATTGTCATCACCGGACTGATAGGCAAGCTCAGTTCCTCGCGATGAATCTGTTCGGTAATCGGCAATTCCATCCCGTTCCACTCCGAATAGCATTTTTGCTTATGCGGAGGGATGGGGTAAT
>CALFIT010000066.1 GCA_937877465.1 uncultured Bacteroidales bacterium | reverse complement strand
GGTAGTCGCCGTTGGGCGCCAACAGCTCGAAACGGCCCTTGTCGTCGGAAGCCGCCCCGCTGACAAACACGCTATCCGCCTGACGGAACAGGCCCACATTGACGAAAGGAATGCCTTGGTTATTAGCCTCATCGACGATGGTTCCCGTGATTTTGCTTTGCGCCAAGGCTGGCATAATAAAGCACCCGACAAGTGCCAGAAGCATGAAAATGCGCTTGTTCATGATCGTAGATTTTGCGATGAATGAATTGTTTTGAGTTAGTTTCCTTGATAACGACGACACCTTATATATATTGCCGTTTGAAAGATTTTTATTGATGCGTGCCATACTCACTGTTTCATCAACCGTGCGCAGAAGTCGTCCAATTTGTCTTTTCCCCATTTCCAATGGATGAAGAACGAGTTGTTGGTAACGCCATGCAAAGAAGTGAAATTCAGCCTCTTATACACAACTCCGTCAATGACAAGGGCAATGTCTATCGACTTGGTTTCCTCATTCGAGTCGAATTGTTCGCTCCAAAGTTGTTTCGCCTCGGGTGTCAAGAAAATCACCACAGGGATGGTTTCCTCTCCACGGTCGATTTGGGGTTCTCGCACTCTGATTTTTTCCACAACAGGCTTTCCGCCAAGGCGTTTCGAGCTGACCAAGGGACCTTCGGGTGAGGCCATTTTCAGCGCGTAAAGGTTCACGGTCTCTCCGTCGTCGCCATACCCCTTCGCGACAACGAGAGAAGGATCTTCTTGCCATAGTTTGGTCAAGGCGGGGACATCCTCGGCGGAGATGAGCGTATCGGCAAAGACTACCCAAATCGAGAGATCGTCTTCCACGGGAAGATTGTCGCCAGTACGCGTGTAGGTGACCTGCCGATACATCGGCGGCAGTTTCAAGTTGGACGCGATAATCTGGTAAGCCCAAACATCAAATCCGAGAAACACGACCAGCATGGCCGTGCAAAGCAGTTTCTGTTTCATAGTGAATCCTGTTTTCTTGTTATTGACTAAGTTAATTTCGGAAGCCTCGATTTGGCGGATGATGTCGTCGCAAGGTCTTGTTTTATAGCGGATTTCGGAAATACCAAGAAAAACGAAAAACACAAGGGCAGCACAAAACAAAATGACCACCGAGGTCATATTATGCAAATGCAACCTATCTCCCAATAAAGCCAAAAGCGCTCCAAAAACGAGGATGAGACCCGTTGAATAGTTGAGAATAGTAAAGAAAGAAAAAAACTTCTTGAAACTCCGGGCATGATTCGACAAAGTAAGCAAATCACTGTTTTCCAATGCTTTAAAACGAAATTTCCGTGTTATCCATAACTCTATGGCTAAACAAATCGAGAAGAACAGGATGCAAAACAGCTGCATCGACCGATCGTTGCCCATTTCTTTGACAACCCAAAGGAAAAAAATTGCAGCCACAGGGTATCCGACCGCAGATTTCCAACGGTAGCGTCTGTAAAAATCGGTACTATGCCTGATGGACGACTTCATCAGCCTGTCATTGACGATTTCCTGCTGGTCAAACTGCTCTTTCAGCGTTTCGTATTGCGCTTTCAGTTGGTTGAGTTCGTTCAGATTGTTGTTTTCGTTGTTTTCCATGATGATTCCCTTTCATTCGTTTTTCGACATTTTCACTAATTTTTCCTTGATGCGCGCCAGCCTCACCCCCACGTTGTTGGGCGTGATGCCGATGATGG
>CALFIT010000065.1 GCA_937877465.1 uncultured Bacteroidales bacterium | reverse complement strand
GCAGGCTGCCTTAACCTGATAGATGTTGAAGCAGCCAACCCTGTGCCATTGTTCCCTAAATTGCAGATAGGTCATTTGTCATTTCATTCAAGAGACGCTGCAAAATTACAACTTTTCTTGAATAAAACAATGGGATTCCAAAAACAATTGTATGTACCCAACAAAAATCACGACGATTTTCTTGGAAAATAGCGAAAAAACATGGCAGATTAAACAAAAATACCAGTTTTCCCATTACGAAAAGTTCGTAACAAGATTTCCGCAATGAAAAACACAGATGCTATGGCAAAGGCAAAACAAAAACAACTTGATAATCAGCTTGTTTGACAAAGATATAAAATTCCATACTATTTCAGTAACCGTAAAATAGAGCCAAAAAACATGATTTTCACACATGAAAATGAATGCAAAACGCCTCATTTTTTACGAGAAAAACAGAAAACAAACAAATTGCCCCATTCAAACGGATTCCTTCCTAACATTACTGCGAAAACCAAGAACCATGATTGAGGAATTGCAACGATTCGAGATGTTTTCCTCGTGCAGCGAGGCGATGTTGGAGGGACTGTTGAAGTCGGCGGTCTTGTCTTTCCAATCGTTGTAGTTCATCGTGTTTCCTTTCTTTAGGTTTGTACCGCAAAATTATTGTGCAACAACGACATCAAGCGTAACATTTGTTACCGATGATGATGTATTTCCGAAAAATAGCCATTTTTGGGGATTGCGGCATCGCAAAAAGAGGTGGAATTTTGCATCATAAAACAAACCGAATGTTTATGACTTCTTGGGAACCGCACAAAAAGCATTTAAAACCATGGGCAAATTATTCGTTATTATCCTATTGTGCCTTAGCATTTCACCACTGAAAGCACAACTTTTCAACGGCACCATGACCTTGGGCGACTATACGCGAGAAAACGTCACCGTTCAATTACAGCCCACGTCGCAGCATGACAGCTACACGTTGACGCTTTTTGGCGTCAAGTTCGCCCGAATGATGCCCGTCAAACTCGATGTGGAATTAGCCCCCATCGCCATAAAAAACAACCAGTTAGACGGGGACAACATCGTGCCAACCAACAAAACCAAAAGATACGAGAAGCACCTTGTGCGGCATTTGAAAGGAAGCAAACAAAATGGCATCCTTTCATTCACATGCCTAATGGGTAGCAAGAAACTCACCTATAATGGAACCTTAAAACAATGAACCGAACCCTATTCTTGCTTTTTTTGGCCTTAACGGCAATCTTTTCGTCGGTGCCTTGCCAGGCCCAGGAACGCCAGCGTTTCGACGGCGGCATGATGGTACACACGGGTTACCTTCACGGTAATATCAAAGCCCTGGATTATGAAGCCAAAGGCCCCACTTTCGGTCTGGGCGGCGTGCTCCGCTTCCATCTCGGAAACCACTTTCGCGTTGGGGGCGAGGGATACGTTTCCACGTTGCGACAGATGGGCAACGGAAGCTACATCCGCACCAGTTGGGGCGGGCTTCTCGCGGATGCCTATTGGCGTTTTGACCGTTGGCAACCCTACATCGGCCTCACCGTAGGCGGAGGCAAGACCTCGACCTTGCTGATGTTTGACGGCTCCGACGACGACTGGACACCCGAACCCAATGCCGTGCTCCACAACGGGAGCTTTTTCTTCGTCAATCCCAACATCGGCGTGGAGTTTGCGCTTACCCACGCCATCCACCTGACCCTCAAAGTCGATAGACTAATCACCCTCACTCCTGCCGAAATGCCAACAGGAGCAAGGGTTTACGTCGGTGTTCTTTTCGGGCATTGACAGAAGGAAGCCACATAGTGCCTATCGAATAGTGAAACAAGCCGCAAAAGTACGATGATTTTCTTGAAAAACAGTGAGATAGTATGGTTGATATAACAAAACTGTCATTTTTTCTATTGCAATAATTCCTAACTTTACTGCGGGAGCCAAGAACCATGATTGAGGAATTGCAATGTTACACTGTGAGAAATTCAGGCAACAAAGGCAGGGGTTTGTTACAGGAAAGCCTGCCAAACCCCTGCTGTTTTAGGAAATGTATTCCCTCAAGGCCTTCACGTAGCTTTCGAAAGCGTCGATTCCGGCTTGCGTGATCTTGCAGGTGGTGCAGGGCATCTTGCCTTTGAAGCCCTTCTCGACGGCGATGTAGCCCGCCACGCTGAGCTTGTCGATCTGCACGCTGAGGTTTCCCGAGGTGGCATCCGTCTGTTTCTTGAGATAGGTAAAGTCAGCTTCATCTACCCCGACCAAGAGGGACATCACCGCCAACCGAAGCTCAGAATGGAGAAGTGGGTCTAATTTCGGAAGCATGGTTATTTGTATTGATATTTGACTGTCAATCCAGTGGCTGCGAGCAACACGCCTCCAAGGGTAAAGAGAAGCAATTGGGTCTCTGATTTCACCAGCACGGCAACCAATGCACCGCCCACACCGAGGATGAATCCTGCTATGATGACGGGCCAATTCTTGAGCACGACTCCAGAGATGCTTTCAGCGATTCCCAACATGACCACGATGAGCAGCGACACATGCAGGGGAACCAAGAAAACGGCGATGACGCTAATGCAAACAGAAAACACGCCGAAAACGTCCCAAATGTTACCAAGGATACGCCCGATTTCATTTTGGGGCTTACCCTTGTCGTGCCTGCCCATTACGGCTGCGATGGGACACCCGAGAGGCATGGCGAACCACAGGAAGTTCCACTTGGGACTGCCTGTGAAATGCCAAAGCAGGTAAATCGCCAATGACATGACTGTTAGAAGGCAGCCCCACAGCACAAAGTACTTGGAGTTGTTGCGCAGGATGTCTCTGCGACTGTTGTTGAGGGTTTCGGTGATGAGGGAAAGGCTTTTTACCGCCGACATTTCCTTGTTTTGTTCGATTTTTTCTTCCATGATGTTTAATGTTTAAGGTAAAACGTTTGTTGTTCAAGTCATTTGACGCTGCAAAAATAAATAAGTTTACAATATAAACTACACAAATTTTCAAACTATTTTTTGAATCTGGTTGTATTTCGTTGATTGTCAATGAAAACAAATTACAGTAGGGATGGATTGTTCTTGCCAATCCCGAAAAAGTGTTGCCTATAGGCAGCAGTATTTACGGAAAAGTGTTGGTTATAGGCAACATTTTTTGATGAAAAGTGTTGGTTGTAGGCAACAAT
>CALFIT010000064.1 GCA_937877465.1 uncultured Bacteroidales bacterium | reverse complement strand
GAAGGCACGACGCAACTTCAGGTGGTGGCCGCCATCCGTTACATCACCAACGGCACCTACCTCGGCATCATGAAGGAAATGCTTGAAAACGAAGTCACTGAAGAGCTGAAACCCTTGCAGAACACGGTGCGTACCCTCGTGGAACTCTACGAGCAAAGCATCAACTATGTGAAAGGCGCCAACAACCAGGAGGTTCAGGACTTCTTGGCCCGTCGTCTCTACGACATGACGGGCGACATCATGATGTCGCTGCTCATCCTCGACGACGCCACCCGTGCCCCGCATCTCTTCACCCAGTCGGCCAACGTCTACGTCCACGCCGCCGAGGAAGACGTCATCGGCAAGAGCGTCTATGTGAAGAACTTCATCGAGGAAGACTTGGTGAACTTCAGGGCGAAAGCGAAGGAAGTTAGCGAGTGATTCCTCGAATTATCATTGAACAAAAGCCCTGGCAGTTTGTGAATTGTCAGGGCTTTTTTGAGTTTGTTTCGGAATCCGTCAATGAACCACTGAAATAATCGGCTCACCCAAAGCCGCTGAGATTTTTGCCAATGTGGAAATCGTAAAATTATGGCCACCGCCAATCCAATGCGATACGGCAGCTTCTGAAGTGCCCACCAACTTGGCAAACTCTTTCTGTGTCATGCTTTTGCGCTTCAATACTGAATCAATGTGGTCGGCAATGTCGTATGACCATTCGACTTGCAGCTTGACGGCTTTGGGTGTCTCGTCAAGCACTTGCTGAAAGAGTTGCTCTGTTTCTACTGCATGTTTCATAAGTCAAAGGTTTGGTCGTCAATGCCCTCGATTTCTGTCTCCTCAATATGGATAGTGCCTTTTTGTTCGGCAAGTCGGAGAATGTCGTCCAATTTCTGAAGCGTAATGACATAACCGTTGAGTTCAGGGTCCTCGTCGTATGTCTTTGTGGTTTTCTGTCCACCATTGCCGACAATTAGAACACTATCGGAAAGTCGTAGGCAGTAAAGCCTTAACTTGCTGGTTTGTAATGGCAATGCTGCCACTCTGTCGCGGATTTTCCCTTCGGGACGAAAATACCTCTCCAAAAATCCTACCGCGTTCATCATGCGTTGGATTGCGTTCAAGATCTTTTGGAGGTCGGGCTGTAGCGTTGCGTTCTCATTGCCTTTGATGATGAACTTTTGAAACTCTGTATAGCTTTCACCCTCAAAGCAAATGGTGAATAGCCCTGCTTTTTCGGTCTGTCTAACGGATTGAATGGTCGCTTTTGTCATAGTTTGAATGGTTTTGATGCTGCAAAGATACAAAACAAATCCGAAAGAATTATCTTTTGTGATAATTTTTTTTGTCAGAAAGGGAATACGTCATGGGTAAGCGCGTCTCGGTTCAGTTGGGATGCGCTTTTTTATATGCCTTTCCTTGCCAAGTGTCGCGCTCTTCCATCCGTTTCTCGATGCGCGCCAGCACTTGGTCGTAGCGCAGTTTCATCCAAGGCTCCGAGACGAGGTAACGCGGCGGCACCTCGCCCGCAAAACGCTCGATGACGATGTCGGGACGGAGCCGTTCGGCAAAGTCGATGACGAAATCGATATATTCCTCCAAGTCAAAGAGATGGAAATGCTCTGGATATTGCCGGTATTCCTCGGTCATTTTCGTTCCTTTGAAGATTTGCAACTGGTGGAACTTGACCGTGGTCAAAGGCAGACGGGAAATGATGTCGGCGGCATCGAGCATCATGGCCTTGGTTTCGCCAGGCAGACCGAAGATGAAGTGTGCGCCGCAGGGGATGCCGTATTCGGCGGTCATACGGATGGCTTTTTCCGCCGTCGCAAAGTCGTGCCCTCGGTTGACGCGTTTTAAGGTTTCATCATAAACGCTTTCCACGCCGTATTCTAACATGACATAATGCGTCTTTTGTATCTCGTTGAGGTATCGCAAAATGTCCTCATCAATCAAATCAGGCCTCGTGCCGATGACGATGCCGATGATTTCGGGTTTTGGGCAGCCCATGTCATTCCTTGCAGGGCTTGTGCGATGGGAATCTATGGGCTGCAAAGCCTGTTCATAAATGCTCTTCAGTTCCTCCAGGGGCTTGTAGGTGTTCGAAAACGGCTGGAAATAAGCCAAATACTTACTCGCCCTGCGATACCGCCGTTGGTGGAACTCGATGCCTTCCTCAATCTGTTGCTTGATGCTCTTTTCGGGCCGACAATACGACGGGTTGAAAGCCTCGTTGCTGCAAAACGTGCAGCCGCCCGTGCTGATTCGTCCATCCCGATTCGGGCAACTGAA